>DATDPZ010000143.1:0-12949 GCA_035292525.1 Chitinophagaceae bacterium
CCACTGGCGTTATCATCGGCGCCGTTATGAATAAGTTTTTCTCCTGTTCTGATCATGGAGTTACCGTCTTCACCATAACCAAGATGATCGAAATGAGCACCGAGTACAACCGTAGCAGTCGCGCCGTTATCAATATAACCAATTACATTATTACCCGTTCTGAATTTATCGCCAATCACTACTTTTAATTTTATATCCAGTGTTGCAGTTTCATCTGCAAAATATTTACCGGCCACTTCTTTAGAAACATAAAGCACAGGAATATCTGAAACCTCCGACCGGTCTTTACTATTAAATTGTAATTGATCATCAATGGAAGAGGAATTATATAGTATAATTGCCGAAGCGCCTCTTTCTTTTGCTTTTTTTACATTGTTGCGGATATAATCATACAGATCAAAATGCGGGTTGTTTTTATTTTCTTCCAAGCCCGTTTTCAAATCATAAAACCAGGGCATATCCGTTTCCTGTAAAGCAATGGCCGGTAGCGCCTCCAGGCTGATATTGGAAGAAAAAGAGAGGGGAAAAAAATCTTTTCCTAAAACCAGGTGATTGTCATTAATAATGAAATGGGTGGACGGATCCATTTGTTTTCCATCATAAATTGAAAAAGGCTGGTAAAAACCATTGCTGCCCCTGGGTTCTATCCCTGTTTTTTGAAATTGTGAGCTGATATATTCCATTGCCAGCTTTTCACCATTGGTACCTGCTCTTCTTCCCTCCAGTTTATCATCTGCCAGGTAGCTGATATGTGCCTGAAGATTGGTTACTAAAAGTCTGTCTGCCTTATTTGGTTTTGGAGATTTGTTTTTTTGTGCAAACGAACAAGTGTAAACAAATAAAAGCGGCAGGAATAAAAATTTTAAGATGTGAGTCATTTCGGTATCTGATTAATTATTGCAAAGTTATAAATTGACATGAAGGAGAGAGGTTAAAATTCTGTCATAAAACCTGTACAAATGTTTTTTAAAAATTCAATTCTGATTATAATTAGAAAGTTCAATGGCTAACAGAAGCGTAATGGGAGCAAATCTTTCTTTGGAAGATTCGGAGCTAAGGGGAGTTTATTATACTGAAGAGTTGCATTTGGAACAGTAATACAGCCGGTTTTATGATTAAAATCACCTGCTCAAACATCGAAATTCGTAAGTAAAGAAGGCTGTACCCGATTACTTTTGCAGGCTATTGTGAAAAGACATCATATACATATAGGCCTGGTGGGAAATCCGAATAGCGGAAAAAGTTCGCTGTTCAATTGCCTGACGGGCATGAACCAAAAGGTGGGCAATTTCCCCGGGGTTACGGTAGAAATGAAATTGGGTGAAGCCAAAATAGATGATGGTATTTGGGCAGAATTTCTTGATTTGCCGGGTACCTATAGCATGTACCCAAGGCGTGATGATGAATGGGTAACCTATGACCTGTTGATGAATGATGAGCATCCTGAGCATCCGGATATACTGGTGCTGATCGTTGATGCTTCTAATTTGAAAAGGAATTTATTGCTTGCCTCCCAGGTAATTGATTTAAAAATTCCAAGTGTAGTGGTGTTGACGATGATGGACATTGCAAGAAAAAAAGGAATTGAAATTGACGTACCGGGTCTGGAAAGAGAATTAGGTGTACAGGTGATCCCCGTTAATCCAAGAAAAAATAAAGGAATACCACAGTTAAAAAAAGTGTTATCAACGTTGTCAGGTAATCTTTCCCAGAGTTCAATCAGAAATTTTGTTCCGGGGGCTTACTGGGGGAAGGGCACCGTACAAACAATCAGGGAAAAACTTCCCGAACTCAGCGATTATAAAGCGCTTCATCTTGCATTTAATTACGAAGAACTTAAAATTAGCAGCACTACAAAAAAGATTATTACAGAAGCAATCAAAAACATTCCGCTTAATAAGACCAAATCACAGGCAGAAGAAATCATTGACCGGTATGCCAGGATCAAAAGTATCATTCAACAAACGGTAGTGGAGCCTGATCCGCTGCAAAAAAATTTATTTACTGACAAGCTTGATAATATACTGCTTCACCGTCGCTGGGGCTACTTAATATTACTTACAGTTTTGTTTTTGTTATTTCAAAGTGTATTCCTGATCGCTCAATACCCCATGGATTGGATTGAAATTGGGTTTGCAAATCTCAGCTCCGGGCTTACAAAAACATTGCCGTCGGTATGGTGGAGTGATATTTTAATTAACGGAGTGCTTGCGGGGTTAAGCGGCATTCTTGTATTTGTACCGCAGATCATGATCCTGTTTGGATTTATTACCCTTTTAGAAGACACGGGCTATATGGCTAGGATCAGTTTTCTCAGTGACCGGCTCATGAGAAGTGTAGGGCTTAATGGTAAAAGCGTTATGCCCATGATCAGCGGTTTTGCCTGTGCAGTCCCGGCCATTATGAGTGCAAGAAGTATTGAGAACCGGAAAGAAAGATTGCTTACCATACTGATAACTCCGCTGATGAGTTGTTCGGCCAGGCTACCAGTCTATACCATCCTGATCGCTTTGGTAATACCTAACACATACCTTTTTGGATTTTTAAATATTCAGGGATTAGTGATGATGGGACTATACCTGATGGGCCTGGTGATGGCGCTGATAGTTTCTTATGTGGCAAAATGGTTTATACGGATAAAAGAAAAAAGTTTTTTTATTTTAGAACTGCCCACTTATCGTTCGCCACGCTGGGGAAATATTTTTCAAACCATGGTGAATAAAGCAAAAATATTTGTTTTTGATGCCGGTAAAATCATCATGGTGATTAGTCTTATCCTCTGGGCAATGAGTTCGTATGGTCCGGGAAAAAGGATGCAGGAAGTGACGTTCAGTTTTGAACAATTAAAACAGCAACCAAACGCCGACAAGGCACAATTGGAAAAAGAATTTCACACAACAAAACTTGAAAATTCGTATGCCGGTATTTTGGGTAAAAGCATTGAACCGGTCATTGCACCGTTAGGTTATGACTGGAAGATCGGCATTGCCCTTATAACATCTTTTGCCGCCAGAGAGGTTTTTGTAGGAACAATGGCAACGCTATACAGCGTAGGCGAACAGGATGAAACCAGTATGCGGTTAAGAGACAAAATGAAAGCAGCCAGAAAAGAAGACGGCACTGCGGTATATACACTTGCCAGCGGTTTATCCCTGATGGTATTTTATGTTTTTGCTATGCAATGTATGAGTACATTAGTTATTGTGAGAAGAGAAACCAGGACATGGAAATGGCCGGTCATACAGTTTGTATATATGACCGGCCTTGCTTATTTAATGAGTTGGATGGTTTATTCTCTGCTGAAATAGTTATTTTAATTAAATTTCCCGGTTGTATTAAAATGGCTTTTTCCCTTTTTCCTGTGAGGAAACAGGAGGCATATTCATATAATCAAAAACAAGATTACAAAAAGCTTTTATACCTGTTTTCATTCCGCTTTCATCAATCCAGAAATCAGGAGTATGGTGAGGAAAAACTTTTTCCGGGTCTACTCCTTTTTGTTTTCCACCTATAAAAAAGAAAAGAGAGGGCACCTTTTCGGCAAAGAATGAAAAATCTTCTGCCCCCGTTATTGCGGGCACTTCTTCCACATTAGATTCTCCGGCTGCTTTAATAAAACTGGGAAGCATTTGTTTTGTTAAAACCGGATCATTATAGGTAACCAATGTCTTTTTCTCTATAATTGTTTCTGCCGTTGCTCCTGATGCTTCAGCAATTTTAGACGCGGTGAGTTTAATTTTTTGATGAATTAAATTTTGCATAACCGTATCCAGTGTTCTGATGGTGCCTGTCATAATAAGATCTTCAGGAATGATATTAGACCGTACTCCGCCATGAATTGTACTGACAGAAATTACCGCTGCATTTTTTGTCAAATCTGTTTGCCTGCTCACAATGGTTTGAAGACCATTTACTATTTGCGCAGAAACAACAACAGGGTCTATTCCACCCCAGGGTTGTGAGCCATGCGTTTGTTTTCCTTTTACTTTTATGGTAAACCAATCGGAAGCTGCCATAGTGCCACCACTTCTGTAATTTATTTTTCCAACATCTGTTTGTGCTCCTATATGCAGGCCAAACATAACATCCACCTTGGGATTTTCAAGCACTCCCTCTTTAATCATTAATGGAGCACCACCTTCTTCACCTTCAGGCGGGCCTTCTTCTGCAGGCTGAAATACAAATTTTATAACTCCTTTTAACTCTTTTTTCATCCCGGCTAATATTTCTGCAACACTCATTAATATAGCAACATGGGTATCGTGTCCGCAAGCATGCATCACTCCTACTTCCTGTCCATTATAAGTAGATTTTACTTTTGAAGCAAAGGGAAGATCAACTCTTTCTACAACCGGCAATGCATCCATATCTGCCCGGAGTCCGATACAAGGGCCCGGTTTATCGCCTTTTAAAACTCCCACTACTCCTGTTTTTCCTACTCCCTCCTGTACGTCGATTCCCAAAGAACGTAAATGATCAGCTATGAGTTTAGCAGTTCTGAATTCATTATTTCCTAATTCGGGATGCTGATGGATATCTCTTCGCCAGTCTATACACTTAGATTCAATTTTATCTGCCGCAACAGATATTTTATTTACCAGATCAGTTGTTTTGTTCTGGGCTTTTAATAAGTTAGTGGAAATAATAAAAAGCAGGATGTAAAAAAGATATTTCATTATTTAAAATTTGTATGAATTTAGGGGAAATAGTTCTTTAAAGAAACAACTTGTTTTGCATGAGTTAATTTTTTTACTTTTAGTCAACAATGCTGCTTCGCCACATACCTTTTTTAAAGGCTGTGTTTATACATAGCATCAGTGCTTTCGGAGGACCCCAGGCGCATTTAGGGATGATGTTAAAATCTTTTGTTCATAAACGGCCTTATATAACAGAGCAGGAGTTAATGGAGTATACGGCATTTTGTCAATTACTTCCCGGAGCGTCTTCTACACAAACGCTTACTTTAATTGGTTACAAAAGAGGGGGCGTTCCTTTGGCAGTTATTACTTTAATTATCTGGATACTGCCTGCAAGTATTTTAATGGGGGCCTTATCTTTTTTATTGCATTATATAGACAAACGGGCACTTAGCTTTGATGTTTTTAAATTTATACCACCGATGGCAGTGGGATTTCTTGTTTACGCTACGGTCATGGCATTTACTATTTCTATAAAAAATAAAATTACCTGGGTACTGATGATCATTTGCAGTGTGGCTACTTTTATTTTTTTTAAACAACCCTGGATTTTTCCTTTGCTGATCGTTCTGGGAGGAGTAGCCACCAATCTAAGCAGGAAACGGATACCTCAAATTGAGCAAAAACCTAAAAAGATTAAATGGTGGAACTTCTGGTTATTTGGAATAATATTTATTTTAGCCGGGCTGTTAAGTGAATTTGCAAGAAAAAATGATTTGCCCAATAGAGGACCAATAAATCTTTTCGAAAACACCTATCGGATGGGAAGTCTTGTGTTTGGAGGAGGACAAGTGTTAATGCCACTTATGTATGAGCAGTTTTCTGTAAGGCCGGATGCAGTTAGAAAAAAAGATCCTGAAGTTATTAGTATTAATAAAGATGATATGTATACTGGCATGGGAATCGTTCGTGCAATACCAGGACCGGTTTTCGCCATTGCTTCATTTACGGGAGGAATGGCACTAAAAGATCACGGAACCACTCCGGAAGAAAGAACAGCGATGCAGATATTAGGTTGTATAATCGGAGCAATTGCCATATTTCTTCCAAGTGCACTTTTGGTTCTTTTCTTTTTCCCTATCTGGCATAATCTCAGAAAGTATGCAGCCGTGTACCGGTCACTTGAAGGAATTAATGCTGCAGTTGTTGGCATCATGGTGGCGGCTACTCTTTATCTGATGAAAGATATTTCACTTCTTGAAATAAAAGTAGGTAGTCTTTTAAATGCAATTGTAATTGCAACCACATTCAATTTATTGCAGTATACCAGAATACTTCCGCCCGTTATTGTACTTGGATGTTTGTTGATGGGTTATTTTTTCTAAACTCCCTTTTTATAGAATCGCCTGGTTTCTATTTCTTCCCTGACAGATTCCGGCACCAAATACCGGATTGATTTTTTTTTCCTGATATAATCGCGGATCTGTGTTGCGGAGATTTCAAGTAGAGGAGCATCAAACAGGGCTATATCAGCATTGCGGATTTCTGTAATATCAAAGCCCGGTCTTTTATAAATATAAATTGGATAGTTTTTAATGATGGATTTATAATTTTTCCATTTATCAATATTTTGATAGCTGTCGCTTCCCATAATAATCGAAAAATTATTTTCAGGATATTTTTCAGTAAGATAAATAAGTGTATTAGCCGTGTAAGAGGGTTTTGGTAAACTGAATTCTACATCAGATACTTTAAACCTAATATCATCCTGAATTGCGAATCTGACTAAATGAAGACGGTCATACTCATTTAGCAAATTGTTGTTTTGTTTAAACGGATTTTGTGGAGATACTATAAACCAGATTTTTGAAATATCTGTTTCGTTGAGAAGAAAATTTGCTATGATTAAATGCCCGTTATGAATGGGGTTAAAGGAGCCAAAATACAAACCAATTTTCATTAAACTATTGATATTCAATTTATTATATCAACAAATATATTTTCAGCCTCGTTAATTCTCAGGCTTAAAGAGTAGCCAGCAATGTTTATAGAAATCGGATCACCTAAAGGTGCTACTTGTTCTACCAATACTTTTTCTCCGGGAACACACCCCATCTCCAACAACTTGAGCTGGATTTCATTGTTTTCATAATGGCTTATAAAAGCCTTTTGACCAGGCCTTAACTCTGATAATTTCATTTTCATAATTACTAGCTCCAAAGCTAAATCTACTGGATTACATTTGCTTGCGAAATATGAAAATATGACCAGAAATCCGCCTGTTTATTTTTTTTTCAATAAACAATCCTTCAGTCTTCCAAACAGACGTACCTTAAAATCATTTATTATTTCAATGTTTAAAAAAGAAAATGTTTTATTAGGCGAGATTAGATATGTGTTTTGCTCAGATAAAGAACTTTTAAGATTAAATAAACAATTCTTAAACCATGATTATCTTACCGATATCATCACTTTTGATTTTTCCAATGATAAGATCAAAAAACTGGCTGAAGTATATATAAGTATTGATAGGGTTAGAGATAATTCAAAAATTTTTCAAGTATCGTTCAGCCAGGAGATTCACAGAGTCATTTTTCATGGAGTGTTACATTTGTGCGGATATTCTGATAAATCAAAAAAAGAGAAAGCAAAAATGACAGAAAAGGAGAATTTCTATCTTAAAAAATATTTTACTTAAAAATGTTTCATGTGAAACGCCTGATTTTCAAAAATAATTTCATGTGAAATTTTTCATCCTTACTTTAAAAGTACTCATCAGCAGAGCCTGATTGCTTGTACATTTGCAGGCTTATATGTTTCCAAAATATGATATTATCGTCGTTGGTGCTGGCCATGCAGGCTGTGAAGCAGCAGCAGCAGCAGCTAATCTGGGGTCAAAAGTTTTGCTTGTGACAATGAATATGCAAACTATTGCCCAAATGAGCTGTAATCCAGCCATGGGCGGAATAGCTAAGGGTCAAATAGTTAGAGAAATTGATGCACTTGGTGGATATTCAGGAATTGTGACTGATAAGTCTATGATTCAATTCAGGATGCTAAACCGGTCAAAAGGACCGGCAATGTGGAGCCCAAGAGCTCAAAGCGATAGAATGCTCTTTTCCACTACCTGGCGTCTGATGTTGGAAAACACTTTAAATGTTGACTTTTATCAGGATATGGTAAATGGGCTTTTAATAAAAAACGGAAAATGTTTTGGTGTTAAAACAGGACTTGGGCATGAAATAAGAGCAAAAGCAGTTGTATTGACCAATGGAACATTTCTAAATGGGATTATTCATATAGGTGAAAAAAATTTTGGCGGAGGCAGGGTTTCGGAAAAGGCAGCAACAGGAATTACAGAACAATTAGTTTCAATTGGATTTGAAAGTGACCGCCTGAAAACAGGGACTCCTCCAAGAGTTGATGGACGCAGCCTGGATTATAAAAAAATGGAAGAACAACCTGGAGATGAGAAAATTGAAGGATTTTCTTATTTAAATATACAAAAGCCAAAAAAACAAAAGAGTTGCTGGATAACCTATACAAACAAAGAAGTACACGATATTCTAAAAACCGGATTTGATAAAAGTCCAATGTTTGCCGGACGAATAGATGGAACCGGGCCAAGATATTGCCCAAGCATTGAGGATAAGATCAATAGGTTTGCCGAAAGAGACAGACACCAGCTTTTTGTAGAACCGGAAGGATGGAATACAGTGGAAGTTTATGTGAATGGATTTTCAACTTCTCTTCCGGAAGAAACGCAATACGAAGCTATTCGTATTGTGCCGGGGTTTGAGCAGGTAAAAATATTCAGACCGGGGTATGCCATTGAGTACGATTTTTTTCCTCCGACTCAATTAAAGTATTCTTTAGAAACCAAAATGACCGGGAACCTTTTTTTTGCCGGACAAATAAACGGAACTACCGGTTATGAAGAAGCTGCCTGCCAGGGATTAATGGCTGGAATTAATGCACACCAAAAAGTAAAAGACCTGGAGCCTTTAGTTTTAAAAAGAAGTGATGCTTACATTGGTGTATTAATTGATGACCTGATCAGTAAAGGAACCGATGAACCCTACAGAATGTTTACATCAAGAGCGGAGTTCAGAACATTATTAAGACAAGACAATGCGGATATTCGGTTAACAGAATTAAGCTACCGGCTTGGCCTTGCTTCACAAGAGAGAATGGATTTGGTGAAATCAAAAAAAGAAGGGGTTGGGAAAATAAAAAAAATATTGAACGAATCTTCAGTTAACACAGAAGAAATAAATCCATTTCTTGAAAAGCTGTCTTCTTCTCCAACCACAGAAAAACAAAAACTTTCTAAAATTTTATTACGTCCCGGGGTGGAATTAAAAGATCTTGTTTCTCATTTACCCCTGTTACAGGAACAATTGAAGAACTATCCTTCAGAAATAATTGAGCAGGCTGCTATCCAGGTAAAGTATGAAGTGTATATAGAAAAGGAAAAAGAATTAGTAGATAGAATGGGACAACTTGAAAATGTAAAAATTCCTGAATCATTTGATTATAAAAAAATCAATTCTTTAGGCAATGAAGCAAAAGAAAAGCTTACTAAGATCAAACCTGCAACGCTGGGACAAGCCAGCCGTATTTCCGGAATAAATCCAAGTGATGTTCAGATTTTAATGGTTTTTATGGGCAGATGAACTCTTCTGAAACTCAAGCCAGGCAAGTACCAGCCTGATTTCACCAAAACTAACCCCGCTACCGAGTTTTTCTTTAATAGGCGTCATGGAACCCCCGCCAAATGTTTTTACTACCGGTTCAATTAAAATTATTTTTTCTCTGCTTACCAGTTCGTGAATATTTATTTCTCCGGTTTTTATATAATGGGCAAGATGCCCTTCAATTGTTTGTATAGTAAGTCCTCTTTCTTTTGCAATATCCTGAACCGATTTTTTTTCTTTATAAAGTTTAAACGATTCTTCTTTCGTATCAGTTTTCACTTTCTTCTCACTGCTTTGAATTTTTCGTTCCCGCTTGGGGATTTTATTATGAATTAACGACGAAAGATTATTTGTTTTACAATATTCCAGGATAATATCTAAAAACTGCTGGCCGTATTTTTCAATTTTTGCATCTCCAAATCCACTTATCTTTCTGAGCTCAGGTAATGTTTGTGGTAAATACCGGGCCATTTCATCCAGCGTAAGTGAACCCGCAACTATGTAAATCGGCATATCTTTTTTTGCACAAATATGATCCCGCAGTTTTCTTAACTGCTGATGCAACACCGGGTAAGGGCTTTCTGTTCTTTGTTTTGATAAACCTGCATAAGCGTTTACCGTAAATGGCGGTAAAACAAAATGCTTTTTTCGATGCTGATAGGTTTCCAAATCAAAGTTTCCGGCAAATCCGTCAAGTATATATTTTTTTCTTGACAATTGTGCAAACACCTCTTTCAGTCCTTCATTAAATTCTTTTGCATGAATCCTGCTATCAGTAATGGCCGGTGATTTTTGAATTAAGGTAAGGAGTTTGTTTTGTTCATTTACAAAGTAAATGCTACCGGCTTTTATCCGATCCTGTAAAACAGTATCAGACGCTGGCTTTTCTTCCGGCAGAAATAAATTTTTCAATTGTAATTGAAATTTCTCTGCTGTTGTTTGCATCTCAGTTAACTTACCGGCAATTTCATTTACCCATACATATGTTTCATCATTAAAAGACGATTTATGTTCTGATAAATAATTCTTCAGTTCATTAAACTCACCAATCGTTGCTGTAAAATCAAACAGGGAAGTCAAAATTTTCAACTGGTAATTTTTCTTTGATTCCTGTAATTCCTTTTCCAGCAAATTGGCCGAAGTATAATTTTGTGAAAAGCGAACAATTCGCTCATCAGTAAAAAAACCATTTGATTTTATCCTGCTTTGAAGAACAATTCCCTCCAACGTAGTACAGCGACTCAATGCAACATATACCTGGCCGGGGGCAAATGCTTCTCCGGCATCTATCAGTGCTTTTTCAAAAGTTAATCCCTGGCTTTTATGAATGGTTATAGCCCAGGCCAGCCTTAAAGGATATTGGACAAAAGAGCCCAGCACTTCTTCTTCTAACTGGCGGGTAGTATTATTCATTGTATAACGAATATTTTCCCATTTCTCTTTTTTTACTTCAATGGCATCGGGATCATCATTACCTGCCAGTCCGGCAGGCAGGCACTGAACAACAATCTTTTCTTTATCAAGCGTTGTAACCACGCCAATCTTTCCATTGAAATACCGCTTTGCTTTTTCAGAATCATTTTTTATAAACATCACCTGTGCGCCAGCTTTTAATTGTAATAGTTCATCAGCCGGGTAAGCAGACTCAGGAAAGTCACCGGTAACTTCAGCAGCGTAAGTAAATAAAGAGGCATTCAAATTGGCCAGCTCATTTGCATTTGTGTTTCTTGCTTTTTCATTATGTGTTGTCAGGATAATATAGCCATCATTCTTTGTTCTTCGGAACACGGGCCGGTAACGACTCTCCAGGAGTTCTCTTCCCTCCTCTTCCAGTTCATTATTTCTTACCTGGTTTAACAGGTTAATAAATATTTCTTCGCTTTGCCTGTAAATTTTTTTGAATTCAATATAAAGAGGCGCCTCTTCTTTAATAACCTGACTGTCGAAGAAAAACGGGCTGTTATAATATTCTTTCATCAAATTCCACTCCGGATCTTTTATAACAGGAGGCAGTTGAAACATATCGCCGATAAATAATACCTGTAGCCCGCCAAACCGCTCCTGGTGTCTGCGCCGGATATGGCGTAAGATGGTATCCACCGCATCCAGCATATCTCACCGCACCATACTTATTTCATCAATGATGAGAAGCTCCAGCTCACGAATTATTTTTTTCTTTTCGTTTGTCATCTTCAGCCGGCTGATCAGGCTATTGCGGTTTGCCACTTCTTCATTGTTTTTGCCAAACCCACTTCCGGTATCCGGAATAAAAGGAGAGAAGGGTAATTGAAAAAAAGAATGCATGGTTACTCCGCCTGCATTAATAGCAGCGACACCTGTTGGGGCCACTATGACCATTTGCTTGGGACAGGTTTCCCTGATGTATTTAAGAAAGGTTGTTTTGCCTGTGCCTGCTTTGCCTGTAAGAAAAATATTTCTTGAGCTTTGATTAACCAACTCAGTTGCCAGCCGGAACATTTCATTGGTTACATCGTAAGTAATGTTAGTCACGGGTTTTTTATTTTGCCACGAATTATACTAATTGCACTAATAAATACAAATTCAGAAAACAAGTCTTTTGTATTCAAGTTTTCGTTTTCCGAAGTTAATAATAACTCCAACTCTATATTCAGAGGCTTTTAAATAATTTAAAGTTTGAGCAATTGTATCATCAGAAATTCCCTCTGCATTTGTTTTTACTTCAACTATTATTTTCTCAAATGCGGTAAAGTCAGAAAAAAATGTTCGCTTTAGCTTTTTCCCCTTATATAAAACAGGAAATTCATGTTCTCTTATATGGTCCATTTCGTTTTCGATGAACTCAATTTCCATTGCATCTTTATAAACTATTTCTAAAAACCCATAGCCGGGTTCATTATAAACTGCCATGCAAATTCCAACAATTTCATAAACTTCATCCTTGTATAAAGGGTCAGTCATGGCAAAAAATTAAATTTTTTAAAAAAGCCACAAATTGCCGAAACATTTTTCGTGTTATTCGTGCAATTCGTGGCTAAAAATTTATGCTTCGGTGGCCGGTTTCGCTCCCAGCATCAGCAACTCATTCAACTGAATTTCGGTAATGTATTTTTTATTACCGTCTTTATCATTGTAACTGCGGTTTACCAGTTTGCCTTCGATTGCTACTTCTTTTCCTTTATCAAGGTATTTTTCGGCAATCTCTGCCAGCTTACCCCAGGCTACTACGCGGTGCCATTGGGTTTCTGTTATTTTTTCACCTTTGGCATTGCGGTAACTTTCATTGGTAGCGACACTGAACTGTGCCAGTTTTTTACCACTTTCGGTGTTTTTTACTTCTGGTTTGCCACCCAGGTTGCCAATCAATTGTACTTTGTTTTTTAAAGCGTACATAGTTTTAAGTTTTGCTTGTTCGCCTTCGCAAAGGCTCCGGCGGACAAATGTTTAAAAATTTTTATTTCAATCAACCGGTGACGTCTCCCGATTTTTTTCGGGACCGATTGACAACACAAAGATGATAGTGGCGAAAAGCGGTAGCCGGTTCTTATCCGTTTACTTGTGAAGCTAAACGGGTAAAAACGTTTGCACACGGATAATTTTCTGTATCTTGATTGCCTGAAATCTTTACTATGCCTG
>DATDPZ010000144.1:0-7967 GCA_035292525.1 Chitinophagaceae bacterium
TCTTAGCTATAAGTTGCCAAAATCTCTCTTAGGAAAAATTGGAGTTGATCAGGCCAAGTTTTATGTAGGCGGCGAAAACCTTTATATTTTTTCCAAAAGAAAAGGCATGAATCCAGCTGAAAGTTTTAATGGAACTAATAGCCCGGTTTATGTACCTAACCGTTTGATCAACGCCGGTATCAACTTCATATTTTAATTTTTATATATAAATTCTTAATAAATAGATTATGAAAAAAATATTAATCTTTATTGTTCTTTTTAGCTTGCTTGCAGGCTGTAAGAAAGAATATTTTAATGTCGGTCCAACCGGGGATGTAGACGATGCTGCAATATTTACTACTACCGGGAATGCTGCTAATGTAATCAATGGTATTTATCGTTATTTATATAGCAGATTTAGTGCACAAAATCAACCTGGTCAGGGCGGTGTTATGCTCATGCTTGATTTTATGGGTGAGGATGTTCACCAGGCGGTAGCCAGTTGGTACACACCTGGTAATGGATGTGGTGGATGGGTAAACCAAAGAAACGATAGCTACTTATATGTAGAATACCCGTTTAGGCTTTATTATCGATGTATTGGAAATGCTAATGCATTAATTGATAAAATAGATGAAGCAATAGGCACTGATGCTGATAAGAACAGATTGAAGGCTGAAGCTCTCACCATGAGAGCATGGGCTTATTTTAACCTGGTTCAGATTTATGCTAAACGTTATGACAAGGCTACTGTACCCAATAACCAATTAGGGTTATCAATGCCACTTTCAGCAACTGATACAAAATTACCCAGATCGACTGTTGAAGAAGTTTACACACAAATAAAAAAGGATTTGGCAGACGCAATCACCGCTTTTGGCACGGCCTCAGCACCTCCTGCAGGACCACAATTTAAATCGCATTTATCAATTCGGGCAGCCATTGCTATTCGTGCCAGGGTAGCTTTAACTATGCAGGATTATGTTAATGCTGCGGCCTATGCAAAACAAGTAGTTGACCAGGGCGGTCATTCACTTATGACGAATACTCAATATCAAGCCGGGTTTAATGATCTTTCCAACCCGGAGTGGATTTGGGGTGCATTTGTTCAGGATGACCAGGGTGATACCTTTGGCTCATATTTAGGGCAAATTTCATACAATGGTAATACCTCTTATATTCGGGGCGTTCCAAAACGTATCAATTCTGCATTGTATGGTCAGATTACTGCAACCGATGTAAGAAAAAAAATGTGGGAACCAAATCCTAACACAACAAATTTTCCACTTCCGGCTACAAACTTTTCCCGTTCTCCATATATGAGCAGGAAGTTTTCGATAAGGAACCTGCCTACAATTGGAGATGTGCCATACATTCGTTTGGCAGAAATGTATTTAATAATGGCTGAAGCTTATGCTAATACTCCTGGTAAAGAAGTTGAAGCAAGACAAGCTTTATTTACATTGGCTAAAAACAGGGATCCAAATTATGTATTGAGTACCAATAGCGGACAGGCGCTGATTGATGAAATATTGTTTCACCGCCGGGTAGATTTTTGGGGAGAAGGTTTTCGCTTTTTTGATCTGAAAAGATTGAATCAACCACTCGACAGATCAGTTGTTCCGAATTATGTATCTGCATCTGGTGGAGGGACATTGCAAGTTCCCGCAGGATCCATCTTGTGGCAGTTTGTAATTCCTATCTCTGAACTTCAGGCCAATCCTAATTCAGTCCAGAATCCTTAACAGATTAGATTTTTAATCAATTATAATAAAAATGAAGCCACTTCAGGAATTTTTTCTGAGGTGGCTTTTTTAAAAAATCAAAATTTGAAACTAAGCAGTTCATCCTGAAAAATTGTTTTCTTTTCGCCTGTAACAATATTTTTTATTGTACAGGTATTTTTTTCCAGGTCTTCTGTATCTATAATTACTACATAAGGAATATTCTTTTTTTCAGCATATTTATATTGCTTGTCCAATTTTTCCGCTTCATGATAAAGTTCTGTACTAATTATACGGGATCGTAGCTGCTGCATCAACCGGTAAGCAATTTTGCTTTCATTTATCCCTGAATTAAAAAACAAAACCTGTGTACCGGCATGTACCTGTCCGGGAAACAATTTAAGTTCTTCCATTACATCGTAAATGCGATCTACACCAAAGGAAGTACCCACACCTGGAATACCCGGAACACCAAATAAACCGGTAAGATCATCATACCTGCCGCCGCCGCCAATACTTCCCATTTTTACTTCGGCCGGTGCTTTTACTTCGAAGATGATGCCTGTATAATAATTGAGACCTCTTGCCAGGGTGAAATCTATTATTATTGATTTAGTATTTGAAATAAGGAATTCTATTTCTTCTATCCCCTTTTTTCCTGTTAAGGAGTTAACTATTAAATTTTTTATTTGTGAAAGCTTTTCTTCATTACTGCCTGAAATGGAAATATATTTTACAATCATAGCAAGCTGATCTGCAGAAAATCCTTTTTGCTTCAGCAACTCTTTTACTTTTTCCAAACCAAGTTTGTCCAGTTTGTCAATCGCAATTGCAAGGTCATTCATTTTTTCAGCGCCGCCGCATAATTCAGCCAGGGCTGTCAGTATTTTACGGTGATTAATCCTTAACTCATAATTCTTAATTCCTAGTTGAGTAAACACATCCATATAAATATTTGCCAGCTCTACTTCATTCAGCAAAGAATTACTTCCTGCTACATCAGCATCACATTGATAAAATTCACGGTATCTTCCTTTCTGTGGTCTGTCTGCCCGCCAAACAGGCTGTACCTGGTATCGCTTAAAGGGAAAAACAAGATTATGATGATTCATGGCCACATAACGGGCAAAAGGAATGGTGAGATCATATTTTAATGCCCGTTCGGTTATCCCTTTTACATTTTTCCCCTGTAAAATTTTTTCAAAATCTTCTTTTACCTGTTTATGTTTGTCAGGATTATCTAAACCATTATTGAGAATTTTAAAGATCAGTTTGTCGCCTTCCTCCCCGTATTTCCCCATCAATGTTTCAATGTTTTCCATCGCCGGAGTTTCCAGCGGTTCGAAACCATAAAGCTCAAATACATTCTTTATTGTATTAAGTATATAGTTTCTTTTTCGAACCACATCTGGTCCGAAATCCCTGGTGCCTTGTGGAAGAGATGGTTTGGTCATACAAGTCAAATGGGTCAAATAAGTCAGTTTAAATGTAATTACTTGTTCATTGAATTTTCCTGCCCGACGGTCAGGCGGGGAACATTGAGTATTGAATATTTTTTTACAATCGCATCGCAAGCTTCATCAAGCATCTTATACACTAAATGATAGCCTGGTTCCGGTCCATACCAGGGATCGGGTACATCCATATTTTTTCCCGGCATCAATTCATTCATCAGCAACTTAACTTTTGATTCATCATATCCGCCCGGTTTATGTTTATTAAAAGTTCTTATTTCATCCAGCACATCATTTGCCAGTGCATAAATTACATCATAGATTTCAAAATCATCAGCCGAAAATCTTCTGGCTCTTTGTGCACTGATATCAATACCATTCTGTTTGGCTACCTTCTGACTAAGCGGATGGGGCGGTTCACCTGTATGGTAATGATTGGTACCCGCACTTTCCACTCTCCAGTTTAATCCCGCTTGCCGTGCTTTTTGTTGTAAAATGCCTTCAGCTATAGGACTGCGACATATATTTCCAAGACAAACCATTAAAATTTTCATGGAGCAAATTTCAGGTAAAAAGAATTATTAATAAGCAATTATTTCAACAGATACAAAATCTATGGAAATATGGAAAACCTGTATCTCATTCAGCAAACGGATAAAGATGACAAACAAAGAAATTTTGCAAGCTGACCTGCTGGATATTTTGTTTGAAAACAGAAATAAATCATACGGGGCATATACATTGCGCAGGGAGTATAATTACCGCCTTATACTTTCATTGGGAATAGCACTTTCCCTGGTGATCTTTTCAATTCTTTTTTCTTTTATAGTGAAAAAAAATATTAGTCCTCCAATTATTAACATGCCGGATCCGGTTGTCTTAAAAGAGTATATCATCTTACCCCCCAAAGTACAACCTGTAAAAAACACAGAAAAAAAAATCAAGCAGGTAAAAAATATTAACAGGATTCAACTGGTTGCGAATAATATGGAAACGGATATGCCGGATCAGGCTGACATTAGGATAACAGCAGTTGGCAAAGAAAATCTGCCGGGTGAATCATTGACAGATCCTAATAAAATTATAAGCTCAGGAAGTGAAACTATCGGAGAAAAAATTATTGCCACTACTACATCAGAAAATAATTTTCTGCCTGTAGAAATTCCTCCATCTTTTCCCGGGGGCATTACTGCCTGGTTAAATTTTTTAAGAAAGTATTTACGGGCACCGGAAGATCTGGAATCAGGTCAAATAGTGGAAGTAAGAGTAAAATTCAGAATTGATAAGGACGGTACTCTTTCGGGATTTGAAATAGTTCAAAGCGGGGGCAAGCTCTTTGATAAAGAAGTGCTTAGGGTAATGAAGAAAATGCCCGATTGGAAGCCAGCCTTACAAAATAATTACAAGGTGGCTTTAACCTATACCCAGCCTGTAATTTTTATGGGGGTAAAAGAGTAAAAAATCAATATCTTGCCACCCTTTTAAAATTATTTTCGACAGGTATGAATTTTGAAGAAAAACAAAGGAAATCCGGTTTGCAGTTTAGGTCGGTTTATGACTATACAATGGGTGTTTTGTGGATAGCAATTGGTGTTTTCTTTTTGTTTCAAAAAAATTTTGGGTATGATTTTAAAATGGACCATACCCTCACAATAATTTTTGGGGCGTCCAGTCTTTTATATGGTGGATTCAGGATTTACAGGGGATTTAAAAAAAAATAATTCAGAAACAAGCAAATTAATGTTCAGTTTAAAAGAATTTATAGGAAGGGGGTTGATCTTCGTTATATTAACCGGATGTGGATCTTCCGGAGAGAACATTCCATCAGACCGGTTCGACAAAGGAACCATCAACATCAGTGCGGACGAATCTTTTAAACCGGTTATTGATTCGCAGGTACAGGTTTATGAAGCAAAATATCCTGGTGTAAAACTGAAAGTAAATTACAAACCCGAAGCAGATTGCCTGAAAGACCTGGCTGTTGATTCTGTAAGGATGATCATTGTGACAAGACGGTTTACACCACAGGAAAAAGATTTTTTACTTGATTCAATGAAGGTTTCACCAGAGCAATTACCATTAGCATTTGATGCCATTGCAGTAATCGTACATCCGGAAGCAAAGGTGCAGCTATTTACCATGAAAGACATCAGGGAAATTCTTACCGGAAAATTTGTGAAAAATTTAATCCCGGTATTTGACGGGTTAAAAGCAACCAGTACGGTACGTTTCATCGTCGATTCAGTGTTGAAAGGCGATTCATTAACCAATAAAAGTTTAGCAGCAAGGAGTAGTGAGGAAGTGATCAATTATGTTTCTAAAAACCCGATGGCTGTTGGATTTATAGGAGTAAGCTGGATCGGTAATCAGGAAGACGAACAACAACAAAGTTTTTTGACAAAAGTAAAACTGGCTGAAATTGAAAGTACAGACCTGCCGGGAAAATATATTCAACCTGTGCAGGCCAATATTTACAATGGAAGATATCCTATGATCAGGGAGTTGGTATATATATTGAAAGAAAATCATAGGAGTGGATTGGGTCATGGATTTAAAAATTTCATGATCGGTGAAAAGGGTCAGTTGATTTTTCGCAGGGCCTACCTGGTACCGGTACATTTGCAGTTTAATGTGCGGCCGGCAACCTTGCGGGAAGAATAAATAAATGGCTATATTTATAAACCTATAAAGTGTTTTCAAAATGAAGAGAATCTTAATTGCTGTAAGTTTTATTACAGCATTCACATCAACCGGTGTAAAAGCACAAACCCTGCAGGAAGGGATCAACCATCTTTATGCAGATCGGTTTGCAAATGCTGTTCAGGTATTTCAAAAAATACTGGCCGTTAATCCAAACGTAATTGAAGCCACCTATTGGTTGGGTCAAACTTACCTGGATATGGATGAAAACGATGCTGCCCGGCAGCTTTACGATAAAGCATTACAGTTAAACGGCAATGCACCTTTATTCCTTGTCGGAAGAGGGCATGTACATCTTCTTGATAAAAAGATTGAACAGGCGAGACAAATGTTTGAAGCTGCTATTACAATTAGTAAAACCAGGAAAGGGGATGACCCGGTTGTTTTGAATGCAGTTGGCCGTGCCAATGTGGATGCGAAAGAGGGAAATTTTCAATATGCCATTCAGGTTTTGGAGCAGGCCTTGCAACGGGATCCTAAGAATGCCGAAATTGCATTGAATCTTGGCAACGCATACAGAAAAGCAAATCCTGGCGCTGGTGGTGGTAAAGCTTATGAGTATTACCAGATGGCTTTGCAATTAAATCCAAAATTTGTTTATCCTTATATACGGGTTGCTAAATTATTTGAAACGCAAAAAAACTGGGATTTCGTTTTAGAAAATCTTACAAAAGCCATTGAAATAGACCCCAATTTCAGTTTAGCTCTTCACGAGTTATTTTATTATTATTTTTTAACCCGGGATTATACAAAAGCAGAAAATTTTCTGAACAGATATATTCAAAGCAAAGTACCCGAAGTAGATATACAGGATGAGTATCTTTTTGCACAGTTATGCTGGGCTAAAAAAGATTATGCCTGTGCCATCAGCAAAGCGCAGAATGTAGAGAATACAATGGGGGCAAAAACAAAACCTAAAGTGTATAAGTTATTGGCAAATTCATATGTTGATAATGGTGATACAGCCAGTGCAAAACCTTATATAGATAAATATTTCGCCAGGGAAAAACCAGAGGACATTATTTCATATGATCTGGTTCTGAAAGGAAAAATATATGGAGCTACATCGGGTGACGAAACAATAGTTTTTGATAGTTATGTAAAAGCTGCGGAGCTGGATACTGTTTATACAGACATGATAAAAACATTACAGGATGGTGCTGATTATTTCAAGGCAAAAGGAAACAGAATTAAAGAGGCAGAAATGAGGGAAGTGCTATATAATGCAAAGAAAGATCCTTCCAGTGGGGAATTATTTAATGTAGGACTTGCTTATTACCAGGCCCAAAACTTTCCAAAAGCAATTGAAAAGTTTACCATGTATTCTGCCATGAGCCCCGATAGTATTTATGGTTATTTCTGGGGTGGTCGTGCCAACTCCGCTATTGATACGGCCATGACTGAGGGATTAGCATTACCATTTTACCTGAAAACAATTGAAGTGGCATTTAAAGATAAAGAGCGGTTTACAGGCATGGGAATTGAAGCCTGCGGTTACCTGGCCGGGTATTATAACAATATAAAAGGGAATAGGGATACCGCTATCATTTTTATCCAAAAGGGATTGGAATTTGATTCAACAAATGCATCCTTGAAATCTACTTTGGAGATTTTACAAAAAGTAGGGCAAAATAAACAGAATACCCCCAAAGCACAATCCAGGCCCGGTACCAAACCAGTTTCATCTATAAGAAAACCTCCTGTAGAAAATGCAGGCATTGTAAAAAATTAGTGTAAGGTTTCTTCAATATAGCAAAGTCCTTCCCGAATTTTCCGGGAGGGATTTTTTTTGCCGAAAGTTTATACGAGAAAATAGCTGGAAAAATTCAGGTTAAAGCTTATTTTCTTTCCCTCTTTTTTACGCTTTGCTTATTAATATTAAGGTTAATTGATCATCTAATCTTACTTTTGCGTTCCAGATAGAACTTATGTTTCAATTACTTCAAACTGATTTGAGTAATATTATTAGAGAGGTAAACAGTTCGGGAAGTTACCTGCCTGTAGGCATTCAATTACTGATTGTGGCTGGTATGATCTTCTTTCTTCTTGGCGTCACTCATTGGTTGGGTCCCAAAAGAAAAACGGCAGATAAGCTGGAAGTTTTTACCAG
>DATDPZ010000145.1:0-2115 GCA_035292525.1 Chitinophagaceae bacterium
CTCATTTTGATATCTGTAATATTGTATTTATTTCGTTTCAATGGAGAAGTATTCATGTTTTGCTGACGCTGTTCAGCATTCCTTTAAATGTGATTTTTTTTGAAAGCTGATTGTAAAGTATGGAGTGAACAGTTTAAAACAGTTTTTTGCTATTCTTTCCTGAAATTCCTGATACTGTCTGTGATGTACTCATAGATTTTTTTTAATTCGGGATAAGCAGCTAATAAAACAAGTTGTTTCCGGATAGTTTCCTCATCATTTCTGAGAGCGGGACCTGTTTGCGCATTTTGGGGAGAAATAAATTTCAGCCTTGCTGCCGTTTCTTCAATAAGGGGTTGTAGTTTTTTAAAATTGATTCCTTCTTTATTACAGTACTCAGCTGCTAATGCATATAGATGGTTGGTAAAATTACTGGCAAAAACTGCTGCCAGGTGAAGTTTACTCCTGAGTTCATCACCTGCCTGAGATACATAACCCGGCGAAATAGAAACTGCCAGCGATTCCAGTTTTATTTTGGTCAATTCATCATTGCCGTCATATAAAATTGGTATTTCAGGTATTTCTGGAATTTCTTTTCTTAAAGTCTGCAGCGGATAAAAAACACCATAATGATCCGATACGGGTTGCAAAATCTCTTTGGATACCGATGCTGCAGTATGTGCTACTACTTTTCCCGATAATTTAATGAGGTTAATCACGTCTTTTATTCCATCATCACTCACAGCAATTAAATAAACTTCTGCATCCGGATAAATCTTACCTGAGAAATTTATGCTTTCTGTATTCCATTCCAGTGCAAGGTTACCGGCGGCTGATTCATTACGGCTAATCACCTGGAGAATCCGGTGATCTGCTTCAAGGAATTTTCTACCCATTACCGTAGCTACATTACCCGACCCGATAATAACAAGTTCCATAACTAAATTTGTGTTATGGCAAAGTTAGCACAACGTTTTTCGATCAGCTATTACAGGACAAAACTTAAAATTCTTTCCCTGGTATCATCAAAAAAAGCAGCAGCATTTGCCATCTCACTTTTTTCTACACCGCAATTCACTTACAGAAAACCACTGACCAGGTTATTTGAAGAATCTGAAAAACTTGAATTCAGTCAAAATGGGAAAACAATAACCGGCTATCGCTGGAATCAGGGCGGCAAGCATAAAATTTTAATCACTCATGGATTCAATTCTTCTGTGGTAAAATTTGAACGATACATAGCACTACTGTTGGAAAAAGGATACGAAGTGCTGGCTTTTGATGCACCTGCACATGGGTACAGCAGTGGAAAAACATTAAATGTGGTTGAGTTTAAAAACATGATCAAAACGATTCATGAAAAATACGGACCAGTAAATTCATTTATTGGGCACTCATTCGGTGGCCTCGCCATCAGTCTTGCAATGGAGGAAATTGAACATGGTGAAGATTCAAAAGTGGTATTGATTGCGCCTGCCACCGAATCAAGTTTTGCAATGGAATACTTTTTTGAATTAATGAGAGTAAAAAAAGCAGTACAAAAAGAATTTAATGAGCAGGTGATCAAGTTAAGCCAGAAGCCAATTGAATGGTATTCTGTAAGCCGTGCGGTCGAAAATATAAAAGCCAGGATCCTTTGGTGTCATGATGAAGGTGACAGGGTGACTCCTTTTACGGATGCAAAAAAAGTAATGTATAAGAACTATCCGAATGTTGAGTTTTTAGTAACAAAAGGACTGGGCCATCACAGAATTTATCGTGATAATAATGTAGTAAAGGCAATCATTGATTTTTTATGAAAACAATTCTTTTCATCCTTATTCTTATTTTCACAAAAGAAAGACAGGAAGCTTTAGAATTCAACTATAGTAAAATGAGTAAGTCTGTTGATACTTCTTATACATATCTGGCACTTGGCGACTCTTACACTATTGGAGAAAGTGTATTACTTACCGAGAGTTTTCCATATCAAACTGTTCTGTTCATAAGAAAACAGGGATTTGATTTTAAAGATCCGGAGATAATTGCCAAAACCGGATGGACAACAGATGAATTACAAAAAGCAATTTACCAATATAAATTTCTGCCTTCTTATGATTTTGTTACTTTATTAATTGGAGTAAACAATCAATACCG
>DATDPZ010000146.1:0-16865 GCA_035292525.1 Chitinophagaceae bacterium
AACCAGGTGAATGCCCTGGCTGATGGTTAGCATATTTTCAGCTTTGATATCATCCATTTTTAAAATACTGTCTGTAAAAACACCGGTTGCATTAATTACTGCTTTCGCTTTTATTTCATATTGATGATTAGCAAGACTGTCTTTGACTTTTACTCCGCAAACATTTCCATTTGATTTCATCAAGCCTTCCACACTTAAATAATTAATAATAACTGCCCCATGATCTGCAGCCGTCATTGCTAAATGAATAGCCAGCCTTGCATCATCAAACTGCCCGTCATGGTACAGTACTCCGCCACGCAGGCCTTCGGGATCCAGGTTAGGAACAAGGTCAAGCGTTTCTTCTTTTGATAAAAATTGTGACGGTCCCAATCCCAGGCTGCCAGCCATCCAATCATACACTTTCAGTCCAATGCCGTAAAAAGGATTTTCCCACCATTTATAATTTGGAATTACAAAGGCCTGGTTTTTCACCAGGTGAGGAGCATTTTTTTTAAGCAGTCCTCTTTCTTTCAATGCTTCCATCACCAGCTTGATATTTCCCTGCTGCAAATACCGTACACCACCATGCACCAGTTTAGTGCTTCGTGAAGAAGTTCCTTTGGCAAAATCATATTTCTCTAATAAAACAGTTTTGTATCCCCGGCTCGCTGCATCCACTGCAATTCCCAAACCAGTGGCGCCTCCGCCAATGATGCAGATATCCCATTCGGGAATATTGCCTAACCTTTGTATCATTTCTTGTCTTTTCAATTCTTATTTGTTTTGAATGGCATAGAAATGTTCAATGCTCAATATTCAACTGAGTGATACTTTTCAAATTGAGTAATGAACATTTTTTTTAATCATCGTTTGCCCATGCAATTGTTGCCTTCACTGCCCGTTGCCAACCCTTCAAAAATTCATTTCTTTTTTCTTCATTCATTGCCGGAACAAATTCTTTATCCACCTGCCACTGGTTTTGTATTGCTTCCACATTTTTCCAGAAACCAACAGCCAGTCCTGCCAGGTAGGCTGCACCTGATGCTGTTGTTTCCGTCACTTTCGGACGAATCACTTTTGTATTCATGAGGTCACTTTGAAACTGTATTAGGGTAGCATTTACAGTTGCGCCGCCATCCACTCTCAATTCTGCAATGCCAATTCCTGCATCCGCTTCCATTGCTTTTAGTACATCGTAAGTCTGGAAAGCGATACTGTCAATAGCTGCACGGGCTATATGAGCATGACTGCTTCCTCTAGTTAATCCGAAAATACTTCCACGGGCATACTGGTTCCAGTGAGGGGTACCCAGGCCGGAAAATGCGGGTACAATATATACTCCTTCGGAATCTTTTACCGTGGCAGCCAGTTGTTCCACTTCACCGGATGACCGTATAATTTTTAATCCATCCCGCAACCATTGAACCACTGCTCCGGCAATAAACACCGAACCTTCTAATGCATATTCTGTTTTTCCATCAATCTGCCAGGCAATAGTAGTGAGCAAATTATTTTTTGAAGTGATAGCTTTTGTACCCGTATTCATCAGCATAAAGCAACCGGTGCCATACGTGTTCTTCACCATACCGGGTTGGGTACACATTTGACCAAACAATGCTGCCTGCTGATCCCCGGCTATTCCGGCTATTGGTATTCCTTCCTTCACTAAAACATCAGCAGGCAGATTTATTACAGGAATGATATTTCCGGTTTTACCATAAACACTGCTACTTGGTTTTATTTCCGGTAAAACTGCTATTGGGATATTGAAAAGTTTGAGTAAATTTTCATCCCATTGACAAGAGTGAATATTCATCAGCATGGTTCTGGATGCATTGGAAACATCCGTTACATGAATGCTGCCTGCACTTAATTTCCAGACCAGCCAGCTATCAATAGTGCCAAAGGCCAGTTCTCCATTTTCTGCCTTTAATCTTGCACCGGGAACATGATCTAAAATCCATTTCAGTTTGGTAGCAGAAAAATAAGCATCAATGACCAAGCCGGTTTTTTGTTGTATAGAAAGAGCATATCCTGTTTTTGACTTCAGTTCATCACAATAAGCTGCAGTTCTCCGGTCCTGCCATACGATTGCATGATAAATGGGTTTGCCGGTGCTGCGTTCCCACACTACCGTTGTTTCCCGTTGATTGGTGATGCCGATAGCAGCCACCTGGCCGAAAGTTATATTTGCTTTTGCAATCACTTCGGCCATCGTGCCAAACTGAGTGCTCCAGATTTCTTCCGCATCATGCTCTACCCATCCGGGCTGGGGAAATATTTGTTTGAATTCTTTTTGTGCCGTGCTGATGATATTTCCTTTTTTATCAAAAATAATGCTGCGACTGCTGGTAGTGCCCTGATCGAGGGAAAGGATGTATTGAGACATGCAAAACTTTTAGGGAAGATAATGAAAACTTCTAAAGGATATGATGAGTTTACCGGCTGAAGTACTGCTATTTAACTCCTGTTATGTCGTTCCACAAGAACTCCTTCAAAACACGCCTGTACGTCTGCTTATTCTATTCAGCATTCATGAAACTATTTGTTTTGTCATAAATAGATAAGACATGGGTTGTGGTAGTCAAGAATAATGAAATTGTTTTATAGGAATGTTTGATGCGTTGACAAAATCAAACATCAGGTCTATTCTGAAGGAACTATCCTAGGGAGTCCAAAGTGATGCAATAAGCTGAAACAGCTGCACCCAAATCTTCCGCTGTCAGATGATGCTATTTCGGTTTCTGTTTGTAGTACATAGCTATTAATAAAAGAATGATTGCTAAACCGAGTTTAATGAGGTTTGACAGCCCTATTATTTTTAAAAAATATTCCCTTTCCCGTACAGTGATCGGTATTTGCACTATTAAAGCTGAAAAAGCCATTGTTATTGCTAACGTAATAAGAGAAATCGTCAAATGCTTATTTACAATAACTCCTAAAGAAGCAAAAACGGTAATTGTTCCAATAAAATACACAAACAACACTGCTCCGGAAGGAAGTGGAACATAAACTGCCATTTCAGAGGTCCTGACAAAATGTACAATCCCTATGAATAAAAAAATAAACCCTATGATTATCCTTATTACAGCTTTTACCATTTACCCCGTCAAATTAATACTAAATACCATTAGTGTCCCGTTAAAATCTGTTATTAATCAATACAATTCAGTACCAGCATATACCTGAGAGTTAAATTTTTCGTGACGATTTGAAATGAATATTTTAAAAAAAGTGACGAGTCATACTTATAATCGCTTTAAAAATCAACTGCTTTTTGTATTTATTCATTTAATAAAATTTAACAGGACACTAGTGACTAAATACTTATAATTTAATCCACTTTATGTAACAGAAATTAAAGAATAAAGTACAAGAGCAACAAATCCTAAAATAACAATAAGGAGAAGTGATAATACGCCGTAAAATATCCAATCCATAAAAGACTTTTCTTTTGCCATACCACATTTGTTTTTATTAATATTGAATAGAAATACCTGTAAGAAAGATCTTTCTTTCAAGAACAGCACTACTCATTTTATTTTGTTCTTATGAATAAATCCTTCCTTATTTAGAATTATAGCTACTGATAAGAAAATAACTAATCAAATCCGTTCAGCCATTTTTATTATCAACTGAATTTACCTCGTCATTCAGTATATTAAGTGTAATGATATGTAAACTTAATCCGGAAAATTTTTGCTTTGCAAACATTAGTTTTTCAAAAGTCAGATCCACTCTGTTAGTGTTTTTGGATTGTTGGATTTTAAATAGTTGTTCCTCATATAAATTTGTAAAATATATATTTAAAAAATGAACATATGACGGGCTGTTCAGTGCCGCAGGGCTTTCAATAAAATCTTGTGATAAAAAGTCGTAGTAATCACCTCCGGCATATACTTGTTTATTTTTAATTCCCTTTTTCCATAAATACATCAGTTTATCTATAGCATATTGATAATTAATTTCAGATAGTATATAAGTTGAGAACACTTCTTCAGGAGGTGACTCATCGAAGAATTCTTCATACAATTTTATTTGTTGCAGACGCCTGGTTTTTAAAAATTCTGCATATTCATCAATATTCAGAAAATTGCTGTTAACATAATAGTCCCGCATGGTCTTTGGTTCTTTAAAAAATATTTCATTGAAGAGAAGAAGAAACCGGTTATTTCTTCCTCCTTCGGCATTTGAAGTTATTTGGGGACTTGCTGCAGTATCGGGGAAATTAATTGTTATTTGATCACCCGGGCATAAAAAAAGATTGGACGCTAAAATCCTGTTGCCAATTTTAAGATCAAATGCCGAAGGCTGGTAAAAATTATAGGAAAAAGAAAACTTTCCCCTGTCATCAACCGGTGCAGAAGCAATGATTATCTTATTATTCAAATATTTTTGAAATAAATCGGGGTAAGCATAAAGATCTATAATGTTGCCTGATGAATATTCAATTCTTCCTTTTATAACAGTGAAATTTTCATTTCCTGGTTTACTTTTTTGATTGTTTGAAACCGCAATGCTAAGGAACAAAAGCGTTAGTAATGATATAATTAGTATAACCCACTTCATCGTATGCTTTTGGTTGGTATATAATACTTCGGCTTTCAGGAATCAACAAAATATGAGTTCGCTTACTTTTCCTGCTTTTTCAAATTCCATAACCGGGTAATATTAAACCCGATTAACACCTGCCTTTTTGTAAAATCATTGCGATTGTAGCCAATAATTTGTGCATCGAGAATACCATCTGCTGTTGTTACAAATACCTGGAACTGGTGGCCGCCTGTTGAAACTTCGTAGCCAACCGACAGATTGGGTTCCTGTGGATTTACTTCATGTTTTGTTATTGGGTAATCGAACTCCACAATCAATGAAGACTGTTTGGTGAATTTATATCTGCCAGCCAATGAAGCGCCGAAAACATCATGTTCAGTCCCGATAGTAACATAATTAAAATGTGCATGCTTGGCAGCCAATTGCAGTGAAAGTTTCTCGCTAATTTTCCTTGCAATCATCAATTCATTAAAATAGGAGAAACGATCAACCACATCGTATAATTTATTTTCATTATAAAAACTGCTATTGGGTAAGTCACTGCGGCCCACACTACCAAAATAAGTTACTGTTACGGGCATACCACTTTCTTTTGTTTGCCGGAGCAGTGCTAATTTCCAGTTTGCATCATAAATCTGTTTGAATTTTGACACACCTAATCCAAGTGTTAGTCTTTTTGTAAGCCCATAGCTTAATCCCATTCTGATATTAGCGGGAGCAAAAAGACCAAATAAATCTTTTCTATTACTGACAATTCCAAAACGGTGCTGAATAGTGAAGTCCAGTGTTTTTTTATTCAGATTTTTTACAGTCTGATTATTGATGAGTATAGGACAGGCAAAAGTTAATTTCTCTGTAGGCCTGGCTTCTTCTCTTTGTGCTTCCTTTTCGGCCCATTTTTTAAAATTCAAATCTTTTAAAAAAGATTTTTTTGATTCATTTTCCTGTGTAAGTCCGGAGTAATTCATTAGAACCAGTGACAATAGCAAGGTTCCGAATAAATATTTTTGTTTCATAAAAAATGTTTTAATTATTTTTTGCGCCTTGTTTTATCCATGCATAAATGCTACTGATTTGTAGTGATGACAAATTACTTGCCGGTGGCATTTGTTTCACCGTGGCAGAAACTTTCTGGTACAAAAGGCTTCCTTCCGGATTTGCCGGGTCAACATATCCTAATTCCAGGAGTTGATCGTAAGCTACTCCCGGTACCAGATTAGGAGCCTGCCCAAATTCCACATGACAACCTGATTTAGCACAGCTTTCATTAAAAATCGGTTGAATGTTTTTGGAGAAACTCATTGTTGTATTAAGGTCCACCACCCTTTGCCTTTCAAAATCTTTCCGGCATCCGGCAGTAAATACAACAATGAGGAAGAGTATGCCTGTAATATGTTTCATATTATTTAAAATTTAATGTTTCAATTTTCGACCCTATATGGTTCCTGGTATCATTATTCATAATTGCAATACCAAATTTGTAAGAAGTACTGGCTGATAAATCAAACTGAATATCATCTGCATTATTAGTTTCAAGTTTTCTTATAAGCAACACCTGGTATTTTTTTTCCAATGGAGAAAACTGGCTTGCATTCCTGATATTGATGGGCGTCACATTTGTAAGCACTGTAATATCTGCGTTACTGCCAATGGGTTTTCTTAAATAATATCCGGGTACTCCTGATAAACCCCTCACATAGGCAATTATGTTTTCTCTTTCGCTGGCATTCAAACCACTCCAGTAATTTGTCATTGCTTCAACCCGGTCCATATTATACAGCAATGTGGAACGTGATTTTGTATTCATAAATGGAATGTTCAAAACTGCTCCGTCACCGTTTTCTCCGATTCCATTTCCTTTATTACCATGGCATGAGTAACATTCACCTGGTGTAGTGTTTTTATGAAACAATTGATCCCCGGAGGAAACATTCCCAACAAATGGTATTTTGTGATCTTCAAGCAGATAAAAACCTGGACTAAGTGTTGCTGTTTTTCCATCTGGTAATGTTATATTCTGATCTGTTCCATCCCATTCAAATGCAGGGCCAGAGCGGTTTGAGGAACTCATAGAATTCCTTACATATGATTTGATGCCAGCATCATCAGATAAAGAATCTTTAATTGAAACCATATCCTGTGCATACCCCAAACCTGAACGTGCAAGGCTCCAGTTCCAGAGATCAATTTTACCGGCATCGGGTTTCATGTTGGAATTGATTCCGCTGCTATGACAGGATGCTGCGCAACCTACAGTTGCAAAACTTCCGGCAGGCCCGGATGTGGGGTCAATTTCAAAAGCTAATGCAAGACCATCACTATTTCGTTGGGATGTCCAGCCATTAGTGGATTCGCTACTTTTCAACGGATCCCCCGGGCCGTTAAAATACCAATTTCTGAATGACATATTTATTTGCGGATCCGTCCATTCAGCCAGGATATAAAGATTCTCATCATCATAGGCTGCTTTTAATTTTAATCCGGGATTAACTGGAAAAGAATTCATACCTGTATAGGTTCCTGTTATGTTCATTTGCCCGTCTGTAAAAAGCAGACCAGTACTTATATTCTCAGTCGGCACTAATAAATAGTCGGCAGTTTTCCAATATGAATCATACCCGGTTAAATTGAATGGCGGACTGGAAACTTTTCTTGCCTCTAATGTTGAGGTTTGAACAGGTACCGGTGGCACATAGACTGTATCCTTCACACAGGAATTCACCACAATGATTACTACAGCAATTACTGAAACAATCAAAATCAATTTTTTATGTGTTTGCATTTTAATGTTTTTTAATGCTTACGATTATTTGAGAACAAAATTTAAATTCACCGAACTTTTCTTACTACGAAGTGTAATCCCAAAACCCGGATGCGTGTACTTGTAGTTAAATTTATCGGTATACTCTGCTGTCAGGTAATAATCACCGGGGGCTAACCCTTTAATACTGTAAGTGCCATCACTGAAAGAAAGATACATCTGATTAAATTCTCCTGATGGTACTTTTGTTCCATACGCAATTTTTATTATTGCCATGGCAGCTTCATCCTCACGGCCTGTGGCCCCATTTTCAAAAGTCACCGTTCCATAAATATCACCTCTGCCAAAAGGTCCATCCTCCTTCCGGCACGAGTTTGTTGCTATTGCCAAACCAACGAGGCTAAAAACAAATAGAATGTTTATCAGTTTCATGATCGTGAGTTTATATTAATGAAGTTTATATAGCTGTAAATTTGTAATCACTGTTACTTCATCAGCAAGCGACCTTGAATACACACCATACGTTTTATTGGAAGCAGCAATTATATTCCCGGCGATATCTGCAACTTTCGGCACAGGCACATATTGCCGTGTTGAATTAATATCAATAAAATCTGAACGTTTGAACGTAAACCGGAAAGTAAGCCCTGCTCTGTACCGGCTGGGTGTTCCTACAAAATCTTTCATTCCATTATAAGTACAATAAATTGATATTGGCTTAGTGATCGGCAAACCATCACCGGCACTTCCTGTTGATGGAGAATTGGCAGGAAGATATCTGTTGAAAGTAAAAGTTCCTTTCAAAATAAAGCCAGTACCAGACCTGATCAGTTCATTACATTTGATCCATGCTGTGTCACTTCTTGGATCTACTATCGTTTTAGCAGAATCCAGATACGTAACACCCAGGTAACTTCTACCACAGTCACCCGGATTATCTCTGGTTTCACCGGTAAGAAAACTGGATAGTTTTACCCATGTATTCAGATTAACAGTAAGGTTAGAATCATTGATCTCGAATTTTGAAGAAAACCCATACATGGAAAATCTTCCTGTAAGCATGGTTTGAGAATAATCAAAATATGGCGATTCCCAGTTGACATTAGAATGAGGTTTATCAAAAGTCCAACTAGCATCGAAAATAACCCGGCTTTGAACATCCACGCCTCCTTCGAGTTCTATAATTGAATCAGATTTTTTACACTGGCTGCCAATTACCAGCAGTATTATTGCCGCAATAAACACCGGGAGTGATAAAATTTTGCGTCGCATAAAATAATTATTTAGAAGGTTGGTTAATTATTTTTTAAATGATCTTATATATAATACAACTTGCCATCTCTGGGCTTCTGTTAAAATTTTTTTGGTGGAAGGCATCGGTTTTTTCCCTTCCGTTATTTTCCAGAATAATTCACCGTCTGTTTGATTTTGTGTTTTTGTTATTCCTAAATCCTTAACCGCTTTATCCAGTTCTTCTGCTTTCGGTCCATCGCCTTTCCCCTTTTTTCCATGACAGGATAGACATTCTTTTTCATAAACATTTTTCCCCTCAGCTATTGCAACCTGATCAGCTGCAACAGGATTTTTTTTGGCTTTTGCTTCTTTCGGTGCTTCCCAATCGTCCTGAACAGTTCCCATGAAAGAAAATACACAGACAACCAGTGCAAGTAAACAAACAACAAATGTTTTTGTTAAGCGTCTCCGTAACTTGTTAAAATCAATTTTCATAAAAATGTTTTTATATTTAATACTTCGATTTAGTTTTTCAATTTTTATTTTATTAATCCGTTTGCGAAATGATTTCTGTTTTTTCTTTTTTTATTTTCCACATTTGGTAAAAAATGAAAAAATAAACACACCATACTCCTCCGAAAAGGGCAGATACAGTTATTATCAGGGGTAATGGTGCATACGGTTCCCATAATGCTCTTGGGAAAGGATCTATTTCCTTTTCCAGAACAATGCCCCAGGATGTATTAGCTTTATTTTCCAAATTCCCGAATAGTTCATTATTCTCCATCCTTGCCGCAACGGTAATCAGGCCCGATGTATCACCCGGAATGCTTTCAGGAAAAACAAATATTGCTTCGCCATTTTCATTCGTGGTAATGCTGTTTTCTTCTGATGCAGGCATAATACCGAACATGCGCAGTACATAAATCTTAAGCTCTGCATCTTTCACAGGCATTGCTGTTCCATCTTTAGCTGTTTCTGTTACCCTTGCTGTTATAAGTCTTGCAGTATCCTGCGGGTTAAGGTTTATAGTAAGAATGGCATCTTTGTAATGTACTTTCTCTTCTGCATCTTCGTATAAACTATCATTTTCAATTTTAGCTACGATAGTGAAATAGAGGCTATCATCCAATGGCAAATCTTTTTGTAGTGATACTACTGCCACTCCATTATCATCTGTATCAGCACTTTTGATTAACCGAAGCTCATTCTTATCTAATACATAAAAATTGACCCGGGCATTTTTAGCAGAAACAAACTTCTCTTCCTTATTTTTTGCTTTCACTACTGCTGATGCAGATTTGCTCATATCAGCTTTTTTAAGATATGACAACTCAATCGTAGCTTCGCTTTTGCCCTGCGCTGTTGCTGCAACACAGTACAAAGCAGTACCGGCTACTGTGGTGAAAGTTTTTTTAATTATGGTTTTTATATTCATATCGGCCCGGTTTATTATGCCGGTTGTATTTTTGGTTCAATATCTTTTTGTATCTGGTTTCTGATTAATAATGCTTCTTCTGCTTCTCTTTTTGTTCTGATTTCAATTGCAACATTCTTGTCGTGTTCAATATGTATTCCTTCTTCTACTTCCCATACTGCCATCATCGGGAAAAATTTTGAAAAGAGTGTGATGACCAGAAATATTCCTGCAAGGCATGCAGCAGTAATAGAAAACTCTATATAGTTTGGAAAATAACTTGACCAGTCACCCGGCACTTCCTGGATAGGCATGAACGGATGTAAAAGTGTTGGTACTACAATGACGTATCTCTTTGCCCATGCTCCTGCAACTATAATAATACAGGTGATTAAAATCATTAAAGGCCTGCGACCTTTTGGAAAACTCAGAACTATTATCGGCAGCAGTACAGTGCCAAATTGTAAAATCCAGAATACAGTTGAGTAACTGCCACTAAACAAATCGGTGAGTAAATGTCCTTCAGCTGTTGCCATTTTATATGCAGGTATCCAGTATTCATTCAGATTCAGGTAAGCATAGATAAGAGTAAGTGCCAATACAATGCGCCCCATTAAATCAAAGTGACGCCTGGTAATATATTTTTCAAGGTTGTACAATTTCCGGAATACCCACATTCCTATTATCACTCCGGCAGAGCCAGAGTAAAGAGCTCCGGCAACAAAGTATGGACCGAATACAGTGCTGTTCCATCCGGGTCGCAGTGTCATTGCAAAAATGTAGCTAACTACTGTGTGAACAGATACGGCTACCGGAATGATGATAATGGTCATAATGGTCATGGACTTTTCAAGCCGGTGCCATTGTGATTTAGTGCCTTTCCATCCTAATGCCATAAAAGTATACAGCCACTTTCTGAACTTTTGGAATCGTGTGTTACAGATTGTTAACCGGTCCCTGCATAGTGCCATATCCGGAATCATGGGCAGAAATAAAAAAACAGAACTACCAACAAAGTAGGTGCAAATGGAAACGATGTCCCACATCAGTGGCGATTGAATCCGTCCATAAGTTGCCAGGTTAAGAATACGATCAGGGCGGCCTAAATCTATGATGGGCATGATTCCGCCAAAGAGCAGGGATACAAAAGTGAGTAATTCGGCAGATCGGGTAATAGGTCTTCGCCATTCCTGTTTTGTAATGCGAAGAATAGCTGATACAAGTGTGCCGGAGTGACTGATTCCAATAAAAAAAACGAAAGTTGAAATGTATAATCCCCAGGATACATAATTACGCATTGCCGTAACTCCTAATCCCGCCCTGAGCTGCTGTATATAACAATAAAGCCCCCAGATAATAACTATGAGTAAACACCCAATCCAGATTTTAGTATTCCGCCCCCATTTATTTATTGGACCCAGACTATCGTTACGAAGAGTTTCTATTTCTTGATTCAGATTATATGTTTCGGTTTTTACTTCCATGATTATGAAATCATTTTACATATTCATGCCTTTCATTTCCATATGATGTGTTTCTTTCTTATCATTACTGTCATCATTTATATCAGGTTTAGGGTATTTCCTGTTTTTGGGTGGCAGATAATACACACGGGGATCAGTACCTAACTCTTCCAGGTAACGATACCCTGCATTGTCTTCAAGTAATTGACTTAGTTTAAAAGTAATCCCTGAGGCATTTGTAACTGCATCTTCATTTTGGTCACCGAAATAAACAGCATCCATTGAACATGCCGATACACAGGCCGGCATTTTGCCCTGCCTGATCATTTCAGGGCAGAAATCACATTTCTCTACTGTACCTATCTTTCTTGGAAAACTTTTTTCTGGTGAATAAGCCGTATTGGCTAATTCGGGCTGTACTTTAGGATGGTTCCAGTTAAAATAGCGTGTAGAATAAGGGCATGCAACCATACAGGAGCGGCAACCGATGCATCTTTCATTATCAATAAGTACTATTCCATCCTGCCTTTTGAATGTTGCATTTACCGGGCAAACTTTGGTGCATGGGGGATTATCGCAATGGAAGCAGGGTTTGGGAAAAAAGTAAGGGGCGGTTGTTTCAGCATCTCTCATTTTATATACCTTAATCCATTCCCGGTCCGATTCGGTAAAGTGCATTGCCTGGCATGCTTCTGTACATTTTTTACACCCGTCGCATTTTGCCAGGTCTAATACCATTACAAATTTTTTACCCTCAATTCCCCTACGGGCCTCTTCGTTTGAAACCGGTGGCATTTCGAAATCATGTAAATGAGACTGATCGGCAGTAAATACTTTTCCGTCCTGTGTAAAGACTGTTCTCTTAACGCCTGATTCTGATTTTTTTTCTTGTGAAATAATTTTTGTTATAGTTAAGGCACCTGCTGCAATGGAGCCACCGGTAATAAGTCCGATTTTCAAAAAATTCCTTCGGTTTGGCCGGTTTACTGAATTATCTTTTTCTTCTTCCATGATGAAATTTTTTAATACCTTTTTTTAATCTTGCTATTGCCGGGTAATTTCCATTCCTTATTAAAAGATGTTATAACAATTAATGTTATAAAGTTCATATCGCTAAAAAAATGAGACAATGATTTAAATCAGAAAAATATATGCATTATGCGGGAAATCTATCTGCGAAAAGGCAGGTTTGGTTTTTTTTGATTTTCAGTGAAAGGTTTTCTAAAGAAAATTACTGAAGTTGATTTGGTGAAGATCGAAAACCGGAAATTGAGGAAACCGGAAACAAATGGGAAATATATTTACTTAAAGATTTCTGTTTTATTCAATCTTATAATCGCTGACAATATTTTCCAGTTTATTTATATTCAGAAAACTAATTTCTCTTTTATTCCGGGCAATTAGTTTCTCGTTTTCAAAATCTCTTAGCTGCCTGGTAACTTGCTCAGCTGTGGTGCCGGCAAGATCGGCTATGTCTTGCCTGCTTAATGATATATTAAGCATTTTCGTTACAGGATCCATTCCAAATACTTCATATACATATATAAAGGCCATGGCCACTTTTTCCCTGATATTCATCTGTGCCTGGTATTTTACCCTCAGTTCTGCTCTTCGTAATTCCGATGCATAGAAAAATATCAGGTTATATGCAAACATTGGACAATGCATACAGGCATCATAAAATAGTTCGTTTTCAACAAAACAGATCAAAGAGTCTTTTAAGGCAACTGAATTAAAATAGTACTTGGTTCTGCCAAGCCCCCTGTGTCCTAATATTTGCCCTTCCTTTGCAAGCCGGACAATTTGCTCCCGCCCATGTAAACTTGTGGTTACTATTTTTACGCCTCCATGTTGAATGAAATAAATTCCATAAATAGGTTCTCCTTCCCTGAAAATATAATCCCCCTTTTTGTACGAGTACTGGAATTTGTTTGTGCTGATTTTAGTTAACCATTCATCAAAGCACCCCTGTTTTATTAAACATTTTTCATTTTTACATTCACTGCACTCTATTTTGCTTTTCATGATGGTGAATTCTATTTGAAAAACATAAAGTTTCTTATTTCAGATTACCCAGCGAACTTATACCGGGGGGAATCCACTTATTTAAAGTTAAAAATCTATAATTCGAAAACCATTTTCCAGGAATGAATATTTCATCCGGGGAAAAGTTAACTCATTATCCCCTTACTTTATCCAATAAGTTATTCAGCAGAACAATTTCTTCTTCATTGAGTGCAGTGAGGCGTTTATCCATGTATTCACTTTCCTTCTCTATTTCCTGAAGCATATCCAATCCTTTTTGAGTAATTACCACATCCATCTTACGTCTATCTTCACTATTAATACTTCTCTCCACCAGTTTCTTTTTCCGCAGGAGTTCAACAATTCTTGAAGCATCGCTCATGCGGTCAAGCATTCGCTCACGAATAAGTTTTACCGTTGCTGTTCCGGGATTTTGACCACGTAAAATGCGCAGGATATTATATTGCTGGAAGGTCAAATTATACTTCTTAAATATATCAGAATGAAATTGAATCATCCACTTACCCGTAAAAATCAGGTTTACCGCTGCCTTGTGATAATTATTCCTGAATGGCTTTACCTGATGTATTTCCTTTTCAAGTTTCAATTTTATTGTCTTTATTTTGTTTAAGTATTTAGTTTGAATTAACAATTGCTGACAAATATTAATTTACTTGTATTAAAACACCAATTCACCCCGGTGTTCTATGCTAGTTATACTTCGTTTTAAGGTGCAGGGATGCTGGCTATACTCCTACCCATTTTTCTTATTTTCAAAAGCTGCCAAATCAAATAAATCAGTGTCCCCCACACGCCACCCATGATCGAATAAGCTAAAACTACTAACCAAATTGGGGTTCTGAATCTTGTTGACCATAGAGACCTTTGATTAAAATTGTTTTCAATTACAGGAACTGCTCCCCAGGGTACTATAACTTCTGTAGAAATACTACCATACAATTCACTTTCATCTGTTCTGGCAAGGAGGTTAAGGAATCCTTTGCTATCGCCTGGAAGGCTGTCTCTTAAAAATTCTGCAGTGACCATCCCGCTGCTGTCGGTTGTATATGTTTCTTCTTCACCTACCGGAAGATTTCCTAATAATCTTTTAACCACTACTTTAATATCAGTTGCCTGTGCGGGCACCCACTCACCGTTTTTAAATTCTGATAATTTTACAGTAATACTTTTTGATTCCTCATCGGAACTGGTATCTATTTCAATTTTTGCTTTTAAAATTTCTATTTCGCTGCTGGTTGATTCAAATTCTTTACCGGCTTCAGTAACAGCTATAAATTTTAACGGGGAGGCGGTTTCCCAGGTTTCTTTTAACGTAGCAGGAATAAAAACTTTACTTTCTCCTTTACTATCAGTTTTTACTTTACCCAGGAACCCTGATGCTGATTCTTCTCCCATGTAGAGACTGGCAGCAATATCTTTTAATGGAACAAATTTTCTTTCCACTTTTTCTTTTGCACTCAGCATCAGGTAAGGAATATGATCATTAGACATATTATAGCTAATGCTTAAGATCATTTCTCTTGCTACTGAATCCTGGGCCTGTGATTTTATATAAAAACCAGAAGCCAACATCAGGAAAAACAGGAGTTGGTATTTATTTTTCAGCAGTTTCATTATGATCAGTTAATGTTTTATAAATTGATACGACTGGAAATACTCTGGCAAAAAAGGTGATGATTAGCAAGGCGCCTGCCAGTGAACCCATAGCAATGGCCCATTCTTCCCAACTGGGGAAATAATGACTGAATCTTTCTGGTGATTCTTGTTTTGGTAAAAGCGGGTGCAGCAAAGTGGGGGTAACAATAAGATAACGTTTAAACCAAGCACCTATGACTACCATTACACCAGCAATAAACATGGGCAAAGGCTTTCTTCCTTTCTTAAACAGTGCAATAAAAATCGGAATGATCATTCCTACGAAAATGGCAAACCAGAACAATGGAGCATATTCTCCGGCAAATAACTCTCTTAAATGTACTTCTTCAGGTTTTTTCATTTTGAATGCAGGAATCAGGTATTCATTCACATTAAAATAGAGGTATAAAAGAGCCAGCATTACCAATATCCTTCCCATTTTTTCAAAATGCATATCCGTTATATACTGCTCCAGTTTATATGCCCGGCGAAAAACATACATCGCTACTACTACGCCACCTGCACCTACCAAAAACGCACCGGAAACAAAATAAGCGCCAAAGTTGGTGCTGTCCCATCCGGGCCTGTAGGTAGTGGCAAATAACCAAGAGGTTACCGTATGGATACAAAACGCCACCGGGATAATGATTACACAAAGAATGGTAATGGATCGATTCCTGATTTTTTCCTGTGCATCTGTACCTTTCCAGTATGAACCCAGCCACCTGTATAATTTTGCAAATGATTTTCCCAGCTTCTCTCTTGCGTTTATCATAATCCTGATATCTGGCAGCAGTGTAATATATAATAAGAATAAACTGATACAGAAGTAAGTGCCAATTACGATCACGTCCCAAATGATGGGCGATTGAAGCCGGCCATGTGTAAATAAGTTAACTAGGCGTTCGGGGCGACCCATATCCACAATGATAATCAGGGAAGCGAATGTAATAGCTGATACCGCTATGATTTCTGATATGCGGGTCAGGGGTGTACGCCAGGGAACATTGGCCAGCCGGAAAATAGCGGTAATCAGCGATCCAACCAGGCTGATGGCGACAAAAAATACAAAGTTGGAAATATAAATTCCCCATGATACATAATCACCCATATTGGTAACTACCAAACCGTATCGTAACTGCCGGTAATAAGCATAAGCACCCAAAAGGCAGAATAAAATAAGAATTCCGGTCCAGATCATTCCTCTTTTACCAAATTGCTGAGGCAATAGATCCCGGATAATTTTGTCTTCAGATAAAATATTTTGTTTTTCCACAATCAGTTAATTTAAGATTTTGATTCTTCTTGTGTTTGTAAACCTTCTTCAAATTTGAAATTCCTGTTAACCGGTGGTAAATAATATACACTTGGTTTGGTACCCAGGTCTTCCATGAGGCGATATCCTGCTTTGTCACGTACCAGGTCTGTGAACCTGAATGTTTCTGCACCATTGGTTACTACATCTTCGTTCATATCGCCAAAAAAGAATACACCGTTTGGGCAGGCAGATACACAATGCGGCAATTCGCCTTTCCGAACCATGTCCGGGCAAAAATCACATTTGCCAACAGTTCCTTTTTTTTGTGGCAGGCTGGTTTCGCAGGAATATTCCTGGCTGGCAATTTCTTTAGGAATGTCTGGTTTTTCCCAATTAAATACTCTTGTGGAATAGGGACAGGCAGCCATACAAAAACGGCATCCTACACAACGATCACTGTCAATCAACACAATTCCATCTTGTCTTTTGAAAGTGGCATCCACCGGGCATACTTTT
>DATDPZ010000147.1:0-16675 GCA_035292525.1 Chitinophagaceae bacterium
GAAATAAATACACTTGTGTATAAAAAGAGATCGACAGCCAACCTGCATTGTGGCCCCTGTTACTGCAGCCAACATGGTATCCTATGCTGGCAGACGAATATATTCTCAGCTTCATTTCGCTATCAGCCCATATCCAGCCGACGGAATTCTATCAGCTTTTGTTGTTATCTTCATCATCAGTTTTTCAATCGGCTGCGGCTCCGGGCTGGACTTTATAAAATACCAGCACAGCAGCAAGCTCTGGCCGTCGTTCGCAATAATATGGGAAGATTTCACTACTTTTGATAGTATCAAATGATAGTATCAAATGAAGCCGCCATATAATTTAACGAGCGAAATTCTGAAACTAGTTAGTGAAGTTTCACATAAAATTGGAGAGGTGAATGCTTCCTTTCTCACTAAACAATCGCCGGAGTTACGAAAAAGAAATAGGATCAGGACAATTCAGGCTTCTTTAGCCGTCGAAGGAAATACTCTTTCCATTGATCAGGTAACTGCAATAATTGAAAACAAAAGAATACTAGGTCCTGCTAAAGATATTAAAGAGGTCTCAAACGCAATTGAAGTATATAAGCAACTAAATAAGTTCAATCCTTTTAATGAAAAAACTTTTTTATCAGCTCATAAAGTTCTGATGCAGGGTTTAATTAAAAATGCCGGGCAATATCGAAACTCCGGAGTCGGGATTGTGAAAGGCTCTCAGATTACTCATTTAGCACCCCCAGCGGGTAATGTTTCCCTGTTAATGAAAGATTTATTCAATTATCTGAAAAAAAGCAACGAACTAACTCTTATTAAAAGCTGTGTTTTTCATTATGAAATGGAATTTATTCATCCTTTTTCTGATGGTAACGGAAGAATGGGAAGGCTTTGGCAAACGCTTCTATTAATGCAGCAATATTCAGTATTCGAATTTTTGCCGTTTGAAACTTTAATAAATAAAAATCAAAAAAAGTATTATCAAGTCCTTTCCAAATGCGACAAACAAGGTGAATCAACAATTTTTATTGAATTTATGCTTACTATTTTAAGTGATTCGCTTGATGAATTACTTGCCGGGAGATCAGGCCCAATCTCCAGCTCAGACAGGATTCGTATATTCCTGTCAAGTGGAATAAAAGAATTTACCCGAAAAAACTATATGAACTACTTTAAAACAATTTCGTCTGCGACAGCCAGCCGTGACATACTACTTGCCGTAAAAGAAAATCTCGTTAAAAAATCTGGCGACAAGAATAAAACGATTTATAAAGTAAAATAGCATTTCTGCGTACAACATAAGGGCTTTTTTGCAAGTAAAGCCTTACCCCTATTAACTCGTCCCATATATTTACTATATTTGGGACGAAATTTAACTAATGGAAAGGCCAGTTGTTGAAAATAAAGTTTCTGAAACACTAACAAAGCTGCAAAAAGTGTATCTGCTGTACTACAGTTCGGGGTCTGATGAACAAAACCCGGCTTTTATTCTTATTAGTTAACTTTATCAAAAAGCAAGGCAGCAGTTCCGTCGGACGAATATAAAATTCCCCACAACATCATTCCATCAATCTGTTTTAAAACAATAAAACAATGACTGATAAAAAAACTTTTGACTCACTCAAAGCCGAAAACTTTGCAAACACATTGTTAGATACTCTTAACAAAAGTGCACTTTCGCTTATGACCTCTGTCGGACATCGTACAGGATTGTTTGATACTATGGCTGAAATGGACTTTGCTACTTCGGCGGAGATCGCTGACAAAGCAACACTGAATAAACGCTATGTAAGGGAATGGCTCGGTGCCATGGTGACGGGTGGCATTATAGATTATAACCCGGAATCTGATTTATATCATTTACCTGCAGAACATGCTGCTTACCTTACCAGGAAAGCAGGAGCTGATAACCTTGCGGTGTTTACTCAATATGTAGCCGTGATGGGTGAAGTAGAAGACGATATTATTGCGTGTTTCAAAAATGGTGGTGGGGTTCCCTATTCCAGGTTCCACCGTTTTCATGAGGTGATGGCTGAAGACAGCGGTCAATCTGTTTTGTCTTCTTTGGAAAGTCATATACTCCCTTTAGTTCCTGATTTAATTTCAAAATTAAAATCAGGAATTAACATGCTTGATGTAGGATGTGGTTCAGGAAAAATTATTAATAAAATGGCTGCGTTGTTTCCAAACTCGCAATTTACAGGCATGGATTTATCAGCCGAAGCAATTGCAACTGCTAATTTAGCGGCTGCCACAGGTAAATTGAAGAATGTTGAATTTATTATCAAAGACCTTTCAGACTTTGACCAAACAGCTCCTGAAGAAAAGTATGATTTTATTACTACATTTGATGCTATACATGACCAGGGAAAACCACTCCATGTGTTAAAAGGAATATACCGTGCATTAAAAACTGATGGTATTTATCTTATGCAGGACATAAGCGGAACAGGCCGTCTTGAAGAAGACATCAAACATCCAATCGGAACATTCCTGTACACTATTTCCTGCATGCACTGTATGACGGTTTCGCTGGCGCAGGGTGGCGAAGGACTTGGCGCCATGTGGGGCGAAAAAAAGACAAGAGAATATTTATTAAACGCAGGATTCAGCTCCATTCAGACAAACAAACTTTCTCATGACATTCAGAATAACTGGTATGTGGTTACAAAGTAATTCAATTAACAAAGATGAAAACTTTTGCAGCAACTTAAAAGATTCTGTCTTAAATAAATCATAGGGGAAAAAGTGGATACCCTGAAATGAGCGAAGGTTGTTAATTATTTAAAAAAGAAACCGGTCAGTAAAAATGATAATATATTTGTGTAACTAAAAAATCATTTTTTATGTCTCTATTAAATCAGCAGAACAATAAAAACAAAAAGAAAGGCAATAAGAAAAATGCTGCCGGCAATGCCCAGGGTTCAAAGTTTATACAAAAACCAAAATCAGGTTTTGTAAGTAAACAGGCAAATACCGGTTCTCAAAGAGGAAGTTAATCTTAAAGACCCACCAACTTTATTGATTGGGTTTCCAGGTGTTCACCCTTAATTTTTCCAGTTCATCCAGCACACATGCCGTAAGCTTCATTATTTCCTCCTGATCTGCTTCCCGCAGGGTAATAATTTTTTTATTATTCTTACTGTCAGTGAACTGGATCGTGGTAATTCTCTTTGCTGAAATATTAGTCAGGTTGGCATTCAGTTTTTCCTGGTTTGGAAAAATAAAATGAAAATATCCCTTGCAATTGGTAGTGCCGCCATTCCGGTAAGTACCCCTTTGTTTGTTATCAAAAGTTACCATGGCACGGGAAAGCTCATTGAAGCAAATTCCTGAATTTTCCAACGCAAAGAAAAAATCAATTTCCTTTTTATCTGCAGATACCGAAAGCAGGAAGACATTATTACCTGCACCCAGTTTTTTGAAACCCGTGGTGAGTCGTGGATCCTGGTTAAACCGGTCTTTCTCATTTTTCAGATCACAGTCCTGCGCCGTAGAAAAAATCGGAAATAAAACAAAAAGTAAAAGGAACCGGTTCATATGTAAAGATTATAATTAAAAGTAATCACTATTATGCATCAGCAAGAGCTCAAATTGTTAATAATTCAAAAATGAATTTTAAAATACAAAACCCGCTCAGCATTCAGGCCCGGTATTGTCTATAGACCCATCAATATACCGGGAAAAGGCAGTAATTGTTGTAAAGAAATCTGTTAGGTGGCAAGTTGGAAATCGTTTTAAATAATTTAATGGGAACCATAATTATCTTTTCAGAAATTTACCTTTTAACAGCCTGTTCATCACTTCTTCTTTTAAATTCCGGCTGATGGGTATCTGATGGGCGCCAATCCGGATTTCATTTCCTTCAATACTGTCAATCTTCGTAGCTGAAATGATAAAGGATTTATGCACTTTAATAAACCGGTTTACAGGCAGGTATTCTTCTACTGATTTAAACGTCAGGTAAGTCAAATATTTTTTACCGGTCGTATGAATCACTACATAGTTCTGCAAAGCTTCAACAAAGAGTACCTGATCATAAAATATTTTCACCAGTTTATTATCTGCTTTTATAAAAAAATAATCTCCGTTAATTTCAAAGTCTGAATGGCCTGCATGGTTCAACTGGCGAACTTCATAATATTCTTTAGCCCTGAGCGCCGCTTTTAAAAACCGTTCAAAGGAAACCGGTTTTACCAGGTAATCCAGTGCATTCAACTCAAAACCATCCAGCGCATATTGAGGAAAAGCTGTGGTGAATATTACAGGAGGAGCCTGTTTCAAAGATCTTAAAAAATCAAGACCCGAAATTTTTGGCATCTGAATATCCAGGAAAAGCAGATGCACTTCTCCCCTGCTTATTTGTTCTTCAGCTTTCAAAGGATTGTCGTAGGCAGCCAGGAGATCAAGAAAATCCACGTCTGCAATATATTCTGTCAATCCTTTTCTTGCCAGCGGTTCGTCATCTATGATTATACAACTGATCATGGTAACAGTAATAATAACAGCAGGCCGGTAATAAGCATTACGGATGCCACAATAATTATTTTTTTTAATGTCTTAAATTTTTTTTGTTTTCTTAAGAGTAGTCCTGTTAACATAAAATTATATTTTGAGTTGAAAATTTACTTTGTAAATATCATCTGTTTCTTTTATATCCAGTTTATATTTCCCGGGATAAAGCAGTTCCAGCCTCCTCTTTACATTATTTAACCCGATGCCTCCCTGCTGCATATTATTTACCGATTCTTTCTCTTTAGAATTTTCAATATTGAATTTAAACAAGCCGTCTTCCTTTTCCATGTTCATTTTTATATAATTCGTTTTGCCGCTCCTGTTGGAAATATGCTTAAAAGCATTTTCCACAAAAGGGATCAGTAAAAGCGGTTCAATAGAAAAGCCGGTAACATTGGGAGCACAATAATATTCTACCGAATAATTTTCATCCTTTCTCAGTTTTTGCAGATCTACATAATCTTTCAGGTAACTGATTTCCTTTTCAACCGGTATTTTTTTGCCATTGGCTTCGTAAAGCTGATAGCGCAGCATTTCTGAAAACTTATGCAGGATCTCCCGGGCGTTTTCATTGTTCCTGTCAATAGAAAAGTAAACTGAATTCAAGGAATTGAAAAGAAAATGCGGGTTGATCTGGGATTTAAGAAAACTCAATTCTGCTTCCGCTTTTTCTTTTGCCATCTCGGCCATTTTTTTTTGCAGGTTGATCTGGTCAATCATGAATTTGATAGCCGCCCCTGCAATGACCAGGAAAAAATGCGGAATGATATTATCATAGATCCTGTCTTTCAGGTTGCCGGATAAATTCAGTAATAAAGGATTATTGGTAATGCGGCCAATAATATTCATTTTTAATAAACTACTGGCCACGATCATGATAATGAACAGAAAACCAAATAAAAAAAAATTTCTTTTATAAAGCAGCCGGGGTATTAATATATAATTGGTAATATAAACCAGCAGGGCAAGATCCACTACTTTGATTACTGTTATTTTGAATGCCATGGAAGGATTGGCATAATCTTCATAACGCAGCAGGAACCAAATGCCCAGTACCAGCATCCAGAAAACCAGGTGCTGCAGTTTATGTTTCAAAAAGAAAGCTGCATTATGCATAAAGTAAAATAAAATTACAACATCCGGTTCTTAAAACTCTTTACTCCACCTGTAAGATTTACCTGATGAACGGGAAATATCACTTAGTCAAGCCATCCATTCCGTTTGTGTAAAGAATTTGTTCCTGTTTTTCAAACAACAGAATTTTAAGATCAAATATCAGAATTATGAAACTCATTTTTATCCTGGCTTTTGTATCAAGCTCCTTGTTTGGAAGTTGCCAAAATCAATTAAAACAAAATAAAGAAGGTGAAAACAAACATGTCGGTGGCCGTTGTGAAGGATGCGAAGCTATTTATGAGAGCCCGGTACCTTTTGAGCAACTTAAAAGCATTGATACCTTACCCGATTTTAAAGAACCCGGACCAAAATTAGAGATCAGCGGAATTATTTATCACAGTGATGGTAAAACCCCCGCCAGAGATATCATCCTTTATGTTTATCATACGGATCAAAAAGGGATATACCCTTTAAAAGGGGATGAAAAAGGATGGGCCAAACGGCATGGTTATCTCCGTGGCTGGGTGAAAACTGATCAAAACGGATATTATAAATTTTATACACTGGTGCCGGCCTCTTATCCCAACAGCAATAATCCGAAACACATTCACCCGGTAATTAAAGAACCCGGTTTTTCTGAATACTGGATTGATGAATTTGTGTTTGATGATGATCCGTTGTTGCCACAAAATGAAAAAACAAAAAGCAACCCGGTGGGAGGTAGTGGTTTGTTGAAACCAGTGTATAAAAACGGGATGTTTCGTAGCAACAGGAATATTGTATTGGGATTAAATGTAAAAGACTATCCGGCTAAATAGTTTTATGTTTAACCTCTTTCTCCAAAAATCAAACTGCCTATACGTACGATATTGCTTCCTTCTTCTATAGCAATTCTAAAATCGGCGCTCATACCCATGGACAGCTTTGTAAACCGGGAACCGGAAGCCCGGAGTTTGTCAAAAATTTTCTTCAGGTTTTTAAATTCATTTCTCACTTTATTCATATCACTTGTAAAACTTGCCATTCCCATCAAACCGCAAATTTGTACATTATTAAATTGGCACTTCAGCACATTTGATAATTCTTCCTCATCCAGTCCAAACTTTGTTTCTTCCTGAGCAATATGAAGCTGAAGCAGGCAATTGATCACCCGGTTGTTTTTTTCTGCCTGTTTATTTATTTCATTCAGCAGTTTTAAACTATCTACCCCGTGAATGAGATGAATAAATGAAGCGATCTGTTTTACTTTATTACTTTGTAAATGACCGATATAATGCCAGCGTATATCTTTTGGTAATTGTGCTGCTTTTGTTACCAGCTCCTGCACATAATTTTCGCCAAAATCTCTTTGGCCCAATTGATAGAGTGTAAGAATATCTTCTGCCGGTTTGGTTTTTGAAACGGCAACCAGTGTCGCATTTTTTGAAGAAAGTTCCTGTATTAATTGCTTGTATGAGTCTGAGTTGACCACTATAAAAAATTTATACAAAGTAAATAATTAAAAATGTGCAAACGATTTTGCTTCATTTGCACATTTACATAACTGCATATTGGCAAATTACTTTAAAATACTTCTGCTGATTACAATCCGCTGTACCTCGCTGGTGCCTTCGTATATCTGTGTGATTTTAGCATCCCGCATCAGCCTTTCCACATGATATTCTTTGACAAAACCATAGCCGCCATGCACCTGCACGGCTTCTACTGTTACCCACATGGCAGTCTCCGATGCAAACACTTTGGCCATGGAGCTACTAAGTGTATAATCAAGGTTATTGTCTTTTTCCCATGCCGATTTCAGGCAAAGCATCCTGGCTGCTTCTACACGGGTAGCCATGTCAGCAATTTTAAAAGCAATCGCCTGGTGATTCATGATTTCTGTACCAAAAGCTTTCCTTGTTTTAGAATATTCTTTTGCCAGCTCAAATGCCCCACTGGCAATACCGAGAGCCTGGGAAGCAATTCCAATCCTTCCGCCAGCCAGTGTTTTCATGGCGAACTTAAATCCAAATCCATCATCTCCTACCCTGTTTTCTTTAGGTACTTTCACATCATTGAACATCACAGAATTTGTATCGCTGCCGCGAATGCCCAGTTTATTTTCTTTTGCAGCCACCACTACTCCCGGCCAGTTTTTTTCTACAATCAATGTATTTATTCCACGGGAACCTTTTGATGCATCTGTCTGTGCCATGACAAGGTACGCTGAAGCTGTGCCTCCATTGGTGATCCAGTTTTTTGTTCCATTCAATAAATAATAATCTCCTTTATCTTCTGCTGTTGTCTTTTGTGAAGTTGCATCGCTTCCGGCTTCCGGCTCGCTCAGCATAAAAGCGCCAATATATAATTCACCATTTTTTTGTCCACGTGCCAGGGGAACCAGATATTTTTGTTTTTGCTCTTCGGTTCCAAACTCCTGCAATCCATAACAAACCAGGCTATTGTTTACACTCATCACCACACTTACGCTGGCATCCCACTTACTGATTTCTTCCATGGCCAACACATAACTGACTGTATCCATACCGGCGCCACCGTATTTTGGATCTACCATCATACCAAGAAATCCTAATTCAGCCAGCTTCATGATCTGCTCTTTTGGAAATTTCTGATGTTCATCTCTTTCAATCACACCGGGCTTACATTCATTTACAGCAAAATCTTTTGCAGCTTTTTGAATCATCTGTTGTTCTTCTGTCAGTTGAAATTGCATTTATAAAAATTTTTCGCCGCAAAGATAAGACAGATGCAGCTCCTTCTGAACAATTGTTAGTAGAAGCGTAAGTTTGAAATACCTGTAATTTTGCTTTAAAAAATTTGTGCAATGATTAATACTCCCCATCCCAATTTTGATAATGAATACTGGACAAACAGGTATGCTGAGAAGCAAACAGGATGGGATATTGGACTTCCCTCCACTCCATTGAAAGAATATATTGATCAACTAAAAGACCCTTCAATAAAGATCCTGATTCCCGGATGTGGTAATGCCTATGAAGCGGGATACCTGGTTCAAAAGGGGTTTACCAACCTGACATTGATTGATATCTCAGCTTTATTAGTTAACAATCTTAGATTGAAATTCGCTGACCAGCCGGTAAATATAATTCATGAAGATTTTTTTCTTCATCAAGATAAATATGACCTGGTGCTGGAACAGACTTTTTTTTGTGCCCTGCACCCTTCTCAAAGAATTGATTATGCCGGGAAAATAAAAGAATTATTAAATGAAGAAGGTAAACTTGCCGGAGTTTTGTTTGACAGGGAATTTGAAGGCGGGCCACCATTTGGTGGTCACCGGGAAGAATACCGTCAATTATTCTCTGCCTGTTTTTCAAATGTAAAAATCAGCACTTGCTATAATTCCATTGAATCCAGGAAAGGGACTGAGGTATTTATGATTCTTAAAAAATGATCAGGCCCGTCCCAATTGTTTTAAATAATTAACATGGGAGGCAATGGCATACCGCACTTTTGGAAATTCTATATAAGTAATTCCATGATCCTGGCAAACCTGCCTGATGATCTTACTGATGGCCGGATAATGAATGTGTGATATTTTAGGGAAAAGATGATGTTCAATCTGGAAATTTAAACCTCCTACCAACCAACTTACCAACTTGTTCCTGGTAGCAAAATTTGCCGTGGTCTTTACCTGGTGAATGGCCCATTCGTCTTCCATTTTACCGGTAATTGCATCGGGCATCGGGAAATGAGTGTGTTCCACTGTATGTGCCAGTTGAAATACAATACTTAAAACAAAACCAGCTATCAGTCCCATGGATAAATAACCGATCAGCCAGGGCAGAAAACCAACCATCACAATAGGAATGATTACAAAGATGCCTGCATGAGCTATTTTATAAAACCAAAAATAAATATGTTCGCTAAGGGTCATCTTCCTGAGTGGAGTGGAACCTATTCTGCCGGAAAAATATTTTTTATAATCCGTTACAAAAACCCAGTAGATGTATAACAAGGAATAAGCGGCCCAGAAATAAAAATGCTGGTATTTGTGAATTTTATAGTGTGGCTGTTCATCACAAAGACGCAACAATGGCCGGGCTTCAATATCATCATCCACGCCACTGATATTTGTATAAGTATGATGAATAATATTATGTTTCATTTTCCACATATACTGGCTGGCACCTAAAAAATTGGCAAAATTGGAAGCCATGCTATTGATCCATTTGTAGCGGCTGAAACTGCCATGTGCCCCGTCGTGCATGACATTGAAACCAACTGCTGCAACCACACAGCCCATGATGACCGATTCAGAAATAGCCAGGATGGCAGATGGCGTAAAAAAAACAAGATGGATATACAAGGCAACCAGGCCCGAAACCAGCAAGGCTGCTTTGAAATACAGGTTAAAATTACCGGTGGTGGATTTACCTTTTTGTTGAAAATAATCAGCAATCTTTTTTTTCAAATCACCATGAAAGGATAAAGGGAGTTTGGGGAATTTTGGACTTGACATTAGCTCTTTTTAAATTAGTGGCAAAGGTACTCTATATAACTGAAAAAAACTACCTGATTCAAAAAGAGTTATACAGGTAATTACTTCTCTATTTTCTGAATTTTTCTTGCTGATTTATCAGGTTTCAAGAGAAATCAATGCATCAAAGCCACTGATACCGATTCTTTTTTCAGAATTGAAGCCTTCGGCATATTTCACTCCGATTTTTTTTCCCAACATACGGGCACGGGCTACAACACTTTCTAAAAAATCAGGTGTTGAAATATAAGTTTGCGGGCCATCGTCTTCGTTTTCGGGATTATAAAATTGTGTAGTATAAGCTTTGATTGCTTCCATCCGCTGATCAAATACACTTGTAATATCAATCAGCAGATCGGGTTCACAATACCTGTCCTGTATGTAATGAAAAACATATTTTGGTCGCCATGCTTCCTGCGGTTCGCCTTTCTCATCCTTTGTTTCCACCTTTAACAGTCCGGATAAAAAACAACTGTCAGCAATCATTTTCCCTGCTTTTCCATGATCAGGGTGCCTGTCATTCAAAGAATTTGCCAATACAATTTCAGGCTGGTATCTTCTTAATACTTCAATCAGTTTTTTCTGATGAGTTTCATCATTTATAAAAAAACCATCTCTCATTTTTAAATTTTCCCGCACATGCACACCCATGATTATCGCTGCTTTAGCTGCTTCTTCATACCTGATATCAACCGAACCACGGGAACCCAATTCACCCTGCGTCAAATCCAGTACGCCAACTTTTTTCCCGTTTTTAATTTCATTAATAAGCACTCCCGAGCAGCTTAGCTCTACATCATCCGGATGAGCGCCAATGGCAAGAATGTCTAATTTCATATCTGGTTGGAGGTTTATCGTTTATTGTTTTTGGTTATTACCAGGCAAATTTAGGTAAGAATTGATTGCTGATTTAATTTTGAAAAACATAAAACCCGTCCGGCAGGTTATGGAGGCAGGCAAAAACAACAGACTACCTGATTCCCGGTTTATAGGGATTATTATACCAGCTAGCGTCAATTTCTTTGATGATGTTTTCTATCTGCCCATCTACCCTATCGCTAATATCCCATCCCTGTTTTAAACTGGTGCCATAAAAAAAAGCAACGGTCTGGTACAGCCTGGCCGTAATGCCGCCACGGTAATTTTTTACAATATCGTAACAGTTGTTACTTGTTTGCCGGTTGATCAGTTTCATTAAAATTTTTCCCTGGTAAATAGAAAGATCTGACAACGGATCTGCAAACTGAGTTTTCAATTCTTTCTCCCTGCTTTTAATATATTCTTTTTTTTCTTTCTTATCCTTCACGGCTGTTAAATGAGTATTGATGTCATTCATCAACAGGCCGGCAGTCCGTGCATAAGGATATGTAACATAAACTGCATTGCGTAACCTGGTCCATTCAGCTATATACTTTGCCAGTTTTTTATCACTCATATTGGAAACCCAGGCCATTTCCAGCTCTTTATATGGCATCCATTCATTCTGGTAATAAATGGCCTGTGTAATAATTGTATCATTTGACCCCCATTTTTTAGGATCTATCCGGGGTGCAACAGGTATTGGGGTTACGAGAGTATCAGATTGGGAAAAAACATGACCAGTCATACTGAGCAGGAATCCCAGTGTAAACATTATCCTAAAATAAACCCGTTTTTTCATAAAACTAAATTACTGATAAAAGACAACGGCCGTTTATACATAGCTGTATAGGATCGTTAAAAATTATAAGAAATCAATCATTGGTTATTTTGTTTAATTGTATGCGCCTGGCCATACTGATAAACATTCCCAATGCCATAAGAATGGTACCCAGCCACAGTACATTAATAAACGGAAATTTATAGGCTTTTAGTGTAATATATTTAAGTACAGAACCCGATTCTTTTACTCCGATCTCAGCGGTTTTTCCATCATACTTGTTTAATTGCAGAATCAGGCTTTCAGGCATTACCGTATCGGGCATACTTAATACTGCGCCTTTTGCATGGGCCAGCCTGGTTAATGAGGTATAAGTAGAACTGGTTTTGGAGTAAACCCTGATTCTTGCCTCAAAAAGTTTTCCATCCTCACCGAATATTTCTACCGGTAAACTGTCAGTTGATTTAATATCCTCCAGAATCATAAACCCTTTTGAATAAAATATGGAATCGCCAACTTTTGCCGACCGGGTTTCAAAAGCAGTAGTATCAATGTTTCTTTCAGGATCCGGTAAGGCAGTGATATAGGCAAAAATATCATGATCCCAGTAATGCTTCGCATCCGGATTGGCCATCAAACCTTCATTGCCTTTATAATTTATAAATGCGTTGGGGGTTAATGTAAAATTTTCTTTGCCATCCTTGCTTTCAAATTTCAAACTGTAATACCATTGTGATTTTTTTGGATGCATAGAATCCTTTGCATACGTAACCCAATACTTGCCCATATCCATTCTCATGTCCTTTACCAGCGTAAGGTTTTCTCCTGAATTTTCATTACTGTTTTCTCCAAAATTTACAAAAATGCCACTGGTGTTAAAAGAGAGTACTTCTTTTTTTGAAGACGAAATCAAAATGCCGAGTAACATCAGTCCGAAACCAAAGTGAGCAACCGAGGGCCCGCTGAGTTTTAATTTTCCTTTTATCCCTAACCATATATAAGAGAGGTTTGCAATAACGGCAAAAACACTGCTGGCAATAGCAATCCAGATGGCTGCCAGAAAACCTGATCCGTGTTTTTCATAAAATATATTTCCAAATGCCAGAATTAATACAGCAGCAATGACACTGAGAATGACAGGCAGCATCATCTTTTTTAAGAAAAAACTCCTGGAAGTTTCCCTGTATTTTAAATACTGGGTAACCGCCGTCAGCAATCCAATGATAATGGCGATAAAAATCTGGATGCGGTTGTATGAAAACTCCACATCCTGCGCAGGTGCATAGTTTGTATTAAAAATCTTATTGAAAACCGGTACAGATGTCTGAATGCTGATGATGAGTGTTGAAATCAAAAGCACAATAGCGCCGATATACATCCAGAATTCGCGGGAAGAAGCAGCCTCTTCTTTATTTTCAGAAGGAATGACTTTTTTCAGATTGAGCATCATCCATGCCAATGCCACTATGGGTGATAATACTGCAAAAGAAGAATGAACAAAGCCTGCCAGTAATAAAAAAATAAGGGCCGCCGATAAAGATATTAACTGGTTTTTTATACCAATGGCAGAAACAATAACGGGAAGCCAGAAAAAACCATATAAGAATAAATAAAGCTGTGCATTCATACCAAGATCAGCAAAGGAATGAACAGATGTTTCTCCAAGTATCCCGCTTCGGGTGAGAAAAGTAGAATATACAATGAGAATAAAAGAAAGTGTGATTAAGAAAAAAGATGTTTTTAAGGAACGGCCGGTATTTCTGTAAATAATGATCGTATGAATTCCTGCCATTAAAGTAAGCCAGGGTACTAAGGATGCATTCTCTACCGGGTCCCATGCCCAGTAACCGCCAAAGCTTAAAGACTCATAGGCCCATGCAGCACCCATCATCACCCCCACTCCTAAAACTGCAGCAGCAAACAAAGCCCATGGCAATACTGGTTTGGTCCAGTCGCCATATTTTTTTGTTGCTATACCGGCCACCGCAAATGCAAATGGAATGATGCAACTGGCAAACCCCATGAATAATACCGGTGGGTGAATGACCATCCAGTAATTCTGTAAAAGTTGATTCAATCCGTTGCCATCGGTAATTCGAGTAGCATAATCAGCATAACCAAATAGCGGCAGGTTGGGCATCTGCTCCCTGAATAATGCAAAAGGATTGCTGCCAATTTTTATCCCGAAAACATAAACACCCAATAGCATGGTTGCCAAACAAACCTGTGCAAACGAAAGCACCATCATGGTGGGTCCTTCCCATTTTTTTGAAGTGAACATCAATACCACTCCTAATATTCCATGCCAGACAGTCCAAAGAATGAAACTACCTTCTGATGCACTCCAGAGTGAACTGAAAATATATTTTGGTTCCAGGTCGTTGCCGGAGTTTTTATAAACGTATTGGTATTCGTATCGGTGATTGGCAATCAGAAAATAAAGCAACACAAAAACCCCAATCACTGAAACTGCATCAATCAAAAATGAAATTCTCCCGATCCGCTTCCAGCTTTGCTGATCAGAAGGATCAGGACTGCGAAAAGATTTATAATAAGCAAAACTGGCAAGAATAGAAGCAACAAAAGAAATGATGATAAAAAGATGGCCGATCTTTCCGGGCAGCAGGTGTTCTCCGATATAGTCCATTGAAATTAATTAGTGTTGTTATTGATGCTTTGCTGAATGCGGTTGGGGTCATCTGTGTATTTAGACGGGCATTTCATCAGTATTTCATTACACTCAAATTTGTCTCCGTTTATTTTACCCTTCATCACCAGACGTTCACTGTATTCAAGATTATCGGGCTTGGCATTTTTATAAACTACCTGAACGGTGCCACCCAAGGAATCAACAGCAGTAAAACTCAGGTAATTTGGATTTTTCAGCGCATCATATTCTATGGGCTGTCTCTTATCAAGTTTTGCTACTACATGCACAAACTTTCCTTCTTTTTCTTTAGCGGAGGCAATGCTTTCATAACTACTCATCAGATCAACGCCGGATTTTGGCATCAGGCTGATTAAACCAGCAATTGCGGCTACAATTAAAACAAGCAGTACGATATGTGTCTTTTTCATTTTCAGAATTTGCATCGCAAAGTTAGGTCAAAAAACTTCACTGGTATGGAGATATTTGTTATGATCAATCATGAGAAAAATCATTAAAAACAAGCCTTACATTTGCCACTATGATACATCCTGAAAACAGTTTTGAAGAAGGCCGTATGTTATTAGTCAATAAACCGGTTGGCTGGACATCTTTTGATGTGATAAGAAACATCAGGAAACTGATCAGGATAAAAAAAGTGGGGCATGCAGGCACACTTGACCCCCTGGCAACGGGGCTGTTAATTATTTGTACCGGAAAATTTACAAAAAAGATAAATGAGTATATGGCCCAGGAAAAGGAATATACCGGCAGCTTTACACTGGGTGCCAGCACTGCTACCTATGACAGGGAATCGGCCCCCGGAAATTTTAAGGCATTTGATTTTTTATCTACCGAAAATATAATGGAAACAGCAAAAAATTTTACAGGAGAGATCATGCAGATACCTCCGGTTCATTCTGCAATTAAAATAGATGGCACCAGGGTATATGAATTAGCAAGAAAAGGAATTGAAGTTGAATTAAAACCAAGAAAAATTAACATTTTGGATTTTCAGATAACTAAAATAGAGTTGCCGGTGGTTTCATTCCGGGTGGTTTGCAGTACCGGTACTTATATCAGGAGCCTGGCAAATGATTTTGGAGAAAAGTTGGGCTGTGGTGCCTACCTGAGTAGTTTATGCAGAACCAGGATTGGCGATTACCATCTGGACAATGCTTTGAGTATGGAAGAATTTGAAAAAGAAATAAGCCTGATCAAAATGAAAAAGGATAGTTGATCCCCAATTGTACGATGCCCCCCAAAGGTTTAAAATTATAGAACCATTTATTTCTTCCTGCAATATTAAATGGTTCCGGTGTGGGGTTCTTTATCTTGATCCCATAATCAAGCCGCAATAGAAAAAAAGTAAAATCAAATCGCAGGCCGGTACCCAGGCCAACAGCCAGATCTGCTAAAAAATTTTTTGCAGTCAACGTGCCATCCGGAAAATCAGTATTGCTTTTTAAAAACCAAACATTACCAATGTCTGTAAATACACAACTACTCACCAGGTACCCTCCAACCCTGAAAAAAGGAAAACGATACTCGGCATTTGTTTCAAATTGAAAATCCCCAAAACGGAAGGGTACAGAATCCCTTGATTTAACAGTGGAACCCGGCCCTAATGTACGTAACCCCCATGCCCGCATACTATTGGGTCCCCCGGCATAAAATTGTTTGAAAAAAGGAAGATTGACATTGGTTTTCCTTGCTCTTGTTTCCAGGGCAAATCCTGCTCCTGCATAAGTCCGGAATAAAAATGAAGTTTTTCCAAAATTTATATTGCGGATAAATTCGGCATCCAGTTTTACAAAACGAAAAAGACTGTCAAGTGCTTTAATTTTTATTAAGTCAGTCAGTAATCCGGATTCTTCAATATTTGTTCTGAAAACGTTGGTGGATTTTCCTTTCCCCCCGCGAATCTGGAAACCTGATTGTACAGAAACTACCAGGCCGGTATTAAATATGTTTCTGAAAACAGGTGTTTTTATAAAGATGCTGTCTAAAAGCGGGCGGGGATTTAAAAAAGCATATTCAATATTTGGGATTTTAAAACTAAGTGCCAGGTTTTGATCCTTTTTGTTTTTCCAACTGAAATTATAACCCCAGGAGGCATTAAGTGATGTTAAATTAAAAAGTGTTTTTCTTTCAATATTGCCTAATGAAAAAGTGAGTACGGTCCTGAAGTTTTCCCTGAATTTTTCCGGGATCCACCGGGCATTGGGAATTGGCTTGGGAAAAAAAATTGAATGTGAAATACTGGCTTGTCTTGTTT
>DATDPZ010000148.1:0-7173 GCA_035292525.1 Chitinophagaceae bacterium
TTACATTCGGGGCATTTTGACCATAAGCCTTCCGGGGTCTCTTTTTTTTCATGCGTACTGGTAAGGATCCCTTTTCGTATTCTTTTAAACCAACTTGACTTTGTGCTTCCTTTTCCTTCATCACCAGCCAGGTTTGCATCAAAATCTTCTACTAGTTTTGCCATGCAAAAGTTTTTGTGTGGTTACAAATATAGGAATGTTAGCGTTTAAGGTATGATAGTTAATACTTTTACGAATTCCGGTTTATACAATTCAAATCTTCAAAAGCAACTTCCAACCGTTTGATAAATGTTTCTTCGCCTTTGCGCAACCATACTCTTGGGTCATAATGTTTTTTATTAGGCTTGTCAGCACCTTCAGGATTACCTAACTGACCTTGCAGATAAGCTTCATTCTTTTTGTAATTATTTAATACACCTTCCCAGAAAGCCCATTGAAGATCGGTATCTATATTCATTTTGATAGCTCCATATCCTATTGCTTCACGAATCTGATGCTGGGGTGAACCGCTTCCACCATGGAAAACAAAATATACCGGCTTAGGCCCGGTTTTAAATTCTTTTTCTATGTGAAGCTGACTATTGTTTAATATTTCAGGACGCAATTCTACATTTCCCGGTTTATATACGCCGTGTACATTTCCAAATGCTGCTGCAACTGTAAACATGTTTCCGACTTTTAGTAATTCCTTATATGCGAATGCAACTTCAACTGGTTGTGTGTACAATTTTGAATTTTCAATTTCAGTATTATCTACACCATCTTCTTCACCACCTGTAACTCCCAGTTCTATTTCAATACTCATGCCCAGTGGTTTCATCCGTTTAAAAAATTCAACAGAGGTTTGAATATTTTCTTCAATAGGTTCTTCACTGAGATCCAGCATGTGTGAGCTGAACAGCGGTTGTTTTTTTTCTTTAAAAAATTCTTCGCCGGCATCTATCAGCCCGCTGATCCAGGGCAACCACTTTTTTGAAGCATGATCCGTATGTAATACAACTGGTACTCCATAATATTTTGCAACATTATGAATATGCAGAGCGCCGGAAATTCCACCGGAAATATTCCCCTGCAACTGGTCATTGGGCATTCCATTTCCGGCTATAAACCGGGCGCCGCCATTGGAAAACTGGATGATCACCGGTGAATTTACTTTTGCAGCTGTTTCCAGCGTGGCATTTATTGTATTTGTTCCGATAGTATTTACTGCCAGCATAGCAAACTGATTTTTTTTTGCATCCTGGTATAAAGCTTCAAGTTCTTCGCCGTGTAATACTCCGGCACGGTATTTTTTCATGTAGGTTTTTTGTTTAGGGATAAATAATATATTATAGCAGGCAGGCGAACGTTTTGGGGCTGCAAGTTAAATTAATTACTCATTCATTAACACGAACAAGTGTTATTGCAAAACCACTAAAATAGAACAGAAGTTTTATTGAAAAACAAATCAGGCTTACCAGTATCATTTCCCCAACGCCTGTATCACATCATACTTGGTAACAATATGAAAATTTCCAACTTCATCTTTACTTAAAACAGCTCCGTTTTCTTTATTGATCAGTGTACTGAGTTTTTCAACAGGGGTATTGAACTCAACAACCGGGTAGGAGGGTTCCATTACCAATTCCACCTTTTCATTTTTTATATCGGGGTTTGAAAATACTTTTTGAAATAATCCGTTCTCACTTATTGAACCGATAAGTCCCGATCCGTTCATGACAGGTATATTTTCAATATCATACTTTTTCATCAGTTCTACCGCTTCTGCTACTGTTTGTGCAGGATTAATCGTTACCAGTCTCTGCTCTTCTTTGCGTCCGTTCACAATATCTTTAAATGTTTTTACATCCAGGAAACCACGTTCCATCATCCACTGGTCATTATAAACTTTGCCCACATACCGGCTACCATGGTCATGGAAAATACAAACGACAAGATCATCTTTTTTCAACCTGCCTTTTAATTGCATCAATCCCTGTATGCAGCTGCCGGCACTATAGCCGCAAAAAATACCTTCTTCCTTTGCCAGCCTTCTTGCCATGACGGCCCCGTCTTTGTCAGTCACCTGTTCAAAATGGTCAATCCATTTCATATCATAATTTTCCGGAACAAAATCTTCACCAAATCCTTCGCTTATATAAGGATGCACTTCACCCATATCCACTTCTCCGGTACGAAAAAATTTTGTCAGCAAAGAGCCAAATACATCAATAGCCCACACCTGTATGTTTGGATTTTTTTCTTTCAGGTACATGGCTGTTCCCGTTATGGTACCTCCGGTACCGGCAGTACATACAAGGTGAGTGATGTTGCCATCCGTCTGATTCCAGATCTCGGGACCGGTTGATTCATAATGTGCCAACCGGTTAGCCAGGTTATCGTACTGGTTCATGTGATATGAATCAGGAATTTCTGCAGCTAATCTTTTAGCTACACTGTAATAGCTTCCCGGGTCTTCCGGCATCACATTGGTAGGACAAACAATCACTTCGGCGCCCACAGCTTTTAAAATGTCTGCTTTTTCTTTTGATTGTTTATCGGTTGTTACAAAAATGCATTTGTATCCTTTTACAACGGCAGCCAATGCAAGGCCCATACCGGTATTTCCGCTGGTACATTCAATGATCGTACCTCCGGGTTTCAACTTACCTTCTTTTTCTGCCACTTCCACCATCTTCACGGCCATTCGGTCTTTGATAGAATTTCCTGGATTAAAATAATCCACTTTTGCTGCCACCGTACAGGGTATATTTTTTGTAATCTTGTTCAGTTTGATCAGTGGCGTGTTTCCAATGGTTTCAAGTATGTTGTTTTTGATATCCATATTATAATTCCTTAAAGGGCAAAGTTAAGAAATTGAACCTGAGAGCTCCTGTAAGAGAATGTTCATTAATAAAAAGCCCCTCATTCCTTTGACAAGCGCAGGAAAAGGGGATCGCCGGACCAGATGATTAATAATCATCTGGTTTCTTTTCTTAATTTATTTCTTTTAACGGCAAGAAAACGATCAAGCAATGCAAGACCCAGCAGCACATTCACCATCATAAAACCATTTACCATATTGTTGTTGAAAAATTTACTGTAATCAACCTGTGCAAAATCAAGGGGCAGTTTTGTGTCCCCGGTTTCATTCCAGTTTATCTGCACTATACCATATACAAGGAAACTTACTATAACGATGATAAAGAAAGCGGCAATGCCCCAGATGATTTTTTTATTGATGTAATTTTTTGTAGCCGGAGCTATATGCTGTAAAGCAATTTTTTCCATTACATTTTTTGTAAAACGCAGCGGGGGATGTTCCAGTTCTGATGAATTCAACAGCTGGTGAATGTCCAGCAATTCATTGTACTTTTTTTTCCATTCCGGGTTGTTTTCCAGCAATTTTTCAATGGCAGCTTTTTCATCAACGGAAGCAAACCCGTCAATGTAAGACCATAGTTGTTGCTCAGGTGTTTGTTGCTGATTCATACGTCTGTTATTAATAAATGTTTAAAACTTCTTCCTGATAATGTGTTTCCATTTTTTCTTTCAATCTTGTTCTGGCCCTGTGTAATCTTACTTTAACTGTATTCGGTTCCAGACCCAATATCTTCGCTATTTCTTCAAGTGTCTGCTCCGCTTTATAAAATAAGGTAATCACTTCTGCATCGTCGGGGCTTAATAATGCAATGGCATTGTTAACCATGGTTACTCTGGATTTTTTCTCTACATGATCTGCTCTCATACCCGAATCCCGGCTGTCGGCCACTTCAAACGTTTTTTCATCATCAAGAGATTGAATTGCCAGTTTTTTCTTTCTTAAAAAAGTTATACTGGTGGTATTGACAATAGTGTACAGCCAGGTACTGAATTTGGAATCGCCCCTGAAATCAGCCAGGTAGCGGTAAGCTTTTATAAAAACATCCTGTGCCACTTCTTCTGCATCTTCCCTGTTTTTGATCAATCTTAATGTCAGGGTAAAAACATAATTCTGGTAACGGGTTACCAGTTCTGCAAAGGCATTCTTATCACCCTGCAGTACACTGCTTATGATCTCGTTATCAGTCAGTCCGGTTGACATTCAATAAATAAGACTACCTATGCCTTCATTTGGTTACACTAAAATTAGTTCTTATTTCATCTTATTATATAGAACTTGAAATTCCGGCTGATAAATCTACTTAAGATGGTAACCAGGAGCTTAGTTTAGTAGTCTTAATTGAAGTATGCCAATTCATGTTACTACTGCAGGGCTTTGGAACATGAAATTAAATAGTTCTTCAAAGGCTGTAACCTGTTTACTAAACAAATAGTCATAAAGAACAGAAGACAAAAATTTAATAACCATAAAAATTTGAATTATGCACGGTGCAGAAATTTTAATACCCATTTTAGTTCCCATTGCAGGATGTGCAATGATTTTTGGAATTGTTTATCTGAAAAGCAGGGAAAACCTGGCTATGATTGAGAAAGGTATGAATCCGAAAGACAGTGTAAACAGGCCGGCGCCTTTTCGCAGCCTGAAAACAGGCTTGCTTTTCCTGGGTGCTGGATTGGGTTTATTAGTAGCTTTTTTCCTGGATATGTATGCCATTCCATATAATTTTGAACCAGCCGGTTTATATTTTGCACTGATCGCTATAGGTGGCGGCCTGGGATTGGTAGCTTCTTATTCTGTTGAAAAAAAGCATTGGTTCGATAAAAACAACGGCGGTTAAATAAGGCGAAAAAAATTAAACTTATCCTGTAAAACAATTCAATTTAGTTGGATTGTTTTTTTGCAGACGATAGTTCTTCCAAAGCCTTTTTGATCATCGGGTCAGAACTGTTCATCACTTCAAAATAACCCTCATTCCTCCATTGATACCTGGCCAGTTGTGCTTTTATTCTTTTTTGCAGGTATTCTTTTGAAGTAGCAGAAATGTTTTTTAATCCTTTATTATTTTTTGAAGTAAAATCAACCAGGGATAACCAGGCCTTTTCCATGTCATTATAATCAGCAGCAAAATTTCCCGGTGTATTGTATTTACTGATCTCTATACGGTGCTGCATAAAATAATTATATAAAAATATATTGAAAGAACCGTCGGTAAATAACCGGATGATATTTTTATCCACCGTACCGGTATCTACTGCTACAAAAATATCGGGAGTGATTCCCCCCCCTCCATATACTTTACGTTTTTTCAATTTGGTTTCAAATATTTTTCCCTGTCCGTCCGACAGGCGGGCATTTTCAGACCTGGTACTGTCGGCATTAATCATTTCGCCATTATTATAGCGGTCCACTATATCATCCATATAGTTTTTTTTACCTTTCTCATAGGAACGTTGAATACTGCGCCCCACGGGTGTGTAATACCGGGCAACCGTTAACCGGATAGCCGACCCGTCACTTAATTCATATTGTTCCTGTACCAATCCTTTCCCAAAAGTTCTTCGGCCAATGATGGTGGCCCTGTCCCAATCCTGCAAGGCGCCGGCCAGTACTTCACTGGCACTGGCAGAGAGTTCGTCCACCAATATCACCAGTTTCCCTTCTTCAAATAATCCGGGTCGTTTGCATTTATATTCCCTGCGCTTCATATTCAGCCCTTCCGTAAACACCACCAGTTTATCCTCGCTTAAAAATTCATCAGCCATATCCACTGCTTCATTTAACAGGCCACCGCCATTTCCTCGAAGATCGACCACCAGGTTTTCAATTTTATTTTTATTCAGTTCTTCCAGGGCATTCATGAATTCTTCATAGGAAGTTTCTGAGAATTTATTGAGCCTGATATAACCGGTACTTTTATCCAGCAGGTATGCCGCATCCAATGAGAGTATCGGTATCGTACCTCTTGTTATCCTGAATATTTTTTCTTCTCCATTCCTCAACAGCGCCACTTCCACAACGGATCCTCTTTTGCCCCGCATCTTCTTTTTAACATGGTCAGTTGAAATGGATATACCCGCCATGTTTTCTTTGTTGACTTTTATAATTCTGTCACCCACCTGCAATCCGGCTTTATCGCTTGGACCATTTGCTATCACATGCACAATATGTACCGTATCAGAAAAAATATTGAATTCTACACCAATGCCTTCAAAATTTCCGGCCATATCATCATTTACTTCCTGTAAATAGCTGGCCGGGATAAAGGCTGAATGTGGATCCAGTTCACTCATCATTTCATTAATGGCATTCAGCTGGAGGGTATCCAGTTTTACGGAGTCCACATACCTGTATTTGATCAGGTCTAAAATTTCCTGCATGGAGGATTTGCGGTCAATCTTTAAAAATCCTTTACCGGACGGGGTATTATCCCTGAGCCTGAAACCAACATACATCCCGGCTATCAGGACTAATGAAATTACCAGTGGTAGCCATACTTTCAATTTTTTATTAACCATTGTTCTTTATTTCTTTGTATTTTAATCGCAAATTAGATAAAAGTTGCTGTTTTCTGGTTACAAATTCCTGCTCAGTATACTGTAAAATAGTTGGACGATGACCTGTTCAGAATAAAACAAACTTTAAAGAAACAATTCCTGTTGTATGGCAAAAACAAAACTGATAGCAGACTCCGGCGCAACAAAAGCAGAATGGTGTTTATTAAAAAACGGAAAAAAGAAAACCATCTTTACTCAGGGCATCAGTCCTTATTTTTTAAACTCCGGACAAATAAAAGACTTACTTCGTAAAGAGTTAAAATCTGCTTTGAAAAATACGGTCGTTGATGAAGTGTATTATTATGGAACCGGTTGTGCAAATACGGGGAATGCCCAAATGGTACAAAAGGCCATTCAACAGGTATTGGCAGACGCAAAGGTCCATGTCACTCACGATCTGATGGGTGCAGCAAGAGCACTTTGCGGAAATAAAAAGGGTATATCCTGTATTTTGGGTACAGGATCTAATTCCTGTTATTACAACGGGAAAAAAATAGTAAAGAACAGCCCGGGTTTGGGGTATGTGCTGGGTGATGAAGGCAGCGGCGCTTACCTGGGCAAAAAAGTAATTCAATATTACCTCTATGATACTTTTGATGAAGAATTAAAGGGAAGGTTTGATTTCGCTTATTTAACCAATGCTTCAGAAATTCTTGAAAACGTATATAAAAAACCATTGCCCAACCGCTACCTGGCTTCTTTTGCAAAGTTTCTTGCAGATAACCGGGGCCATTATATGATTGAAAATATTATTGA
>DATDPZ010000149.1:0-10598 GCA_035292525.1 Chitinophagaceae bacterium
ATAAGAACTATTCAATCCACGACCCTGTAAAAACATTCTTCGCAGTGAAGTACCACTTCCTTTTGGGGCTACTAAAAATACATCTACCTCTTTTGGAGGAATAATTCCTGTTTGTTCATTGAACGTAATACCAAAGCCATGAGAAAAATATAATGCCTTGCCGGGGGTTAAATGTTTTTTTACAGTGGGCCATAAAGCAATTTGTGCTGCATCGCTCAGTAAGTAACAAATAATAGTGCCTCTCTGTAATGCTTCTTCAATTTCAAATAAAGATTCCCCGGGAACAAAACCATCGCGGATGGCTTTATCCCAGCTTTTACTGTTTTTCCGCTGACCAACTATCACGTTAATGCCATTGTCTTTCTGATTGAGTGCCTGGCCCGGGCCCTGTACACCATAACCAATTACTGCTACTGTTTCATTGGCCAGTACTTCCTGTGCTTTTGCCAGGGGAAATTCTTCACGGGTCACTACATTTTCAGTAACTCCGCCGAAATTTAATTTTGCCATTGTTGTTATTTTTTAAAAGTTTAAGTTTTTATTTTTTGATTCAATAATTTGTTCCCTGATTGAACTTTTGTTGCCCCGAAGGGGAGCCTTCGGCTCGACGCTCCGTTCATCTCTTGTATTTCTATTCAGCAACCCCCGCCTGCCCGCCCGTGCCGGTAAGGACGGGAATGACTCAGTCGGGCAGGCACCCCGGTTTCCTGAAAAAAAGTATCTCCTAAATTCGCCTCTCCAGGGAGGGGATGGTTGTTGAAAGCATGTTCAACCTAAGTTCCCGCTTTAGAGGGACAGGCGGTTTTACATACTGAACACTTCTTCATTTTTATCTAAAAATTCATTCTCCACAACTTCTTCACCAGGTTCTTTGTATTCAAATGATTTTAATTTTTTATGAAAGCCATCGCTGTTTTTTATTATAGCCACTCTTGCACTGCGAACGAATTCTATTAAGCCAAATGGTTCTAATACTTTTATGAAAGCATCGGTTTCTTCCCGCTGGCCGCTTACTTCAAATACCGTATAATCTTTTCTTATCACGACGGCCTTTGCCCCAAACTGGCTTAGCAGCCGTTCCACTTTTACTTCTTCTGCAATGATTTCAGTTGGCACTTTATACAAGGCCAGTTCCTGCCAGATAATTTCTTCATTGGTATTATAATAAGCTTTTAATACTTCCACCTGTTTTTCAATCTGGCGGCAAAGTTTACGTACCACTTCTTCCGTTTCATTGATAACGATAGTGAAGCGATGTACACTGTCTACTTCGGATGGTGAAGTATTCAGGCTTTCCACATTAATTTTTCTTCTGGAAAAAATAATGGCGATACGGTTCAGCAAACCAATTTGATTTTCTGTATAAACTGTGATGGTGTATTCCTGTTTTTGCATAATTATTTTTTTTACTTCGAAGAACAAGATATTATGAGATTACGAAGAGATACTCTGCGATCGCTCTGCTTCCCTGTTCTTTGAGATCAGATTAATTGTTTAGTAAAGAACTTTAGTGGTCATAAAAAATATCCGGCCTAAGTTCCCCATTTGGGGCAAGAGCTAGATTTCTTCTTTACATAAAACCACCTCTGCCACACCACGACCCTGTGGTACCATCGGGAATACATTGTTTTCTTTTCCCACCATTACTTCCAGCAAATAACTTCCTTTATGATTCATCATTTCTTTTAATGTATTTTTTAACTCATCTCTTTTTGAAATACTTTTTCCTTCAATGCCATAACCTTTTGCCACCATTACAAAATCAGGGCTTTCAATATTTACAAATGAGTAACGGTGCTGGTGAAACAATTCCTGCCACTGGCGAACCATACCCAGGAATTTATTGTTCAGGATAATGATTTTTACATCGGGTTTAAACTGCATGATAGTTCCCAATTCCTGTATCGTCATTTGAATACCTCCATCACCTATGATGGCAATAACTGTTCTTTCCGGTGCACCATAGCTGGCTCCGATAGCAGCAGGCAGGGCAAACCCCATGGTGCCTAATCCCCCACTGGTGATATTACTTTTACTCCTGTTATATTTTGCATAGCGGCAGGTTACCATCTGGTGCTGGCCCACATCCGTCACTATGACTGCATCACCGTTTGTCAATTCATTAATAGCAGCTATCACTTCGCCCATGGTGAGTTCATCACAGGAGGGATGAAATTCCTGTTGAATACATTTATCCTTTTCTTTAAACAAGCAATCATTAAACTTCTGCAACCATGCTGTATGTACTTTTTGATTTACAAGTGTAGTAAGCAACGGCAAAGTTTCTTTGCAATCGCCCCAAACGGGTACTGTTGTTTTTACATTTTTGTCAATTTCTGAAGGATCAATATCGAGATGGATTACTTTAGCCTGCCTGGCGTATTTGTCAAGCCGCCCGGTTACCCGGTCATCGAAACGCATCCCCACAGCAATCAATACATCACATTCATTTGTTAACAGGTTGGGGCCATAATTACCATGCATGCCCAGCATGCCAACGCCTAATGGATGATCAGTAGGAATGGCACTCATACCCATAATAGTCCATGCAGCGGGAATGCCTGCTTTTTCAATAAATTTCTGAAATTCTTTTTCTGCTTTTCCAAGTATGACTCCCTGGCCAAAAATAACAAAGGGTCTTTCTGCTTCATTTATGAGTTTAGCTGCTTCTTCTAAATATTCTTTTCGAACGATTGGCCTGGGACGGTAACTCCTGATATGATCACATTTTGTGTATCCTTCATAATCGAATAATTGCAGTTGTGCATTTTTTGTAATATCAATAATTACAGGCCCGGGTCTTCCGCTTCCGGCAATATAAAATGCTTTGGCAAGCACATGGGGAATTTCTGTAGCGTCAGTAACCTGGTAATTCCATTTGGTAACCGGTGTGGTAATGTTGATGACATCCGTTTCCTGGAAAGCATCTGTACCTAATAAATGTGCAAACACCTGGCCGGTGATACAGACAACAGGGGTGGAGTCAATCATCGCATCGGCTAAACCGGTAACAAGATTAGTGGCACCCGGGCCACTGGTGGCAAATACAACACCCGTTCTTCCACTCACTCTTGCATAACCCTGAGCAGCATGAATTGCTCCCTGCTCATGACGAACTAAAATATGTTTCATCCGGTCATGATAATCATACAGTGCATCATAGATGGGCATGATAGCGCCACCTGGATATCCAAAAATAGTGTCAACACCTTCTGCTATTAAAGCACGGAGTACAGCTTCACTGCCGCTTAAAGATTTAATTTCCTTTGTTGCTGCTTTTTCTTTTAGAACTTCAAGTGTTTCCATGTTTCACTTTTTAAATATTCAATTTTTAATGCTCACTTTACCTTGCCTTCTCCTATGTAGTAATATTGGCGGTTAATATCTTTAATCAATTTTTTATTCTTCCACTTCAACAATCAGATTTCACTCATCATTTTTCTGCCAATCATTGTTTAATTAACGGTTTCTATAAACTGGTCTTGTGTGCCTGCCAATTCTCCTTCTTCGGGAGAGTAAGTGGGTGCCGGTCCTTCATCCGTCACACATCCCTCGCTTGCATCTTTTACACAGAGTGCATATTTATAAAGCACACCCTTATTCACTTTCAATGCCGGTTGTTTCCAGCCGGCTTTTCTATTTTCAATTTCAAGTTCACTTAGTTTCAGGTTGATTGTTTTTTTTGCAATATCAATTTCAATTACGTCTTCATCCTGAACAAATGCCAGTAATCCACCATTATGAGCTTCAGGAGTGATGTGTCCTACTACAAAACCATGTGTACCGCCGCTGAATCTTCCATCGGTGATGAGTGCAACTGATTTTCCTAATCCGGCGCCAATAATTGCTGAAGTGGGTTTCAGCATTTCCGGCATGCCAGGGGCGCCTTTGGGTCCTTCATTTTTTATCACCACCACATCACCGGCTTTTACCCGTCCGTTGCGGATGCCGGCGATTAATTTTTGTTCTCCGTCAAATACCCGTGCAGGGCCAATAAATTTTTCTCCTTCCTTGCCTGTAATTTTTGCCACGCTTCCTTTTTCTGCAAGATTGCCATATAGAATCTGTAAATGACCGCTTGCCTTGACAGGATTTTCTACCGGGTAAATAATTTTTTGTACATCAAAATCTAAATCCACTGCAATTGCTAAATTTTCGGCAACCGTTTTACCGGTCACGGTTATACAATCGCCATGAAGAAATCCTTTCTGCAATAAATATTTCATCACGGAAGGCAGGCCACCGTGTTTATGCAGATCCTGCATCAGGTATTTACCGGAAGGTTTAAAATCTGCCAGCACCGGAATTTTATCACTGATGGTTTGAAAATCGTCCTGGGTAACAGATACACCAACGGATTTTGCCATGGCAATCAAATGTAAAACGGCGTTGGTACTGCCTCCCAAAACCATAATCACGGTAATGGCATTTTCAAATGCCTGGCGGGTCATGATATCTTTTGGGGTGATATTTTTCTCCAGTAATTTTTTTATCGCTTCACCTATGGCTGCACATTCTTTTTGCTTGTCTTCACTCAGCGCAGGGTTGGAAGACGAGTTGGGTAAACTCATTCCCAGTGCTTCAATCGCAGTAGCCATGGTGTTAGCAGTGTACATACCGCCACAGGCACCAGCGCCGGGACAACTATGCTGAACGATTCCTTTAAAATCAACTTCACTCAGTTTACCTGCCAGTTTTTCACCTAATGCTTCAAATGCACTTACAATGTTTAAGTCCTCCCCTTTATAATGACCAGGAGCAATCGTTCCGCCATACAACATAATGGATGGACGGTTCAGTCTTCCCATGGCCATGATAGCTCCCGGCATATTCTTATCACAACCTGGAATCGCAATCAAGCCATCATAGTATTGTGCACCGGCATTGGTTTCAATACTATCGGCAATTACATCACGGCTCACTAAACTATACCGCATACCATCCGTACCCATGCTGATGCCATCGCTTACACCAATAGTATAAAATCGCAAACCCAACAAACCTTCTGTTGCATTTACACTGTCACGGACACTCACTGCCAGGTCATTTAAATGCATATTACAGGGATTGCCATCCCATCCCATACTCACAATACCCACTTGTGCTTTATTAAAATCCTCTTCTTTAAAACCGATGGCATAATACATGGCCTGGGCAGCAGGTTGTGTTACATCTTGTGTTAATGTCCTGGAATATTTATTCAGTTCAGCCATTTTATTTTTTATTTACTTAACTTTTGTACTACTATTAAACTTCTGTTGTGTCACTCCCGTCCGAACGGCATTCAGCCGGGCGTGCACTTGTACTTCCTGTTCGCTATTCACCAACTACCGCTTTAATGACTCAGTCGGGCAGGCACCCCGATGTCCTTAACTTGTTTGTCTCCTCATTTCACTTCTCCGGGGAGGAAATGATTTTACTGTACAAATTCCTTCCGTGTCATTCCGTGTCTCCGTGGCAATAATTCTTTTTCAATAACTCTGTCTTTATAGGCAAACTGAATTTTTCTGCTTAATGTTTCATTCCACTCTTTCGGGAATCTGTAATCATCCAAACTTTCAATGCCTATCACTTCAGCTGCCGTGCCACAGAAAAATGCAGCGTCTGCTTTTTTCAATTCTTCAATATTGAAAATTTTTTCTTTAACTTCAATTTCCAGGTCTGAACATAACTCCAATACTGTGGCTCTTGTAATGCCGGGTAAAATATTCCCTAAGGCCGGTGTAAAAAGTTTTCCATCTTTTTCAAAAAACAAATTTGCTCCCGGTGCTTCTGCTACACAATTATTCATATCAAGTAACAGGGCTTCGTCATATCCATTTGCTTTGGCTTCCTGACTGGCAAGAATCGAGTTTACATAATGACCGGCTGCTTTAACATGAATTTTAAATCCTTTCGGATTGGGCCGTTGAAATGAGGAAGTCATTACCCGCAATAATTTATCGCCAAGGAATGGTTGCATCTCCCAGGCTTCAATTACAATGAAAGATTGTTCATTAATATCAAATTTCATATTGGCAGGTGCATATACAACCGGGCGGATATAAGCATCCTGCAGGTTATTTCTTTTCAGTACTTCGTAAGTGACTGCTACCAGCTGCTCAGTTGTCCAGTGATAAGGCATGTTTAATGACTCAGCAGAATTTTTTAATCTTTCAAAATGCTCAACTTCTTTGAAGATTTTTGTTTCTCCCTTCACGGTTTTGTAAGAACGGATTCCTTCAAATACACTATAGCCATAATGCAAAGACTGGCTGTAGAAGTCCATTTTCGCTTCTGCAGCTTTTACAAACTCGCCATTCAGATAAATAATTGTATTCTCATTATAATATATAGCCATATTCTTCGGTTTATATTTCGTCCTTACGGGACATTTTTCTTATTTATGATTTTAATTACTTTTCAATTTACCGGACACTTCTAAATCCTTCCCGGCAGGAATGATTCAGGATGGGCCGAAAAAAACCGCCTTTTTGGAGGCGGGTTGCTGTATAATTAGTTTTTAATTTATTATAATACACCACCTCCTGTTGAAGTAATAATAATGACAGCCACAATTATAATTATCGCAGAAACAGTGATGACATTATTTAATTTACTCTTCAACATGAAGGATGAATATTTTGTAAATATACACCCGCCGGTTTAATAAAACAAAGAACAGAAGCCCATCCCGACCTTCCCAAAGGGAAGGCCACCCTTTACACAGCCCTCGCTTATCGATATTTTACTATCCTTTCAATTTCTCTGATAAGCCCGCCTTGTGCGTTTTCTATCCTCCCCCATTGGGAAAGTTAGAGGTGGCCGGGCTGTTTAAATTATCGTCGATTTTCGTAATTCTATATTCTCTTTCTTAATGGATCCCGGAATTTTTCCACTCACATAATCACTGATAAGTTCACCAATAGTGGAAGTGAAGTAAAAATTGACCGGGTCAATATCTTTTGTAACAAAACCATTTTCCATTGTCCATTCCACCGCTTCGCGGATCAATGCTGCTTCTTCTTTCATATCAAAATAATCGAGTAACATAGCTGCTGAAAGAACAGAACCCAACGGGTTGGCTATATCTTTTCCTGCAGCCTGCGGATACGAACCGTGAATTGGTTCAAACAACGCAGTTTTACTTCCAACTGAAGCAGATGGAAGTAATCCCAAAGAACCAGTTAGCACACTGGCTTCGTCACTGATGATATCGCCAAACATATTTTCGGTAAGTATCACATCAAATTGTTTCGGATTGAGGATAATTTGCATTGCTGCATTATCAACAAACATGAAATCAACTGTAACATCCGTATATTCCTGTGAAATTTGTTGTACGCATTTTCTCCAAAGCCGTGATGTTTCCAGCACATTGGCTTTATCAACCAGTGTAAGTTTCTTCCTTCTTTTTTGTGCATATTGAAAAGCCTGGTGAGTAATTCTTTCTATTTCTTCCTTTGTATAAAAACATTCATCACTTGCTGAACTGCCATCCTCAGCAGTTTGTTTTTTGCCAAAATAAATTCCACCGGTCAGTTCACGGAAAATGACAAAATCCACTCCGGTTAAATTCTTTGGTTTAACAGGAGAAAGGTGTTGTAAGGAAAGGTAAGTTGTTACCGGCCGGATGTTGGCATACAGTTGCAAAGCTTTCCTGATTCCCAGTATTCCCTGTTCCGGTCTCACCTTCGCATCAGGGTCGTTGTCATATTTAGGATGACCAACGGCGCCAAATAAAATAGCATCGCTGTCCAGGCAAATATCAATTGTTTCAACTGGCAGAGCTGTTCCGGTTTTGTCAATGGCATCTGCACCAATCAATGCTTCTGTAAATTCAAATGTATGGCCAAATCTTTCACCAACTGCATTTAAAGCACGGATAGATTGTTTGATCACTTCAGGACCGATGCCGTCGCCGTTTAATATTGCTATTTTCTTTTTCATAAGGGTTAAGCCAATAAATTTTCGTATTGAAGAATTTCTTTTTTACTGTTCAACAAATAATCTATATCGTCATAGCCATTCAGCAGGCAGGTTTTTTTATAACTGTTAATTTCAAAAGCCTCGGCCCCCTCCGGATCTCCCACAATGGGGGAGACTAGCGGCGACGCTAAAATTTTGATAGTTTGTTTTTCTAAATTTACTTCAACTTCTGTTGCAGGATTTTTTTCAACGGCTTCAAATATTTTTTGCAAAAAACGTTCACTGACTGTAACAGGTAACAAAAAATTATTGAGTGAATTGTTTTTGAAAATATCGGCGAAGAAACTGCTTACCACCACATCAAATCCTGCATCTTTAATGGCCCATGCCGCATGTTCTCTGGAAGATCCGCACCCAAAATTTTTACCAGCCACTAAAATTTTACCTGTATATTTTTTGTTGTTTAATGCAAAACCTTCTTTCGGCTGGTTTTCATCATCATTGATATATCTCCAGTCACGGAAAAGATTTTTACCAAACCCTTCCCGGCTTGTTGCTTTTAAAAAACGGGCAGGAATGATCTGGTCAGTGTCCACATTTTCTATGTTGAGTGGAACACAAGCTGAGCGAACGATATTTATGCTTTTATTCATTATAAATGTTCAATGATCAATATTCAACTGCTGCAATTTCATCAACTATTAATTCTCTTACGTCAGTTACTACACCTGTAACAGCAGCAGCAGCAGCTGTCAATGGACTTGCAAGCATCGTTCTTGCTCCTGGTCCCTGTCTTCCTTCAAAATTCCTGTTGCTGGTACTGATGCAATATTTACCAGCCGGTATTTTATCTTCATTCATACCAAGACAGGCGCTGCAACCCGGTTGGCGTAATATAAAACCTGCTTCAGCAAATATTTTATCAATACCTTCTTCAATTGCCTGTTTTTCCACCTGTTTACTTCCCGGCACAATCCACACTTCCACATTCTTTGCTTTCTTTTTTCCTTTTACAAAGGAGGCCACCATTCTTAAATCCTCTATTCTGGAGTTGGTGCAACTGCCGATAAAAACATAATCCACCTGCAGCCCTTTGATAGTTGAACCTTCTTTCAATCCCATATAGGTAAGTGATTTTGATAATCCACTTTTATCCGTATCATTCACGGTTTCAGCAGTTGGAATAATTCCATTTACACTAATTCCCATTCCGGGATTAGTGCCATATGTAATCATCGGTTCTATATCGGATGCATCAAAATAAAATTCTTTGTCAAAAACTGCATCTTTATCGCTTCTTAAAGTTTTCCAGTATTGCAAAGACTTTTCCCATAAAACCCCTTTAGGGCTTTGGGGTTTCCCCTGCATATATTTAAATGTTGTTTCATCCGGGGCAATCAATCCGCATCTTGCACCCATTTCAATGCTCATATTGCAAATAGTCATCCGGGCTTCCATTGAAAGACTTCTGATAGCCGAACCAGCAAATTCAACAGCATGGCCTGTGGCACCGCTTGCAGATATTTTTGAAAGTATATAAAGTACGATGTCTTTACTGACGACTCCATTATTTAATTCACCTTCCACATTTATCCGCATCAGTTTTGGTTTGGTTTGCAATAAACATTGAGTAGCCAGCACCATTTCCACTTCACTGGTGCCAATACCAAAAGCAATAGCGCCAAACGCTCCGTGAGTAGAAGTGTGACTATCGCCACATACAATGGTCATTCCCGGTTGCGTAATCCCCAGTTCAGGTCCTATTACATGAACGATGCCCTGGAATGGATGACCGAGACCAAACAACTCCACGCCATGATCAGAACAATTTTTTATTAAAGCATCCACCTGTTTTCGGCTAAGCTCTTCTTTGATGGGTAAATGCTGGTTAAGCGTAGGAACATTATGGTCTGCAGTTGCAATCGTTTGCTGCGGACGAAAAACTTTAATACCCCGATTATTCAAACCAGAAAAAGCCTGTGGGCTGGTTACTTCATGAATAAAATGCCTGTCGATATATAAAACAGAAGGGCCGTCATCAATTTTTTTGACGATATGTTTTTCCCAGATCTTTTCAAATAATGTAGCCCCACCCATCTCAGAAAGTGGGATTTTGGAAAAGTTTTTATCGTGGTTTACGTTCATTTATGTTTATCTATTTCAATTTTAGGTTCATAATTATTAGCCAATGTACTGTTGCATAGTCTCCCCTTTGGGGAGTTTAAAAGAGGCTATTAAAAACGCATGGCGTAGAAACGCCATGCTGCACCAAAACTAACTGCAATGCTGTTTTAGCAGACAATGCAGGCATATGAGAAATTTCAAGCATTTTCCAATGCTTGCGTTTTATATTGTTTAGCTATCCTCAAGAGATCATCATTTTCAACTTCTTTTTTTGAATCTGCGATTTCTAAAAATTGTGTATAAAGTAAATCAATATCATTTCTGTTAAATTCATATCCAAGGTTACGGAAACGGAAAGCCAGGGCACTTCTGCCGCTTCTTGCCGTTAAAACAATTTTAGAGGAGTCGGCTCCCACTTCTTCAGGATTGATAATTTCATAAGTCAGTGCATTTTTCAAAAATCCATCCTGGTGTATGCCGGATGAATGTGCAAAAGCATTGCTGCCTACAATGGCTTTATTGGGTTGTACCGGCATACGCATGGTTTCAGAAACCAGGCGGCTCAC
>DATDPZ010000150.1:0-25421 GCA_035292525.1 Chitinophagaceae bacterium
GATTTTGGCATTACTTATTTACGGTTAAATACCGATTGCCAGCAGCATGCATACGTTTTAAGGCCCGGTGAATCGGAAATACCTCAAGGCCTTCGAAAAGCATTTGCAAACGGCAACCGATTACAGGATATTCTTACTTCACATTTTAAAGCGGGTAAAACCGGAAATCAGATTTTAGCTGATGCATTAGTTCAGGCAAAGAAAGAAGGGATTATGGCTACAATATATACACATCCACTTGGGGTGCATGGTCATGCAGCCGGACCCACAATCGGCATGTGGGATCAGCAGGGTGGAGTACCGGGCAGTGGAGATTTTCCTTTGAATTACAGAACTGCGTATTCCATAGAACTCAATGCAGCTTCAGAAATCCCGGAATGGAAAAAAACCATCCGCATCATGCTGGAAGAGGATGGCTATTTTGATGAAACAGGCTTCCGCTATATCGGAGGCAGACAAAAAGAGATCTATCTCATAACCCGGAAAATGTCAGCCATCGGACAATAAATAAGAAATTCCTGAACTTTTCCTTGGTTGTTTGAATTTATTAATCGTATATTTGCGATATAAGATTGTAAAATGAACTTAAAGTCTCATTGGGAAGAAATATACCGGACAAAAAAAACGAAAGAACTGAGCTGGTACCAGGCAACACCAAAGATTTCCCTTGACTTTTTAAATGAACTTCACATTCCGAAAACCGCAACCATCATAGACGTGGGTGGTGGCGACAGTTGCCTGGTTGATCTCTTGCTGGGCAAGGGGTACACCAACATTACCGTACTGGATATTTCTGAAGCTGCAATTTTAAGAGCTAAAAAGCGACTTGGCAAAGATGCAGAAAAAGTAAACTGGATTATTTCAGATATCAAAGAGCTCTCTTCAGAAAGGCGGTTTGATTTCTGGCACGACCGGGCGACATTTCATTTTCTTACAAACAAAAAAGATATACAACAATATTTATCTGTTGCAGAAAAACACATTGCCAAAAACGGACGAATGGTAATCGGAACTTTTTCCAAACAGGGTCCTGAAAAATGCAGTGGCCTGCCTGTAAAACAATATAGCGAAGCAGGTCTCTCAACTCTTCAGAAAAATTGGTTCAAAAAAATTAAATGTATCTCCGAGGATCATATTACACCCTTCAACAAGGTTCAGCATTTTCTGTACTGCAGTTTTAAAAAAATAACTTTTTAATAATGGCTATTCACAAAAAAGATGAGTTTTCTCAAAAAGAACAGGACCTGGCTGCATTTGCCAAAGCATTAAGTCATCCTGCCCGTATTGCAATTCTGAAAGTGCTGGCGCAAAAGAACGAATGCATCTGTGGCCAACTGGTGGAGTTGCTCCCCCTGGCACAGAGTACCGTAAGTCAGCATTTGAAAGAATTAAAAAACACAGGTCTGATCAATGGAGAAACAGACGGACCCAGAAGTTGTTATTGTATTAACTGGAAAGCAGTTGAAAAATTTATGGGAGAATTTAGTTTCCTTTTCAATAAACTGAAAGTGCAAAATGAAAAAGCCTGTTGTTGATTTACCGGATAGCGATAAGAGCGTACAAGAGTTTGTCCATAGGACTCCTTCGGAGACACAACAAAAGTATCATAGCCGTAATGCCGATTAATAACCATTAAAAATAACATCATGAAAAACGATTCAGAAATTAAAGAACTGGTAAGAGAAAAGTATAGTGAAATTGCTTCACAGTCAAAACATCAAAATGTGAGCTCCTGTTGCGGCGCAACAAAATGTGGCGGGGATGAAGTATATAACATTATGACCGACGATTACAGCAAGCTGGAAGGTTATGTGGCTGATGCTGACCTGGGGTTAGGTTGTGGTCTTCCCACGGAATTTGCAAAGATAAAAGAAGGTGATGTGGTCATTGACCTGGGAAGCGGTGCCGGCAATGATGCTTTTGTTGCCAGAAGAATTATTGGTGAAAAAGGAAAAGTAATCGGCATTGATTTTACTACAGCCATGATTGAACGGGCAAGGGATAATGCAGAAAAACTTGGATATAACAATGTAGAATTCCGGTTTGGTGATATTGAAAAAATACCGGTAACGGCAAATGTGGCTGATGTAATCGTCAGCAACTGTGTATTAAACCTGGTACCGGATAAACAAAAAGTTTTTAGTGAGATTTTCAGGGTGTTAAAACCCGGCGGACATTTTTCCATATCTGATATTGTCTTACACGGGGAAATGCCCCAACGCTGGAAAGAAGTTGCGGAATTATATGCAGGCTGTGTATCAGGGGCTGTTCAAAAACATGAATACCTTATGATGATTGATGCCGCAGGATTTAAAAACACAAAACTTCAAAAAGAAAAGCCCATCATTATACCTGAAGAAATTTTAAAACAATACCTGGATGAAAAAGAAATAACAGCTTATAAAACCGGAAAGGTCTCTATCGAAAGCATTACGGTGTTTGCCGAAAAACCAGTTTGCGATCCGGGTTCAGGATGTTGTTAATATAGATTCTTATTTTTTCATTTTAAAAAGTAAAGCCATGAACAAAAACTCAAAAGATCCCGGAAACGGCGGATGCTGCGGTGGACCTGGTGATACAGGTTGCTGCTAACGAAATAAGACTCCGGACAAATCCGGAGTCTTATTAATTTTAATGTATGAGAAAAAAAATACTTTTCGTTTGCGTGGAGAACAGTAACCGCAGCCAGATGAGCCAGGCCTTTGCTAAATTGCTGGGTGGTGAAGCGGTGGAAGCTTATAGTGCAGGAAGTAAACCCAGCGGCTTTGTAAATCCAAAAGCAATTGCAGCTATGAGTGAATTAGGTTATGATCTTTCTGTTCATGATTCAAAATCTTTGGATGAGGTAAAACAATTTGCACCTTTTGATGCAGTGGTTACCATGGGCTGTGGAGATGCCTGTCCCTGGATGCCGGCAAAAAAATTTATTGACTGGGATATTCCGGATCCCCGGAATATGTCCCCTGAAGACTTTAATAAGGTGCGGGATATCATTGGTAAAAAAGTAAAGGAGTTGTTGCAAACACTTTAGATTTGCTGAAACTTTTTTCATTGAAGCAACCACTTCTTTCCAACCGCACTTATTTTTTCCTGTTCACTTTGCTGGGGCTGGTTTATGTTGCCGGCCTTTTTGTACCCCTGATGGATAATGATTCAGGGCATCATGCCAATATAGGTTTGCGGATGTATCTTACCGGAGATTATGTAACCCTGTTTGATCATCGCGGTGATTATATTGACAAGCCTCATTTTCTTTTCTGGGTATCAGCATTAAGTTATCATGTTTTTGGCGTTACCACATTTGCTTTTAAGTTTCCATCTTTCCTGTTTACCATACTCGGTACCTATTCTGTATTTCGGTTAACAAAAGAACTATATAACCAAGAAACCGGAAAACTGGCTGCACTGGTAGCCGCTTCTTCGTTTTGTTATATACTGGCCAATAACGATGTGCGGATGGATGCTATCTTAACCGCCTGTATTGCTTTTGCCAGCTGGCAACTGGTTGCTTATGTTCATCATAAAAAATTTATTTTTCTGCTGGGGGCATCGCTGGGTCTGGCATTGGGGTTTATTACAAAAGGACATGTAGGATTGGTAACGCCGGTTGCCGGTATTTTCTTTTATATCCTTTATAAAAAAGAATGGAGGCTTTTATATGACTGGCATTGGCTGATTTTAATTTTTTTCTTTTCCCTTTTTATATCGCCGGTGGTGTATTGCTATTATCTGCAATTCAATTTGCACCCGGAAAAAATTTCGCAGGGTATAAAAGGGGTGAATGGTGTGAAATATATTTTATGGAATCATAGTTTTGACCGCATCAGCGGTCACGAACGGTTTGGTGCAGTGGGTAAAGAAGACTACTTCTTTTTCCTGCATACTTTTCTATGGACATTTGCGCCATGGTGCTTTATTGCGTTCGTAGCTGTTTGTCTCCGTGTAAAAAATTTTTTCAGGAGAAGGGAAGAGTGGCTCAGCACAGGAGTGTTTTTGTTATTGGCATTGCTGATCAATTTTTCAAATTTCAAATTACCACACTACCTGCCCATACTGGCACCCTTTACATCCATTATAGTTGCACACTTATTGGTATCAGGGTGGAATAATGAAAAATGGAGAAAGGCTTTTTATATTATGCAGGTCATTGCGTCTGCCTGCTTATTGTTACTGGCAGCCATCGTCAATGCGTGGGCCTTTCAGGTAAATAGTCTTTTAATCATTTTTGGGGTGATTTTTTTGCTGGCCATTGTTTTTTATTACTTGCTGAGCAAGTCCTTTTCCATCATTCAAAAATCAATTACCCTTTCTGTTTCTTCTGTTGTTTTATTATTTTTTTTATTAAACACAAATTTCTATCCTCAGCTGTTAACTTACCAGGGCGGAAAACCACTGGCTGATATGACAAAAGGGAAAGCAGATCCAAAAGAAGTTTATTTCTGGAAAAATACATTCAGCTCTTCTTATAATTTTTATTCCGCATCCTTACGGCAGGTTTTTGATGACTCATTGAAACAGGAAGGCAAAATTTTCTGGTTAATTTATAATAAAAGTCAACAGGCAGAAATTGATACTGCCGGCTTTGTTTCCGGAAAAGAATTTTCAGTGCCTGATTTTGAAATAACCAGGTTGAAAAAATTATTCGTGAATCCTTCTACAAGAAAAGAGTCATTGGATGAAATGAAAATGGCAGAAGTGGTTGGGTGGAAATAATTTGCTTGTTCCGGGGGTTCTTCTCCTCCTGTTATTATTTTTCTATTGCACCTGTTACTATTCTTACTAATTCTCCAAGCTTGTCGGGTTCCAGCCACCTTATTACAATCACAAGGTCGTTTTCATTGTCTATAACAATAAAGTTTCCTCCATAGCCTGCAGCATAATAAATATTTTTTGAAATATCTTCCAATGTATTTTCATGGTTAAGCCACCACAAATATCCATAAGCTTTATTGGTGGCAGATGGTAGCTGCGCTTCCTTCACCCATTTTTCCGAAACCAGTTGCAGGTTCTTCCATTTTCCGTTTCTGGCAAACAATAATCCAAATCTTGCCTGGTCAAGTGTATTAATAAAAAGGCCGCCTCCAAAATGTCCGCCTCCACTTACAGATTGCATCATGCTGCCATCAATATTTACAAAAGAATTTTCATACCCATACCAGCGCCAGGTAGTGGAAGCGCCAATGGGATCCATTATTTTTTCTTTCAACACAACAGGAAGTGGTTTTCTCCACACCTGTAGCAAGGAATAGGCTAAAAGATTTACTCTTGTATCATTATATTTATAAAAAGTTCCCGGCTCATTTAGTTTTCTGTTTTTCCAGTCATCAATACCACCTGAACGAGGCGGCCGGTCAGCCCAATCGCAAAGGCCAAATAAACATCCCGACCAATCAGAGGTTTGTGTTAATAAATGTTTCCAGGTAATCTTTGAGTTGTGTACCCCATCAAATGTTTCCCGTCCGACCGGGTCATCCGGGCGGGCATCCCAAACATATTCCTTCACCGGGTCGTCCACATTTTTTATCAACCGGCTGTCAACAGCAAGCCCGGCCACTGTTGACAAATAACTTTTTGTGACACTGAAGGTCATATCCACTCTTTTCACGTCACCCCATTGTGCTACGATGTACCCGTTTTTAATGATAAGCCCGGCGGGTTTGCCCCTGTGTTTTGTGGGGCCGGTAATTTTATACCCCGGTTCATTGGCATAAGATTTCATATTGGCAATCCGGAGATCGTAATCTGTTTTTGTTTCGTTTCGGATAGCAAAACCCATCGCACTGTCAAGAAGAGCTGCATTCATTTTTACTTCGCCTGGTTTTTTTGTTTGCCAGGCAGTATCCGGAAAATAAAGTTGCTGGCTAAAAACCGGATGGGAAAGAAATAAAAAATAAAAAAATAAAAAAGGGCGGTTTAAGATCCTCATGATCTGACAATTTTATTTTAAAAAAATATACCTGCTAAAGTAAATAGTTTTGAGCAATCGGGAGAAAGCATTCGCCGGAACAATTCATTAATAAACCGAAACAAAGTAAAACAAAAACACCCCGGATAACCAGGGCGTTTAAACTTTTGTTCTTTATTAAAATTAATTCCTGATGACACGCATATTTCCTCCTCCGCTTTGCTGCATTTCTGAAAAAAGTTTTTCTCTTTCTTTTGCAAATTCTGCTGCAGTTAATTTTTTTCCTTTGGTTGGCTCTTTAATTTTAGCCACGTCTGTTTTTGTTGAAACTTCAATTGCCATATAGGTAGTTCTGCCGTTGTTCGCATCCATTTCCAGGATCGTTCCGGGCAATTGTCCCTGGTAGCTTTCTGGTCCGAAAGATCCGGGTATTTCATTGGTAAACCAGGCAACAATGTTTAAAGTATCTGTTACGTTCTCCCGGGTCATTTTGCCATTGTTCATATTCATCCGCATACTTTGCTGGGTGCGTTGGGTACTTGCTTTCATACAGGTGTAGCCAAGAATAGTTTTTGTCTCACCGGTTACTTTCCAGTTTAATTTGCTGATGCTGTCTGCCACAATAAAGGTTTTACCTCCCAACTCCCTTTGTTCTGTTTTTCTTGATTCAGTAATATTGTGATAGGTGATATCTTCGCTTCCGGGCATTCTCATTACAATCCTGGCGCCGCCACCGTCACCCCAGCTCATCTCCTCTCCCTGGTTATTGTCAACCACCGGTTGCCACAGGCTTTTCCCTTCAGAAAAAAGTAATTCAAACCGGTCTTTTCTTTCCTTGGGTATCATGTGCTGAAAGGCCGGGTTTTCTTCCGCTATACGAATCTGCAGTTGGGTAGTTCTTTCGTAGGTAATTTTTCCTTCTTTCATCTGGCCAGATGCAAAAAATGTAAATAAAGCAACCGTTAAAAAACTCAATATTTTTTTCATAAAAAATATATTTTTTCAAAACTAAGTCAACTTTCATTGACCGCAGGTTAAACCACCTTTGTTTATAGTTAATTAAAGTTAACGGGCATAAAACCGATGCAATATTACATCTACTTTTGTCAGCCTGAACAAATGCGAAAAGGCCTGCCCATATTAATGCTTATCACTATGCTTGCTATTGGTTTGTTCCAGGCTTATTGGCTTATAGAAAGCTATCAAAAGGAAGAGAGTAACTTAATGCTGCGTACCAGAGTCGCTTTTAGTGAAACGGTTCGGCGATTACAGGCAAAAAAACTGAAGCTGGATCCTTTTTTTAATGATTCAACAGGCAATATCAGGATTGATGTAGCAGATAAAAGATCTATTCCCGCTTTGGGAGAAGAAGAAGTAGCTGGTTTTTTAAATAACATTACAATGCAGGTAAACGATTCATTAAATGACAAAATAATAAGATCCGGCGATGGGCGCCGGGAAATTATCAGAATAGATACTTTTAAAGAACGGCCTGATAAAAAAAGGAACGTGGTCATTTCCCTAAGTAATTCTGATATGATGTTCCGCAACGATTCAGCAAAAGAATTTGAATTTAAAACCCGGACAGGTCATCCGGGAGGAATTATTCGTTTTTTATACGGAGTTGACTCTTTACAGGATTCGTTAAGAATAGGAGAAATTGATTCAGCTTACCGGGCAGCATTACATAAGGAAAAGATTGATGTACCTTTCTCTGTATCCCGAATCAACAATCCGCCACAACGCGGAATAATTCCCGGAGAGAGAGGGGGGCTTAATAAAATTACTATTGGATTTGCCCACCCTGTTACCTACGAAATGAAACTTGGAAATACAACATGGTACCTTATCAGAAAACTCGTTTCACCAATTTTATTCTCGGTTTTCCTGGTGGGAGTTACGCTTTTGTCGTTTGTGTTATTATACCGGAACATACAAAGACAAAGAAGACTGGCAGAAATTAAAAACGAATTCATCAGCAATATCACACATGAATTGAAAACGCCGATTGCTACGGTGGGTGTGGCCATTGAGGCCCTTCGGAATTTTAATGCCCTCAGTGATCCTGAACGGACAAAAGAATATCTTGACATTTCCCGGAATGAACTTCAGCGACTTTCGCTGCTGGTGGATAAAGTGCTAAAGCTTTCTATGTTTGAGAATAAGGAAATAGAATTGAAATTCGAATCGCTTAATTTGAAAGACCTGGCGGAAGAAGTGGTTTCGTCCATGAGGCTGCAGATTGAAAAAAACAATGCAACCGTTTCTGTAAACCAGGAAGGCAATGTAACTATTCAGGGAGATAAACTCCATTTGTTAAGTGTGGTTTATAATTTGCTGGATAATGCACTGAAATACAGCAATGGAAATACCAATATAAAAATTGATTTAAAAGAAAAAGAAAATAATGTGCAGCTGACAATGACTGACAATGGCATAGGAATTTCCCCTGAGTATAAAGACAAGGTGTTTGAAAAATTTTTCCGTGTGCCGGCCGGAGATACTCATAATACAAAGGGATATGGTTTGGGATTAAGTTATGTATCACACGTAGTACAGAAACATAAAGGAAAAATTGAACTGGAGAGCCAGCCTGGTAGCGGCACTAAGTTTATTATAACAATACCCAAAACCACCCTTCCCTGAAGGGTAAAAGAAAACAGCATGAGCAAAACAAAAATTTTTTATGTAGAAGATGAATTGTTCCTTGGCAAAATTGTAAAGGAAAGCCTGGAAAGCCGTGGCTACGAAGTAATCATGGAAGCCGAAGGGGGAAAAGCAGTCGGTGTTTTTAAAAAAATAAAACCCGATATCTGTGTGCTTGATGTGATGTTGCCTGACAAAGACGGGTTTACCATTGCTGATGAAATAAGAGGACAGGATGAAGAAGTACCCATCATTTTTCTTACGGCTAAAACCCAAACTGAAGATGTGGTGAAAGGTTTTTCACTGGGGGGTAATGATTATATCCGGAAACCTTTCAGTATGGAAGAATTGATTGTCCGTATTCAGAATGCATTGCGAAATAAAGCTGAAGGACCCCAAAAAATATCCGGCGATGCTGTGAATATGGGGAAATTTACCTTTCATGTCAACCGCCAGCAGCTCAGCAATGGTAAAGAAGATCGAAAACTCAGTTACCGGGAAAGCGGGTTACTCAAAATATTATATGAAAACCGTGACAGGATCATTGACCGCAAAGACATTTTAATCCTGCTCTGGGGCAATGATAATTTCTTCAACAGCCGCAACCTGGATGTGTACATTACTAAGCTTCGTAATTATTTAAAAGAAGACCCATCTGTTGAGATCATTACTATTAAGGGGATTGGATATAGATTTGTAGTAACCGGTAAATAAAACAATGTCTTATACAGATGTATTATTGTACACCTTCCTGGTATTTTTTCCCGTTTCTGTAAACATTTACAATCGGTTCTTTCCCGAACAATTATTTTCTTTAGCTTTAAGTTTCATACTGTCAAAACAAACGCTATGCTTAAGAAAATACTTTTTGCTTACCTTTTTTTATTGATAACAATTACCGGCTTTACACAAGCTGATTATTTTTATCCCAATCCCGGAATATTTAATGAAGTCATTCCCACACCTGAAAAATTTCTTGGATATGCCATCGGCACTCATCATACAAGGCATGATAAGCTGGTGGAATATTTTAAAGAACTGGATCGTCTATCGGACAGAGTAAGTTTTCAAATTATCGGAGAAACCTACGAACACCGTCCGCAAATGACAGCCATCTTCACTTCTGCTGCCAATCATCAGCGGCTGGAAGAAATCCGCAGGGAACACCTGGCCGGACAATTAACCGGTAATACAGAAAACATTCCGCTGGTAATTCATTTAGGATATAATGTGCATGGCAATGAACCATCCAGCAGTGAAGCTGCTATGCTTACTGCTTATTATTTAACCGCGTCTGAAACAGATGAAACAAAAAAGTGGATGAGCGATATGGTGATCCTGATGGATCCGGTTATCAATCCTGATGGAAGAGACCGGCATAGCCATTGGGCAAATATGCACAAGGCCTCTCCTGTAGTTGCAGATCCTCTTGACAGGGAACATACAGAAATATGGCCGGGTGGCCGATTTAATCATTATTGGTTTGATCTGAACCGTGATTGGTTTTTAGGCACATTTCCCGAAACAAGAAACCGGATAAAATTTTTTCATAAATGGCGGCCTTATGTGCAAACCGATCATCATGAAATGGGATCTAATTCAACTTTTTATTTTGATCCGGGAGAAGATGCCAGCAACAACCCCATTGTGCCTGATTTTCTATATAAAACAATTTATCCCAAATACGCCGGGTATTTTTCAAAAGCCACAGACAAACTTGGCTCGATGTATTACACTAAAGAGTCTTATGACAAACTATATCCTGGTTATGGAAGCAGTTATATAAATTTTTATGGCGGCGCCGGATTTTTATTTGAGCAGGCCAGCAGCCGTGGCCATGTGCAGGAAACAAATACCATCCCGCTGACTTTTGCATTTACAATCCGGAATCAATTCATTGCATCACTTACAACAGTGAGAGCTTCTCTGGCGGAAAAATCCTCTTTGCTGAAAATGAGAAAAGAATTTTACAGGGTGGCAAAAGATCAGGCAACAAAATCGGCTATCAAAGGATATTTATTTGGCGATGCAAATGATGAAACAAGAACAAGGGCATTTGTTGAACTGTTGCTGCTGCATGAAATTGATGTATATGAAACAGGAAATACTGTTGCTGACGGAAAAGGATATTATGTGCCGGTGGACCAGAATAATTATATTATGGTGAAATCAGTGTTTGAAAAACAGATCACTTATATAGACAGTTCCTTTTATGACGCCTCTGCCTGGAGCCTGGTGCATGCATACAATCTGCCCTATACGGAAATAAAAACTGCTTATAGCGCAGGTAAAAAAATTACAGCTCTGCCGCCGATACAGGCAATTGTTCCGGAGAAAAGTAATTATGCATATGTGATGAGCAATACGGATTATAACAGCCATAAAGCTATTTATCAATTGCAAAATTCTGGTGTCATTGTACAAGCGGCTTTCCGGCCATTTACCGTAGCATTAAATGGAAAAAATAAAAACTTTGGGTATGGCAGTATCGTGATCTCTGTACAACAACAAAAAATTTCACCGGATTCTTTATACAAAGCAGTGAGTAAGGCCTCCAGAGAATCCAATTGTTTCTTTTATAGCTTGAGTACGGGATATAATGCAGGGGGTATTGATCTTGGCAGTAATTATGTCCGTACGTTAAAAGAACCCAAAGTGGTAATGATTATTGGTACCGGCGTTTCTGCCACTGAAGCCGGTGAGATCTGGCATTTACTGGATCAACGTTTACAAATGCCAATTACAAAATTGGATATACTAAATTTCAGTCTTGCAGATTTAAGCAGGTACAATACCCTGATCATGGTTTCGGGAAATTATTCTCTGATTGATAAAGCAGTTACTGATAAAGTAAAAGCATGGGTGCAGGCAGGGAATACTATTATCACTATAAAATCAGGAACGGAGTGGGTAATTAAAAATGGATTTACAAAAGAAAAATTATTGGCGGTTGATACGGCAAAAGGAACTCCCACCCGGCAGGATTATGATATGGCTGTACATATTGAAGGAGCAAAAGCAATGGGGGGTTCTATTTTTCGGGTAGACTTAGATACAACACACCCTATCGGATTTGGGTTTACCAACAGGAAAGTATCTGTTTACAGGAATGGGTTAACTTTTTTACAACCCAGTATAAATCCATACAGCACGATAGCACAGTACATTGCCGATCCGCTGATTGGCGGATACATTCATCCGACTACCTTGAAGAAGGTTAAAAACTCCGCATCCGTTTTAGTTGGGGCTGAAGGCAGCGGCAGGGTGATTATGTTTACTGATGATCCGAATTTTCGTGGTACATGGTACGGAACTAATAAACTTTTTCTGAACGCCATTTTTTATGGCGGCAATATAAATGTGCCGGCAGTAGTCAGTGAAGAGAAAACAGAAGATGAGAAATAGTTAATTGCTTTTCTCTTCCTGTTTTAATTTTCTATCAAAAAAAAATGTACCTGCCGGCAGCAGGGCCGCAGCAAACGCCGTGGCAAACCATTTCAGATTTTTATCCCGGTCTGTTTTAAATTCCCAGGCAAGGGAAAGAAACAAAATAAATAATACTCCGTGTATCCAACCCACAATAGTTACCGCCATGGGTTGTTGAAAAAAATATTTTAAAGGCATGGCAATAACCATCAGTATCAGGAAAGAAATTCCTTCTGCAATGCCGGCTTTGCGAAGCCAAAAAAGCTTTTTGTTCATATCCTGTTTACTCTTAAATATTTTAGGTAAGTAAAATCTTTATTGTTTTTTACATCTCTATTGCCGTTTCCAATTTCTATAATTTTCACGGCCAATAACCCCACTGGAGGCATGACTATACAGATCCATCTGAAAAGAAACATAATTTATTCCGGAAACGGAAGTGAGATTGATGACGGCATCAGCAAACCATTCAGCAGAGCCTGCACTTCCAATTTGATCTCCGAGATATTCTGCATCCGGTACAGCGACAAAAGCGGTATCACCGCTTTGCTTTTTAAATACAGCCTGCACTGCAGGATATTTTCCATTCAATCCATTAATGATCCGTTGAATAGTGACCATACTGTCCGGAATATTTTTATCTCTTGTCAATATCATTGAGTCAGCATTAATTTCCCAGGCAAGAATTGTATCAGGAGTAGCATAGATTTCCGTATCATTGACCGCTTGCTTATCCTTGCTTTTACAACTGCCAATAATAATCATAATTAAAAATACGGGGGCAACAATACAACGGCACATGGGTGCAAGTTACTGAATGGTAAAGAGATTGTTAATCAGTAATTGGTGTGATCAATAATCTATAACCTGCTCTTCAATGAATTCAGGAATGTCTCTCCACTCGTATTGCTGATTGCGTAGCTGGGGTTCAAATCCCGCTTCACGGATTGACTGCTGAATGGTTTTATAGGTAAAGCGATAGGGGGCGCCGGCTGCACTTACCACATTTTCTTCCAGCATGATGCTGCCAAAATCATTAGCGCCTGCCTGCAAACAAAGTTGAGCTACTTGTTTGCCTACTGTGAGCCAGCTGGCCTGTATATTTTTTATATTCGGCAGCATGATGCGGCTGATGGCGATCATGCGGATATATTCTTCCGGTGTAGTAAGATTTTGCACACCGCGGATTTTTGCAAGAAGTGTATCCACATCCTGGAAAGTCCAGGGAATAAAAGCAAGAAATCCTTTGGCATTTTCAGGTTTGCGGTTTTGCAGTTCTCTTATTTTTATCAGGTGTTCAAATCGTTCTTCAATGGTCTCCACATGCCCGAACATCATCGTGGCAGAAGTGGTGATATTTAGTTTATGTGCTTCATGCATGATATCAAGCCATTCCTGTGCGCCACATTTTCCTTTACTGATTAATCTTCTTACCCGGTCAATTAATATTTCGGCGCCGGCGCCAGGCAGGGAATCCATGCCTGCGTTTTTCAATGCAGTTAAAACATCTTTATGTGTTGACTTTTCAAGTTTGGTAATATGTGCTACTTCCGGCGGACCCAGGGCATGCAATTTTATATCAGGGTATTCCTGTTTGATTTGTTTGAAGGTGTTAACATAAAAATCCAACCCCAGTTCAGGATGATGGCCACCTTGTAATAAAAGCTGATCGCCGCCATATTTCAATGTTTCCTCAATTTTTACACGGTAAGTTGGCATGTCTGTAATGTATGCTTCTGCATGGCCGGGTATGCGGTAAAAATTACAAAACTTGCAATTGGCTATGCAAACATTGGTTGTGTTCACGTTCCGGTCAATCTGCCAGGTAACTTTTCCATGAGGCACCTGTTTTTTCCGGAGTTCGTCTGCCAGGAACATTAGTTCGGCAAGCGGCGCCTGTTCAAATAAATAAATGCCTTCTTCTTTACTCAGAAATTCAAAGCCGGCGGCTTTACCATATAATTCTTTCAGTTGCATACGGGAGTCCTGGTGGAGCGGACAAAAATACGTAACAAAGGATGACGGGTTGTTAGGATAGATAAAATAAAATTTTAAAGTTAACTTGAGCAGGCAGCTACATGCAGCATATCTGATCAGGTTATCGTCTAATATACTTAATAAAGAACTAAAAGTACAAGAGTGCTCCGGAGGGGTTCCTTCGGAAAGACGCAACGAAAGAAAAATAGGAATGAAAACGCCTGGAACACTATTATTGTTTTTACTGTTAAGTTTTTCCCGGGAAATATTTTCGCAGGAACAATTTATTGAACCCGATGCTACCCGGATTACTTCTGTCGGATTCCGGCAACTTTCAGGAGGAATTATTTTATTGCAGGCTCAGTTTGCCGATTTTGAAGACAGTCTCAATTTTATCCTGGATACAGGCAGCGGCGGTATTTCACTTGACTCCGCCACGGTAGTCAGGTATAATCTAACTCCCACTCCGTCTAATCTTACCATCCTGGGAATTGCGGGAATCCGGAAAGTTAGTTTTCTATATAATCAAAAACTCCGCTTGCCGGGCCTTACTGTTGACAACCTGAATTTTCATATTAATGATTATGGAATTCTTACTTCAGTGTATGGTGAAAAAATTGACGGAATCATTGGCTATTCTTTTTTGAGCCGCTATATACTGAATATTAATTATGATAGTTTGAGAATTGATATTTTTACCATTGGCAGGATAAAATATCCAAAAGGCGGCTGGTTGTATGAACCGGTATTAAGAACCCTTCCTGTGCAATCAGCAAGAATTAAAGATGCCATTACGGTAAACACCCGGTTATTATTTGACCTGGGTGCCGGGCTTTGCCTGATGCTTAGTAAGGAATTTGTTGAAGACAGCAATTTTTTTGGAAGGAAAAGAGTTTTCTTTTCAAAAGAAGCGGAGGGTGTTGGCGGAAAAATAGATATGCAGCTGACGGTGATGAAAGAATTAAAAATAGGACCGTACCGGTTCAGAAGTGTTCCGGTTTTTGTATTTGATGATACTTATAATGTTACTTCTTATCCTTACCTGAGTGGCCTGATCGGCAATGATCTGTTGCGCCGGTTTAATATTATTTTAAATTATGCAAAGAAGGAATTTTATTTTACGCCAAACAGGCATTATAGTGATCATTTTGATTATGCCTATTCGGGTTTGGAATTATACCTGGTAGATGACAAAATCATATTAGGAGATGTGGCAGAGGGGTCGCCGGCAGCTATAGCCGGATTAAAAGAAGGCGATGAGGTGATTGGAATTAATACCCTGATCGGACAGAACATCCAGAAATATAAAACTGCCTTACAGAACATCGGAGAAAAAATAAAAATGATCATCAGTCGCGACGGCGAATTATTGGAGTTTACATTTAAAATAAAAAGCATTCTTTAACGGGGTATTTTGGATATCCGGTTTTTGCCCCTACTCCCTGAAGAGAAATAGCAAATATTTTAAGGATGCTATCTCCTCTGGTAATGCGGGCTTATAAAAATTGGAGATCCGGAATACGGCTTGCACCACCAATGTTCCGTTTCAATTAACTTATTTTTGCAAGCTGTTATTTACCATAACAGTTTTTTATATGATACAATTTGAAAGATTTATATTGGCAAACGGATTAAGAGTGGTTGTACACCAGGATAATTCTACTCCCATGGCTGTTTTGAATATTATGTATGATGTAGGAGCCCGGGATGAGGATCCGGAGAAAACAGGATTTGCACACCTGTTCGAACACCTGATGTTTGGTGGCAGCTTGCATATTCCCAATTATGACGGAGCCCTGCAAATGGCAGGTGGAGAAAACAATGCATTTACAACAAACGACCTTACTAATTATTATATACAATTGCCGGCTGAAAATTTAGAAACGGCATTCTGGCTGGAGAGTGACCGGATGCTTTCCCTGGCCTTTAGTGAAAAAAGCCTGGAAGTACAGCGCAAGGTGGTGTGTGAAGAATTTAAAGAACACTATTTAAATAAGCCATATGGAGATGTGTGGCATAAAATGAGGGAGCTGGCTTATAAAGTACACCCGTACCGCTGGATGACTATAGGAAAAGAGTTATCACATATTGAAAATGCAAAACTGGATGATGTAAAGAATTTTTTCTTTAAACACTACCGTCCCGTAAATGCCATTTTAGTAGTAGCCGGAAACGTAACAACAGAAAAAGTAAAGGCATTGGCAGAAAAATGGTTTGGTGATATTCCGTCCGGGGAGAAATATGAAAGAAAAATTGACCAGGAGCCCAGACAAACTGAAATAAGAAAACTGGAAGTAAATGCAGAAGTGCCGCTGGATGCATTTTATAAATGCTGGCATATTTATCCAAGACTTGATAAACGATATTATATTACTGACCTGATCACAGAAATTTTAAGCGGCGGCGGATCGTCCAGGCTCTTCCAGTCTTTGGTAAAAGAAAAAAAACTTTTCAGCAATATTGAATGTTACCACACCGGTAACCTGGATGCGGGCACTCTGGTGATAGAAGGAAAGCTGGTGAAAGGGATAAAAATGGAAAAGGCAGAAAAAGCCGTGGAAGAAGAAATTGAAAAAATGAAGTTGCAAAAAGTAACGGTGGATGAATTACAGAAAGTAAAAAACAAAATTGAGAGCACCATGGCTTTTGAAGACCTGAGCCTGATGAGCAGGGCCGGCAGCCTGGCATTTTATGAACTACTGGGTGATGCAGCCATGATGAATGCGGAACTGGATAAATACGGATCTGTCTCAGCTGAAGATATTTTAAATGAAAGCAGAATAATTTTCCGGCCAGAAAACAGCAATACACTTTATTACTACTCCAGGAACTGAGAAAATAAAAACATGATAGACAGAAAAAGTCCCCCGCACATAACAGATGCAGTCAACTTTCATCTTGAACTGAAACCCTGTGAAAAATATTTTCTTGATAATGGCATTCCGGTTTACGCCGTGAATGCAGGAGCTGAAGAAGTGATGTCTGTGGAGTTCGTTTTTTTTTCCGGCAACTGTTATGAACCCAAAAACCTGGTGGCAGCCAGCACGAATTTCCTTTTGAAAAACGGCACATCCAAAAAGAATGCCTTTCAATTGAATGAACATTTTGAATATTATGGTTCTTTTTTAAACAGGGCCTGTTATAATGAAACGGCCACCCTCTCGCTTCACTGCCTGAACAAGCACCTTGCTGTTTTATTACCAGTCATGGAAGAAATCCTTTGTGATTCCATTTTTCCGGAAGAAGAACTTTTTATTTACAAACAGAACCAGAAGCAACGCTTATCCGTCAGCCTTAAAAAAAGCGATTTTGTTGCCGGCCGCCTGATTGATACTTATTTATTCGGTGAAAAACATCCTTATGGAAAATTCTCCTCTCCCGAAGAGTATGATGCATTAAACCGGGAAGAACTTATAGGTTTTTATAATAAATATTACCGGGAGGGAAACTGCATGATCTTCACTGCCGGCAAACTACCTCCTGGTTTAATTCCTTTGTTGAATAAACACGTTGGCCATCTTCCTTTAAAAAATAATTTTCTAACAGCCGATAACCCTATCGTTTCTGATAAAGTACCCGGTGAAAAGATCAGGATCATGAATGACGTTAACGGAATGCAGGGATCTGTCAGAGTTGCAAGACGGTTTCCCAACCGGCATCATCCCGATTTTCAGAAAGCCATGCTGCTGAATAATATTTACGGGGGTTACTTCGGTTCAAGACTGATGAAGAATATACGGGAGGAAAAGGGATACACTTATGGCGTTCACAGTTTTCTTCAGAATCATGTACAGCATTCTGCGTGGATGATCAGCACCGAAGCCGGCAAAGATGTTTGCGAAAAAACGATTGAAGAAATTTATAAAGAAATGAAACGCTTACAGGAAGAGCCTGTCAGTACAGACGAAATGAAACTGGTAAGAAATTATATGATGGGCAGTATCCTTGGCGGACTGGACGGGCCTTTCCAGATTATTGCACGGTGGAAAAATTATATTCTCAATAACCTGGACGAAAAACATTTTTATGAAGCCATTGATTGCATCAGAACTACTTCCCCGCAGGAGTTACAGGAGATGGCTGTAAAATATCTGAACCCGGAAGACTTTTATGAACTGGTGGTTATTTAACAACAAAAAAATAAAAAATGAAATTAATACTGCGATTACTGATTACAGCAGCCATTGCCTTCATCCTGGCACAGGTGCTTTCCGGAGTACATGTTGACAAATACGGTACCGCTATCTGGTTTGCCATAGTGCTTGGGTTGCTGAATGTATTTCTCCGGCCCCTGCTCATCATTCTCACTTTCCCTATAACCCTGATCACCTTTGGATTGTTTTTATTTGTTATTAATGCCATCACGGTCCTGCTGGCAAGTAATTGGGTAAAAGGTTTTGAAATTGACAGTTTTGGCTGGGGTCTTTTATTCAGTTTGCTGCTTACTGTCGTTACTTCCCTTCTGTTTCGGGAAGAAGAAAGACAAAAGAAACAGAGGGAATAGTAGAATGCTTCTTTGTTATTCTAACACGAATACAGGAATTTCGCAACATGACTTTTGATCGCAAAGATTTATCCGACGACCAGTTAATTCAGTTTTACCGTTCATTACTGTGGCCCCGCATGATCGAGGAAAAAATGCTTGTATTGCTGCGGCAGGGAAAAATTTCAAAATGGTTCAGTGGCATCGGGCAGGAAGCAATTGCCGTAGGCGCCACCCTGGCGTTACATCCCGATGAATGGATAATGCCGCTACACAGAAATCTTGGAGTTTTTACTACCCGTAATATGCCATTACATAAATTAATTATGCAATGGCAGGGTGCCAAAGAAGGTTACAGTAAAGGAAGAGAAAGAAGTTTTCATTTTGGAAATAAAGAACATTATATCTGCGGCATGATCTCTCATTTAGGCCCACAGTTAGCCATTGCAGACGGTGTAGCATTGGGATATAAATTAAAAAAGCAAAATAAAGTATCCCTTGCCTTTACCGGCGAAGGTGGTACAAGTGAAGGAGATTTTCATGAAGCCCTGAATGTGGCAGCCGTTTGGGATTTGCCCGTAATATTTATTATTGAAAATAATGGTTATGGATTAAGTACGCCGGTGAATGAGCAATACCGCTGCATCAGTCTGGTGGATAAAGCCAAAGGATTTGGAATGGAAGCGGTATCTATTGATGGTAATAATATATTGAATGTGTATGATACCATCAGAGGCGTCCGGGAATATTGCATCCAAAATCAAAAACCTTATTTAATTGAATGCATGACTTTCCGGATGCGGGGACACGAAGAAGCCAGCGGCACCAAATATGTACCACAGGACCTGTTTAAAATCTGGGAACTGAAAGACCCGGTCAAAAACTATCAGCATTTTTTGATTGAATCAGGCGTGATGAATGAAATGCAGGTAGCAGATATAAGAAATGAATTCAAAAATAAAATTGAAAGCGAATTAGCAATTGGTTTTGACACAATGGTTATTGTACCGGATACAGAGGAGGAGATGGAGGATGTTTTTGCTGAGTCAGGAGTCGGGAGCGGGGATTCAGGTGCCAGGATCATAGATAATTCGAGGCCTGCTCATCACTCATCATTCATCACTCATGATAAAAGAATGATTGATGCTATCAGCGAAGGCCTTCATCAATCCATGCAAAAACACTCCAATCTCATTCTCATGGGTCAGGACATTGCAGAGTATGGAGGAGCTTTTAAAATTACCGAAGGATTTGTAAATGAGTTTGGAAAACAAAGAGTGAGAAACACACCGCTTTGTGAGAGTGCCATTGTGGGGGCCGCATTGGGTTTATCACTTGAAGGATTTAAAAGCATGATGGAAATGCAGTTTGCTGATTTCGTAACGGCAGGATTTAATCAGATAATTAATAATCTCGCAAAGATTCATTACCGCTGGGGACAAAATGCAGATGTGGTCATTCGGATGCCAACAGGTGGCGGAGTTGGCGCAGGTCCGTTTCATTCACAAAGTAATGAAGCATGGTTTGTACATACACCCGGGTTAAAAGTTGTTTATCCTTCCACGCCTGTGGATGCAAAAGGATTGCTGATTGCCGCCATCAATGATCCGAATCCGGTCATGTATTTTGAGCATAAAGCATTATACCGCTCTGTAAGCGGGCCCGTACCGGATGATTATTATGAAATAGAAATTGGTAAAGCAAGACATGTAAGAGAAGGTGATGAGGTTTCTATAATTACATATGGAGCAGGTGTACACTGGGCCGAAGATTATGCTGCGGAACATCCTGAAATCTCCATTGACATTTTAGATTTAAGAACATTGGCACCGCTTGATTATTTTGCTATTCGTGAAGCAGTGCAACGGACAGGAAGAGTTTTGATTTTACATGAAGACACATTGATTGGGGGTATTGGCGGAGAAATAGCAGCATGGATTGCTGAAAATTGTTTTGGCATTCTGGATGCTCCGGTGATGCGTTGTGCATCTTTGGATACGCCGGTTCCATTTAATATTGAACTGGAGAATAATTTTTTGGCAAAAGGAAGGCTGAATGAAACGGTTCAAAAATTACTGAACTATTGATTAAAACTCCACCGTTTCCCCATCTTTTATTACTACAGGAAAAAATTGTGTTCCTAATTTTACCTGGTAGTTGCCAACCGGTAAAACAATTTTTTTAGGCTTACTACCCGATGTATGAAATTTTTCTTTGTTTTCACTTCGGAGTTCCCATCTGCCTTCAGAAACAATATTGAGAATAACCGCCTTTAGTCTTGTTTCTTTTCCTTTTTCTATCGGAACATTTTCCACCAGGATGGAATTTAGCTGAAAATTGTAAGTTCCGGGAGCAATATCCTGCAGAGTACCGTGTTTGCTATGGCTGCTCCTGTTAGTGATGAATTTATTTTCTGCTGCAGTTCTTATATCAATACTCCAATCTGCACCTTCAGAAAATTTAGTACTTAATTTTCCCCGATACACCTTTCATAGATAGTACCGGAGTTATCACCCATTTATCTGAAACTTCAGCATTGCTTTTTTTTGAAATTTCTATTTGCGCAAAGGCGCTGGCAAACATCCCGCAGGCCAGCGACAGGGTGATCATATGTTTCATAAATATTTTTTTATATAGTATGAAAAAAAAATTGTGCTGCCTGTTTAACTAAAGTATCAATAACTCAGCATTACAGGGCGAAGCACTCTCACTATGCAGAACTTAGTATCATTTTACCGGCGCAGGCGGTGTGTTTGTATTCCAGATATCCCTGAAAACTTTCCACTTGCCATTTTCTTTTTTCAAGGCACTCATGTATTTACCTTTTTCCAATAGCACATTGTTGTCGCCATACATTTCATAAGTACCCATTTCCAGCAATAAATCCTGGTTTCCCTCAACCCCGGTTACAGTTAATTTAATATCCTTTACACCCATCCGCATAGCTTCACCCCACATAGAAGCAATATCTTTTTTCATCACAGATTCCATGCCCGGAGGCATTGCTATTGCATCCGAAGAATAATAGGATGCCATTGCTGTTGAATCACCTTTTTTTAGATCTCCTGAGAATTTTATTACTTCGTTTTTAACCCATTCCGTTTCTTTTGCAAGGTCAAATGAAGCTTCTGCCTCTTTAGTGTGTGAAGTGGAGTTATTACATGATAACATGAAATAAGAGGTAGTTAAAATAAATACATAAAGATTTAGTTTTTGCATAAAAGTAATTTTGAGTGGTTAATAATAATTTTTGTGTGGTGCCCACAGTACATCAGAAAATCCAGTTTCAATATTCCACCGTTTCCCCATCTTTTATTATCACCGGATAAAACTGTCCACCCAATTTTAACTGGTAACTGCCAACCGGTAAAGCAATTTTTTTAGGCTTATTCCCCGATGTATGAAACTTTTTTTGAGTTTCATCGTATAAATGCCAATTACCTTCTGAAACAATACTCAAATAACCGGCTTTCAACCTCGTTTCTTTTCCTTTTTCTATGGGAACATTTTGAACGGTTATTGTATTAAGCCTGAAATAATAATTACCAGGAGCAATGTCATAAGATGAGCCATGCCTGCTAAAGCCGCTGCGGTTGGTGATGAATTTATCTGCTGTTGTCCTCACATCCATTGTCCAATCTACCCCCTCCGGAAAGCTTGTATTCAATCTTCCTAATACTCCTTTCATGGTTGGTACCGGAGTAATCACCCATTTTGCCGCCTCGTTTCCGGATTTACTGTTACTGGTTATATTTTCTCCTGCAACCCCGGCGGGGAGGTTGCTTACTTTCTCTTTGACATTATATGCATTCTCACATTCTTCAAAATATTTCGGAATTATTTCCTTTGAAAGCTCTATGAATTTTTTATAAAAAACATTAAACAAGCCTGCGTTTAGCCCATCTTCAAGCATATCTATTCCAAGGTTATCCAGGTTATTCTGCATGGGTTTAAGATTAATCCCTCCTATCTTCCAGTTGAAAACCACATTTTCAAAAGAAAAAAAACATAACCCGGCACTTCCGTCTAATGCACGGGCAACAGGATCAAAAGAAGCTGTTACAGAAACATCAGTAGCTTCACCCCCTATTTCAAATTTTTTTCCAAAATGACACGGATCCGGAATATGTTCAACTTTTGTACATGGACGCATCCGGATTTTCAATGCACTCAGATTTATTTTATTCAATCCCAGCCTGATGGTAATCTTACCCAGGTTACCTACCTCAAAAACCGGGTTTTTAAATTTGACCATGAATTCCCCGGCACTTACTTTGAATCCAAGGCAACTATTGATCATATACTTGTGCTGTGATAACAGCGAGAAGCTGTATTCTTTTTCAATCATTTTATCTACAATGTCTTTGACGATCTGCAAACCGTTTTCTATTTCTGAAACGTGTTGTTGATTTCCGGGGTTCGTAATTTTCTTTTGAAATTCTGCAGGTATAACGATTTCTTCAAACGGGGGATCTGTTTCATTGTCTTCGTTTTCAGTATTGGGTGAAAGTTTCCCTTTTAATTGTAAATTTTGATCAACTTTCTGTGCAATCAATCCCGTTAATTGTGTATTGAATAACACTATAACCAGGCCAATGTAAAGTATAATCTTTTTCATTTTCGTTGGTTTTAGGGCAAATAAGGTACGAAGAGTTCTGGCCTTTCAAAAATTTTTTTTGTGCCTGAGAAAAAAAATTCTTGCAAAAGCAAGTGCGAGTGCATTGATTAAAAAATTACTGAACTATTAAATGTTTACTCGGTTATACTCCAGCCCGTAGCTTTCAGCCCCTGCATCCCCTAAAGGGACTTTTCAGCTCCATTGCTTTTTTTAACTAACAACTTAATCTCTTCTTTGATTTATTATTCAACTTATATAACAAAAAGTACACTGGTTAAATCGGTGTTCGGGTCTTTCTGAAATCACTTTTAGTACAACCGGGTGAAGAGAAGGATTGGAACGAAGTTTGCAGGAGCCGGCACTTCATTGAACCCGAAAATAATTACAGGAATTTTACTGTCTCTTCATTTCTTCTTTTCTGCATGAGATGCTTTATGATGACCCCATTCTATTTCATATCCTACTCCTGCCAGGATAAATTGATGGTTGACCTGGCCCCATGTAAAAACATATTCAACATGTGGCAGAAAATGACCCAGTTCAACCAATATTCCTGCGCCGGTGTTTAGTGACCAGAAATTTTCTACATGATTGAAATGATCTGCTTCGCTCAACTCCTTTTCAGCTGTGTGGCTGATACCTGTGACAGAATAAATTTTCCAGCCTTTATATAAAGGGAACAGGTAATGAATATTCATTTCAACATCCCAGGATGAAAGTGACACATTTTCTTCCTCAATAGTCCGGCGTACGGGGAAAAAACGGTTTAGTTCTATGCCCCCGAGCAGTTTTTTATTAAAATGATAAAACCCACTCAGGTTCATTCCCGAGTTGTGATTATTTTTCTGACGCACAGCGCCAATATCAATACTTATTTTCTGCTGCGCCTTAAGCTGGAGGGTAAAGAATAAAGGAATAAGGATGATCCCTTTTAAAAGACAGATTGACTTCATGGCACAAAGAGAAAAACTGAACCCTGAACTCCGGATGACAGCAGTAGGTTCCCGGGTTGATTTTTATCAGGGAGGATGGCAATTTCCTGAAGCAGCAGAAAGAAAGACCGTAATGATCCTTTACTTAGCTGCCGGATTCATGGAAATAATCTTATCTACTATAAACGGACTAAACCCTCTCCAGGGAACAGCTCCTTTGTATTCTTTATAATGCAGGTCAAAATGATTGCCGCTGTTATTCATCAGGATGGCAGCAATACTGTCATCCACTACTGAAAATTCAAATTCATAAGATTGTATAATGCCGGCCGTTTTTGAACTAAATCCTGATTGTATCAGCTTGCCCTCATAGGTTTTAAAAAGGTTCCCCTTCTTTACCAGGTAATTCAGTTCTCCTGATTTTACTCCTTCGCCAAATACAAAATAATATTTCCACCAGATAGTAAAGGCAAATACCGCAATACAAATGACCACCACCCATCTCAGGAATTTTTTAAACCCGCTTGTTTTTTTTGGTTGCTTTTCCATCCTTTTTAATTTTTAGCAAGGTAATTACAATTCAGTCAGGATATACAAAATTGAATTTTCATTGGAAGCAAATGGTTCTTTCGACAGAAGGTTACCGTTTGATATAAATAAAAAATAGCAGTGAGCCTGCTTTTATCAGGGGATGAATTTGGGGTCAACCTACTACCTTTTATGTTGTTCTATATTTGTAATATGAAAAAGGGATCAATGACTATTGCCGGTCTCATCATTTTGTTTTCTGGCTGCACCAATGATGAAAAAACCACGGGTAATAATCAAAATAATACTGTAAAGGATAGTGTCTCTGTTGCAAAAAAGAAAACAATTGTTTTTTATGGTAATAGTCTTACGGCAGGCTATGGCCTGAGTCCTTCTCAGGCTTTCCCGGCAATCATTAAAAAAAAGATCGATTCACTTGGTCTCCCTTACCAGATTATCAACGCCGGAGTAAGCGGTGAAACTTCTTCCGGTGGTAATACCCGTATTGATTGGATCTTGCGGGAACCCGTGGATATATTTGTTCTCGAACTTGGCGCCAATGACGGGTTGCGGGGCATTCCACTTTCAGAAACAAAAAAAAATCTTCAGAATATTATTGATAAAGTAAAAGCAAAGTACCCTAACGCTAAATTGGTTTTTGCGGGTATGGAGATCCCGCCAAACATGGGGCAAACTTATACTACTGAGTTTCGGAATATTTATACTGAACTCGCCGTCAAAAATGAAATGACTCTTGTTCCCTTTCTTTTAGAAGCTGTTGGTGGTGAACCGCACCTGAACCAGGAAGATGGCATTCATCCAACCGCTGAAGGGCATATTATAGTAGCCGAAAATCTCTGGCGCCAATTGGAAAAGTTATTGTAAGGAAAAATTCCAAGAACCAAA
>DATDPZ010000151.1:0-3734 GCA_035292525.1 Chitinophagaceae bacterium
AGCCAGTTCAGGTTTCCCTGCAGGGTATTGATTTCTCCGTTGTGAGCAATATAACGGAAGGGTTGCGCCAATCTCCAGCTGGGAAAAGTATTGGTAGCAAAACGGCTGTGCACCAGTCCGAATGCACTTACCACTCTTTTATTTTCCAGGTCGGGGAAATAATGTCGGAGCTGCAAACTGGTTAATTGCCCTTTGTACACAATCGTTTTATAAGAAAGTGAAGCGATATAAAAACCGATCGAATCTTTTTTTACCGTGTTCAGTATGGTATGCGTAGCATATTTTCTCAGGATAAATAATTTCCTTTCAAACTCATCGGGGTTTTTCAGATGGTCGGGACTGGCAATAAAAACCTGTTCCATTTCCGGTTCCACACTTAAGGCAGTAGGGCCGATGCCTTCAGGATTCACCGGCACTTTGCGGTAGCAAAGAATTTCCAGGCCCAGTTTTTCTGCACTGCGGTTAAAAATATCGCGGCACTCTTCACGCAAACGGATTTCTTTTGGAAAAAATAAAACACCCACAGCATATTTGCCAAAAGAAGGGAGATGCACACCGAACCTGATGCATTCGTCAAAGAAAAATTCGTGTGGCATCTGTATCATGATGCCGGCGCCGTCACCGGTATTGGCTTCGCAGCCACAGGCGCCGCGGTGCTCCATATTTTCCAGTACAGTAAGGGCATCCGAAATATTCTGATGAGATTTATTGCCTTTGATGCTGGCCACAAAGCCAATACCACATGCATCATGCTCAAAACGGGGGTCGTACAGTCCTTTGTTGCTTGCCATTGTTGTTTTATTCTTTACGTCATCGCGATTCCGCCGCAGCAGAGTCCAGAACGTCATCACCATCCGCAGCGGCGGAGAAGCGATCTAAAAAATTATGTAATTGGTAACTTCTATTGGGGCAAGCAACAGGTTCAAAGATAAAGCAAATAGGTCTTTTAACCTACCTGTACTGTAGACTGTTTCCCACATTAATCCACAATTAGAACGAGTGTTTGTATTAGGAAGTTGTAAATTTATTGAGTGAGGTTTTTGGCTTGCCCACCGAAGCTAATAGTGATGAACAAATAATGATGAAAGATGGTAGCGAAGGTGGGGGCTGTGTACTTCAGTACAAATATCATCAGCAGTTCCGGCCATTCGCTTTTACTCCGGTACAAAGCTACGCACAGGCTGTCACACTGAGCTTGTCGAAATGCTTCACCGGGGTAACCGCTTCTGTCCGGCAGCCTTTGGGCAATAGGATTTCTATTGGGCACCGTGCAACAGTCTTTATAAAGCAGCAGAGGATTGTATTAAATTTGATTTCTAATGTCACATCGTTCAGGATTCTATATTGATAAGATTACTAAAAGCATCGAAGAAGTTCGTACAGGCAGAAACGTTGCCACTGAAGTATTACTTCTTTCTCATAAAGATTTAAAAATAACTACGAAGAAGAATGGATGGTTTTTCAACTGGAAACTTGAATATAACCAGGCTGGTCACAGAGTTTTTAAATTAAATATTGAAGAAAGTGAAATTATACAGGGGCTTATCAGCATAGAGCCGATGGATAATTATGTGGAGATGCACCTGGTGGAAAATGCACCGCATAATTATGGAAGCAAAAAACAATTTGCCGGAGTTGCAGGTAACTTAGTTGCTTTTGCCTGTAAAACAAGTTTTGATCTTGGTTTTGATGGCTGCGTGGCATTTACTGCAAAGACTAAGCTGGTTAATCATTATATTGAAACACTTGGAGCAAGGGTGATATACGGAAAAGAAAGAATGGGCATTTTTACAGAAGCTGCAGGAAATTTGGTAAATTCGTACTACAAAAATTATCTACATGGCAGGTAAAAAGAAATACTACAAATTGGATGATGTGGGCATAGTTGGCTCACAGAAAAAAAAATCTTCCGCTGCCAAAAAATATCACATCTATAAGACTTCTGAGGTTTTCAGAACTGTGCAGGAGGATGAACATCCTTATGGTAAAAAGCAATTAAAGAAAGTAAATCGTTGATCCGACGGCTATCGGGATTTCGGATAGTTTGGAGGAATGGAAAAAACCTGGAGTTATTTTATTCATTCTTTCTATCCCGGGGTCTGCCCGGATTATGTTTAATGTTGTAAATTGTTATGGGCAAGACCCCGGACGGACAGAGAGGATGATTCCGTAGAGATCATTACTATTAAAGGAATTGGGTATAGATTTGTAGTGGCCTGATTTCATTTCAATTTCATCACTTATCTGCCACAGGCTGCAGTTATTCATGAAAGGTATCAGTTATCAAAAGGTGGGCAATGTTTCCGTTTCGATATATAATTTACTTACTTCTGCGACGCCATGTTTAATCAAAGTTTATCATACAGGTTCATACTGCATTTAAGCCTTGCTCTCATAACGTTTTTCTATTCCGGATTTACCCATGCCCAAAAAAAACAAATTGATAGTCTTAAACTTATTTTATCAAACAGTAAAAATGATACCAGTAAGATAGTTGAGCAACTGAAACTTAGCCGTGCTTATAATACCAATAAGGACTATACTTCATCAATTCAGTATGCAGAAGAGTCATTAACTCTTTCACAGGATTTAAAATTCAGAAAAGGAGAGGCATTGGCTTATCATTGGTTAGGCACACTTTACAGGGATCATAACAAGTTACCTGAAGCTCGGAAAAATTATTATGCAGCTATTAAAATCCGTGAAGAAACCGGAGATAGCAGTATTGCCGACGTTTATCTTGATATTTCCAGGTCCTATATTATAGAAAATAATTTTCCTGAAGGAATTAAAAATAGTTTAAAGGCTTTGGAACTAAATGAAAAAGCCGGCGACAGGTATGCTATTGCCAGGACATACAGGCGACTTGGCTATAATTATATGTCCTATGGGAATATAAATGAAGCGATCCGGTATTATTCCCACAGTCTTGCTTTATTAAAAGAAACCAATAAAGACCGGGAAACAGCCGTAGTGATGGGTATGTTGGGAAGGTTACATTTAGCAGAAGGGAACGATTCTCTGGCAACACAGTATGTCTTATCCGCTTTATCAATCCTGGAAAATTTGAATGAAAAATTTGATATAGCTTTTTCAAATTTTCTCCAGGCAAGATTTTATCTGACTCAAAGCAAGATCGAGTTAGAAAAAAACAATTTTACGGCAGCAAAAGAAAAATTGTTGCTGGCAGAAAAAAAATGTTTATCCGGCATGGATTTTTATGAAACAAGTCCGCAAAATGAATATGACCGGGCAGCTAATTATAATATTCTCGGTGAAATATATATGGGATTGGGTAATTTTTCCAAAGCCAGATATTATCTGGAGACTGGCAACCGGCTAAATTTAGAAACAAAAAATAGAGTTGAAATAGTAGGAAGTTTTTTAAGCCTTTACCAACTGGACAGTCTTCAGGGAAATTACAGTAAAGCACTTTCAAACTTTAAGCAGTATGTTATATACAGGGATAGTATTGCAAGCTCAGAGAATACAGCGAAAATGGAGAACTCACAAATGCAATATGCATTTAATAAAAAAGAAGATTCCCTCAAACAAAAACAACTTGTCACGCAGGTAAAACTGGAAGCCCAGCAAAAACAAAAATATTTTTATTGGATTGGACTGGGTCTGCTTGGTTTACTTTCCTTCTTTGTTTATAAAAATTTCCGCAATCAAAAAAAAATAAACCGGTTAACAGACGAATCACATGCCAGGGAAAAAGCCGAACTGGAACT
>DATDPZ010000152.1:0-2196 GCA_035292525.1 Chitinophagaceae bacterium
TAAATATTCATCGGCCAATGCATTGATGTTTGTTGGTTCTTTTACTCCACTACTGCTTCGGCTGTGCTGCAGCATACCTTTTACTATGGCATCTGCCCTTTTACCATGATGGTTTATTTTTTCCTGGTTATCTATTACATCATTTGCAATTGACTTTACTTCATCCATATTTCCTTTTTCAATTTCATCTTTCATTTCCAACAGCAATTCTTTATTTACTTCTGAAAAATTATTGACAAAGTTCAGAGGGTTTTGAATTTCATGGGCAATGCCGGCAGTGAGTCCGCCAAGTGAAGCCATTTTTTCGGATTGGATGAGTTGGGATTGGGTGGATTTTAAATTTGACAAAGTTTTTTCTAAAACTGCATTTGCTTTTTGCTTTTGGCGATTATTGCGATATAGCAGCAAAGCAACCAGTAAAAATATTCCCAGACCAGCCAATAAAGTGTAAGTCCTGATCTTCGTTTTTGTCTGAATCTTTTCTTTCTCCAGTTCCTGCAAACGAAGTTGTTCATCAAAGCCTATATTCTGTATTTGCTTAATTTTTTCCAGGCTCATTAAAGAGTCTTTAGCAGCTGTAGCAAGCTGCAGATATAAAAAAGCACTGTCTGGTTTACTTTGGCTCTTATAGATAGTTGCCAGGGCATTATAAGATTTAATAAGGCTGAGTATACGTCCGGCATTTTGGTTAGTGGCAAGACCCGATTTAGCATAATAGAGTGCTGAATCATTTTTATGAATATTATTATAATAATTAGCTAGGGCAATGTAAGTTTCTCCCAGACTGGAGAAATTATTTTGTTCTTTACCTGACTGCAATGCATTCATATAACTTTCCAATGCCAGCTCGGGCAGCATTTTCATTAAATAGATGTCACCCGTACTATTATAAGTAGCACTCTTGTATTTCTTATACCCGGACAGATCGGAATAGGTAAGTGATTTTTTAAAATAAAACAATGCAGAATCCAATTGATTTTCCCTTAAATATACTCCGCCTAACCCCCTGTATGCCTGGGAAAAAAGCGTATTGTCATTTATCCTGGATGTGGTTATAAAACAATCCTGGATAGTTTTTAGCTGTTTGTCATAACTCCCGGTGCTTGCGTATAAATTGGCAGCATCACTCTGAATAGTTGCCAACATGCTTAACCTGGCATATTCTGGCAAATTGCTATGAGTGAATTTTGAAATATTCCAGATATTTTTTTCAGACTCCCTGCTTTGCACGATTTGCAGTGCTGCATTATAAGACTTGAGTGACTTGACATAATTACCCTGGTTACCGGAAATGATTGCAAGTAAATCAAGGGCATCGGCTTCCCATAATTTTAATTGCAATTTCTTTGCAAGGGGTAAATCTTTTTCTATAAAATATATGGCGCTGTCGGAATTTATATCTAAATAATAAAGTGCAAGCTCCCGGTAGGCCGCCATTCGCAGCGTATCATTTATTTCTTTTTTTAGCTCAATTTGTAAACTGTCGGCTTGTTTTTTTGTAGGCTCGATAAAAAGGGGATTTACCTGAGCTTTTGAAAACAGCGGTAATAAAACGAGCAAACATATTTTCAATATTTTCATTTGGTTGTTTTAAGCAATTGGTAAATGAATAATAAATTCCGAGCCTTCCCCTTCCTTCGTTTCCACTTTCAACTCTCCGCCATGCGCTTTTACAATATCATAACTTAATGATAGTCCTAATCCTGTTCCCTGCCCTGTTGGTTTTGTTGTAAAAAAGGGTTGAAATATTTTTTCCAATACTTTTTGAGGGATGCCATTGCCATTATCTTTTACGCTGATTTCAACCCCTAAATCTCCACCCGTTTGAAGAGACTTTACGGCCTTGGTACTGACCGTAACTGTTGGTTCGTAATTTTCAGGTTGCATTTTTTTCTTTTCGGTTACAGCATAAAATGCATTCGTGATTAAATTAAGTATTACTCTTCCTATATCCTGTGGTATGATATTGATGTTGCCAATGGTTGAATCAAAATCTGTTTTCATGGTTGCATTGAATGATTTGTCTTTTGCCCGCAGGCCATGATAAGCTAACCGCAGGTATTCATCAGCCAGTTTATTAATATCAATTGGTTCTTTGGTACCACTGCTGCTGCGGCTGTGCTGTAACATTCCCTTCACTATATCACCAGCCCGTTTTCCATGATGATTTATTTTTTCCAGGTTTTGTTTCAGATC
>DATDPZ010000153.1:0-2364 GCA_035292525.1 Chitinophagaceae bacterium
CAGGAACTGAAAGCAGCTTTTCCCGGATATTATATCATTCCCGAAGGAGGTGCCGGCCCCCTTGGTGAAAAAGGAGCCGGAGAAATATTAAACCTGGTGAACAAAACGACTTTTACTCATATTGCCTGTGCAATTGGTACAGCCACTATGTTCAATGGAATATTAAAATCAACCGGTAATAAGCAGCAACTGATTGGCATCCCAGTGTTAAAAGGTCTGGAGAAAATTGCAGAACAAAAAAATACCCGGATTTTCAATGATTATCATTTTGGTGGCTACGCAAAATACACAAACAACCTGTTGGTATTTATGAACGATTTTTATAAAAAAACATACATCCCTGCTGATTTTGTTTATACAGGAAAATTAATTTTTGCTATTTATGATCTTTTACAAAAAGACTATTTTCCTGAAAACAGCAAAATATTAATCATTCACAGTGGTGGATTACAGGGAAATCAATCCTTGCCAAAGGGAACGTTAATCTTTTAAACTTTCTCTCTTTGCATCCTTATCTTTGTCCGGTTAAACAAAAGAATTATAGCATTTTTTCGTTCTATATCCATGAGAAAAACCTTTCTGTCCTTTTTCATCTTTATTGCTACTCTCAGCCCTGCTCAGGATTCTCTTCCTGATTTTTCTGTAGTCAATAAAGGGAATAACCGGATTGTAATCAGTTGGAACAATAAATTTAAATTAACCAGGCAGATCAGCGTTCAACGTTCACCAGATAGTTTAAACAACTTTAAAAGTATCGTGACTGTTCCCGATCCCATGAACAGGCAAAACGGCTACCTGGATACGAGGGCCCCGCATGACCAGATGTTTTACCGCCTATACATCCTGGTAGATGGCAGTAATTTTATTTTTACAAAATCCAAAAAACCGCTTACTGACAGCCAGCAGGTAAAAGCAATTAATGAAAAAGTAATTCAGGAAGCCAAACTGGATAGTGTTGTTTTAAAATTGCTGGAAAAAATTGAACATCCAAAGGCTTCAGATCCGGCTTTGACTGAAGAAGAAATCCTGATTCTTAAAAATTACAGGAATAGCAGAATGGATCGTTTACCAGATTCCATTTCCAGGAAAATAGACAGGGTTATTAAATTAAATAGTAAGCCTGAATTCAATATTCCAGTTTACAGGATTGTTACGACAAGAGAAGGCTTGGTTCAGATTTCTTTAAATGATTTTAAAGATAAAAAATACAGTATTAAATTTTTTGAAGATGACGATTCCTTCCTGTTCGAATTAAAAACGATCAGTGAATCACTGCTGATCCTGGATAAGTCTAATTTTTACCATTCGGGTTGGTTTAAATCTGAATTGTATGAAAACGGGAAGATGGTAGAGAAGAACCGCTTTTTTATACCAAAGGATTTCTGATTTCTCAATATACAGAATTCACCAACTCTGCATTAAACACTTTTTCAAAATTCTCTTTCACTTTTTCTTTTGCTTCCTCAAAAGAAACTTTTCTTCCTAATTCTTTTTTAAGAGAAGTTACCTGTTTGTTCTGGATGCCACAGGGAATGATATGATTGAAAAAAGAGAGATCTGTATTTACATTAAATGCAAAGCCATGCATGGTAATCCACCGGCTGGTACGTACACCCAGGGCACATATTTTTCTTTCTTTGCCTGGAATAGTCGGATCGAGCCACACTCCTGTTTCACCTGCCGATCTTTCACCTTTCAAACCATAGTCAGCCAAAGTAAGAATGATCACTTCCTCCAATTCCCGCAGATACCTTCCTATATCGGTATAAAATTTTTCCAGGTCAAGTATCGGATAACCTACTATTTGCTGCTCGCCATGAAAAGTGATGTCTCCTCCCCTGTTGGTTTTAAAAAACTGAATCCCTTTTTCTTCTAATTCTTTTTCACCTAACAAAACATGTTGCTGATTACCGCTTTTCCCTAAAGTATAAACTGGCGGATGTTCAACAAACAAAAGGTAGTGGGTTGTTGTGAGTGGTGAGTCATGAGTTGTGAGATTTCGGTCATTATCACCTGGCTCCTGACTAAAGACTAAAGACTTTTTCCTGGTATTCTCCTTCAGTAATGATTCCTGGTACTCCCATGCTACTTTATAATCCATCTTTCCCAAATCCCTGAATATGACTTGCTGTTTATTCATACTGACTGCAAATTTAACGACGGGTGATTACATCTGTTATCTTTGTTTAAAATCAAGCAGGATGAGTAAAAAAGAGAATATGGATGATCAACTCACAGTCAACGACGATTTGTATGAACGACTGGTGATAAACACTGACAAAGGACAGCACCCCCTGCGTATTGATATATTTTTGAAAACAAGAATAGAAAATGCGACAAGAAATAAAATACAACAAGCTATTA
>DATDPZ010000154.1:0-12151 GCA_035292525.1 Chitinophagaceae bacterium
TGAAGTATTTTGTAACGCTGAATGAAAATAATTCGGGCAGCGCCATTGGATTGGAATACCAGTTGCTGGATGACAGTTTACACCCCGATGCAAAAATGGGACGGAATGGAAACCGGACACTGGCTTCCTTATATGATTTGATCAAAGCTGAAAAAACTACCCGCTTCATTAAGCAGCCGGGTTACTGGAATTCCGGCCGCATCATTGTTTATCCCAATAATCATGTGGAGCATTATCTTAACGGAATAAAAGTGCTGGAGTATGAAAGAGGTTCTCCAGCCTACCGGGATTTAGTGGAGATCAGTAAATATAAAATCTGGAAAAATTTTGGCGAAGCAAAGCAAGGGCATATTCTTTTACAGGATCATGGAAATGAAGTAAGTTTCCGAAGTATTAAAATCAGGGTACTAAATTAAGAATGGTTGTAATCAATTATTCAGATTCCTGATTCTTTCTTTCAATTCTTTATCTGAAATATCACTTTGCAAACTTTATCATAGATGGAAACCAGTTACACAGTATAAGCAATTATTTTAACGCAGGTAATCACTCTTGCCCTGCCACTTTTCCCTCTTCCCTTTGAACTGATGGCTAAACGGATTTTATAAGTATTCTTTTCTAATGAAGTTCCTTGTATTGGATTTTTCATTAATCCTTCAGCCAGCAAAGCAATATCATTTTTCAGGGACGTGTATTTCTTCGCCAGTTTTTTAGCTTCAGTTAAAAATTCGGGAGTAGCTTCAATTTTAAAGAGTATCCAGCAATTTTTTGAGTGAGATTGATTTCAGTTTGCCTTTTTCAATCTGGTTCACTTGTTTCATTCCCCTTTCAATACTTTTCAGGATTTTATTTTTGCGGGTAATTTTCTTATTCTTTAAATCAGAAGTAATTTTATCCCATTGGTTTATTGGTATAAATACACATGTTGGATTTCCTTTTGCATCGTATGTATATTGCAATGACATCTTATTTTGAGATGAGTAATGTTAATAAAATTTACGGGTGCCTCAAAGGTACCGGTAGCCTGGATATTGGACAGGCTATCAGGGGCATATTCTATTACAGGATTATGGGAATGAAGTGAGTTTCAGGAGTATTAAAATTGGGGAACTAGAATGATTTACATCATTTGCATTTTTGCAAATTAGCATATTAAATTTTCGGCTCCCAACCCTTTTCATATTCTCTTTTCCACAACTTCATGGCTTCCGTATCATTAAGTATATGCCCATTCTCCGGGTTGCAATGTAATGTACGGCCGGTGCGTTGGGCAATATTTGCAAGATGGCATAGTAAGATACTTTTATGCCCTTCGTCCATCGGGGAATTAATTTTAGTTTCTCCTCTTATCGCATTTATAAAATTATTAAAATGGTAAAGCTCCAGGTTGCCACTGGCGCTGACCGGGTTGGTTGGATCGCCTTTTACATTTGATTTTACTTCTTTCACCAGTTTGTTTTTTTCATCAAAAATTTTATAATCAGCATTGCTATCATTTATCAGCGTCCCCCTGTCACCATAAATAATAAATCCACGGCCGCTTCCTTCTACCGGAAAATTATTGCAGCTTCGGCCTTCCCAGGTAATGGCTTTGCCATCGGCAAATTCAAAACCGGCAACCTGTGTATCGGGAGTTTCCCAATCATCTTTAAAAGCATACCTGCCGCCGGAAGAAGTGACTTTCGTAGGGAAATCCACACCAAGAAACCAGCGGCTGCAATCCAGTTCATGGGTTGCATTATTACATGTTTCTGCTGTGCCCCAATGCCAGAACCAATGCCAGTTATAATGCACCAGGTTGTCTTTGTAATCTCTCCGGGGTGCAGGACCCTGCCATAAATCAAAATCAAGCGTCAGGGGAACAGGGATTTTTTTTCCAATACCAATTGACTTCCGGTTGTTGGCATACCATGATTTGGCAAAATAAGGGTGACCGATTATTCCTTCTCTTACTTCTTTTACTCCTTCCATGATTGTGGGAAAAGAACGACGCTGGTTTCCCATTTGTATCAGTTGCTTCGGATATTTATTCATTAAGTCAACCAATAATTCTCCTTCGTATGGATTATGGCCACATGGTTTTTCTACAAATACATGTTTTCCATTGGTAACGCCAAGAATCGTGGCAGGGGCATGCCAGTGATCGGGAGCAGCAATGATCAGGGCATCAAAATCTTTTTTCATAACCAGTTCCCGGATGTCTTTTATAATGATGGGTTTCCGGTTTGCTTTTTCAAAGGGTTTTAAACCGTGGGCAATTGCTTTTTCTTCCACATCGCAGAGATAAGCCACTTCCACATTGGGAAGGGTGGCAAAATTTTCAGCAAGGTAAGCGCCACGTCCGTTTACACCCATAACAGCCACCACTACTTTATTGCTGGGTGCCTTTTTTCCAAATACAGGAAAATTTAAAAAAGTTAATCCCGCAGCAGTGAAAGAAGTATGACGGATAAATTCCCGGCGTTTCATTTTGAAAATTTTTAGTTAACTAAAGTTAATTATAACTTCAACTCATTATTACTTATTTTCAATATTGATTATTAAATTTTTTATTTGACCACGTATGTCAGATCAAAAAAAAATAGCAATAGTTTGCAATCCGCTTGCCGGTTCCGGCAGAGCCATCACACTTTCCGAAGAAATCAACGGGGAACTGGAAAAAAGAAAGAACCCCCATCATTTGTTTAAGGAAAAATGGCCGGAAAATTTTGAGGGATTCACCGATGTGATCATCGTGGGTGGCGACGGCACCCTGAATTATTTCTTCAACCGTTATCCTGAAATAAAATTACCCCTGGCAATTTTTAATGGCGGTACCGGCAATGATGTGCATGCGGTGTTATATGGCGCAAAAAGTTTCGGGGAAATTTTAAACACTGCACTAACTGCTCCGGCAAAACTAATTGATGCAGGACGATGCAATAATAAATACTTTATAAACGGGGTGGGTATTGGATTTGAAGGAGCGGTGGCAAAATCATTAATGGGTAAAAATAAAAGACCGGGTAAAGCTTCTTTCCTGGCTGCAGTATTAAGAAAAATATTTTTTTACAGATCTGAAAATTATAAAGTAAACGCTGCAGAATATAGTGGAGAGAGCAGCCATTTAATGATCAGTGTCATGAATGGCCACCGTGCCGGTGGTGGTTTTCATGTGGCGCCTGCATCTGCCATTGACGATGGATTACTGGATGTGGTGATGGTGGATAAACTTCATCCTTTTCTCCGCTTACGCTGGTTACCGGTAATTGAAAAAGGCAATCACCTGCATCTTCCATTTATAAAATATTTCAGAACAAAAAAAATTGTATTTACAAGTCAAAAACTTATACAGGCTCACCTGGATGGCGAATATTATGAAGCTAACAGGTTGGAAATTGAAATGTTGCCGGGAAAATATTTGTTTCGTTATTAGGCCCCCAACCCTCTAAAGAGGGCTTTTGTAAACTTCTTTTCCATTTACAATAGTTCTTGCCACTTTTACATCTTTTATTTTTTCCCCGGAAATTTCAAACAGATTTTCGGTAAGCACAATAAAATCTGCCAACATTCCTTTTTTTAATACACCCAGTATATTTTCCTGGAAACCGGCATAGGCATTATTGGCTGTATAACATTTCAAAGCCTGTTCCACAGAAATTTTTTGTTCGAGATACCAGCCATCAGGATTTTTATTATCCAGGGTTCGCCGGGTGACGGCTGCATAGATGCCTTCAACCGGGGATAAGGGAGCCACCGTCCAATCAGAACCAAAAGTAAGCCGGGCAGCGTCATCCAGTAAACTTTTAAAAGCATAAGTACCTTTCAGGCGTTCATCATCCAGTCGTTTGTAGGCCCATCTTCCATCATCAATTGTATGGTAAGGCTGCATGGAAGGAATGACGTTTAATAAAGAAATTCTTTTAATAGCAGCAGGAGATAAATGCTGTGCATGTTCTACACGGAAACGATGATCAGTATGCATACTCTTTTCTGCTTCTTCATATACATTCAGGATAAAATCATTTGCCCTGTCGCCAATGGCATGTACTGCAACATGCAAGCCGGCAGCATCCGCCGCTAAAACCCATTGACGCAGTTTGGTGGTATCTGTTACATACAATCCCGAAGTAGTTGGATCATCGAGATAAGGTTTATAAAACCAACCGGTGGTTGATCCTAATGATCCATCTACAAAACCTTTTAACCCACCCCAGCGAAGCATCTCATCGCCTTTACCGGATTTTTTACAGAACGAATCCAGTTTATTCCAGGTACTCAGGGCAACAAAAGAATAAATACGCAGATCCAGTTTTTTATTTTCATGAGCACGGCGATAAGTAAACAGGTCTGTCCATCCGCCATAACTGCCCATATCATGTACCTGGGTGACTCCGTTTTTAAAAGCATGTTGGGTAGCAGCCTGCAGATATTCATCCAGCTCTTTTTCTGTTGGGTCAGGAATAATTTTATAAACAAGATTCATGGCTTCATCTTTTAACACACCACTGGTTTCTCCATTTTTATCTTTTTTTATTTCGCCACCTGCAGGAACTTTTGTGTTTTTTTCAATACCTGCAAGTTTCAGTGCTTTTGAATTTGCCAGCGCCATATGGCCATCATAACGGTTTACAAAAAGCGGATGCTCCCCTGTTACTGAATCAATCCATTGCCGGGTTGGTAATTCGCCACCCCATGCTTCATGATCCCAATCACCACCTAGTATCCAGCGGTCGTCCGGATATTTTTGGCAAAATTCTTTTAAGATAGAAATAAATTCTTCCGGTGAACTGGCTTTACGCAGGTCCACAGCAGAAAGGCTATAACCCCCGCTTAGAAAATGGGTATGATTATCAATAAAACCCGGTACAAGGAGTTTGCCTTCCAGGTCAATTAATTCTGTTGCATTGTTTTTGAATGGCTGGTAATCTTTACCGGTGAAAATTATTTTATTTCCTTTTAAAGCAAGGGCTTCGGCCCAGGGTTGTGCAGAATCACCGGTCCAGATTTTTGCATTGAAATATATTTTATCAGCAGTTTCTTTATTGCTGCAGGAATAAAGAAATGCAAAACTTAAAAAAAGCAATATTAAATTTCTCATATAAATATTATTTACAAGACTGGTATTTTTTCAAAATCCGAAACTCTTAACCTGTAACTCTTAACCCGTAAATCATAACTCTTTTATTAAGGTACTTCATGTCCTTTACTGGCCCGCCAAAGCATAAACCATTCTTCTCTTTCAATTTTTATCTGAGCAGCATCCCTGGCGGTTATTAATCTTTCAATTTTTGTACTGCCCATCACCGGGATGATTCCGGATGGATGTTTATATAAAAATGAAAGTAAGATCTGTTCTGTTGATGCATTGTATTTTTCAGCGAGGATAGTTGCCACAGACAGTATCCTGATATTTCTTTCATCCTCCGGATCCCGGAATAGTTTTCCGCTACCCAGGGGTCCCCATGCCATGGGTTTAATCTGCAGTTGAATACATTTATCCAGGGTGCCATTATGAAAAGGTTCCAGTGCCAATACAGAAATTTCCAGTTGGTTATATTCAACCGGGAATACATTGGCCATCATTTCCATTTGTGTAGGAGTAAAATTGGAAACACCAACGTGTAAAACTTTTCCCGATTGTTTTAAGGCAGAAAAAGCGGCTGCAATTTCCTGCGGGTGCATCAGCGGATCAGGACGGTGAATGAGTAAAACATCCAGGTAATCTGTTCCAAAATTTTTTAATGAAGTTTCTGCTGAAAGAATGATATGTTCCTTACTGCTGTCGTAAGAGTTAATTTTATGAGCTGGCCTGTTGGGTGTATATCTCCGGATACCGCATTTGGTAATCAGTTGAAGTTGTTGCCGGAGTAATGGTTTTTGTTTCAACGCATTTCCAAATTCTACTTCTACAGTATAATCTCCGTAAATATCAGCATGATCAAAAGAAAAAATATAATTAGCCAGGCAATCTTCAATTAATTGCAGGTATTGGGGAGTGGAAAATTTAGCACCCCATAAACCCCATTTCATACATCCGGCAATAACCGGTGACAGCTGAAGCATACTGGTTTTTTTATGAATATAAAAAAAGTCTGGTAGTAATAGACCAGACTTTAAAGAGGCAGTGAATATTTTTTTGAATTAATAATCGCTGTTGTAACCGCCACGGTCACGATAGCCACCGCCACCGCTGCCGCTTCCGCCATTACCTTTATTGTAGCCGCCTTTTTTAAAGCCACCACCGCCGCCTCCGCCGCCAAAGCTGCGTTTTTTGAAGCCGCCGCTACCGCCGCCTTCTTGTTTTGGACGACTTTCGTTTACAACAATGCTACGGCCATCAAGTTCAGTACCGTTTAATGCTGTAATCGCTGCATTCGCCTGGTCGTCGTTTGGCATTTCAACAAAGCCAAAGCCTTTGCTGCGACCAGTGAATTTGTCCGTTACAATTTTGGCTGAAGTAACTTCGCCATGCGTTGCGAAAAGGTTTTGCAGATCCTGATCTTTCAGGTTCCAGCTAAGATTTCCTGCGTAAATGTTCATTTTTTTGAGAAATTTTTAAAAAACAATAAGTGTCAACAGTAAACAGTAACCAATGAACATTAGCCTAAAGAGAAACGTTCAGGGACTTGTGAAACTGTAAAGAGCACCGAATACCACGCAAAATAACGGTTTTATCATTACAAAATTGCCTTTTATTTCCAGATGTGGATTTTCTCAAGTCTTTATTTTATGAATCAGGCTATTAGCCCTCATTTTAAACTAAAAAAACCTCCCTGTTTGGGAGGTTTAAACATTTATTATTAAGAGTTATTCACCTACTACTTCAAAATCCACTTCTGTGCTTTTGCCATTTCCAAAATCAATCTGTGCTTTATAAGTTCCAATCTCTTTTACTTCATCAGTGAGATGAATCCTTTTGCGGTCAATTTCATAACCTTTCTGTTCGCGGATAGCACGGCTGATCTGCAAAGGAGTAATACTTCCGAAGATCCTACCACTGGTTCCTGTTTTTGCAGTAAGTTTTAAAGCAGATTCAGTCAGTTTTGAAATAACACTGCTGATCTCTGCCAGCATTTTATCTTCTTTCTTTTTCAGCTGTTTCAATTTTTCTTCCAACTGTTTGATATTAGAAGGGCTGGCTTCTACGGCCAGTTTACCGGGAATAAGATAATTGCGGGCATAACCATTTTTTACTTTTATAAGTTCATTGGCTCCACCCAGGTTATCTACATCTTGAATTAATATTATTTCCATGATATTATTTTTTACTGCGGGCTGCAAGGTTTTGTGCAATGAGAAAAATTCCCCTGACACATAACTCATAGCCGGTAGCTTATTTTAACAGATCAGTTACATAAGGCAATAGTGCCATTTGCCTGGCTTTCTTTACTGCTTCGCTGACTTTACGCTGGTACTTCAATGAATTACCGGAAAGACGGCGGGGAAGCAGCTTGCCTTGTTCGTTTAAAAATTTTTTCAAAAACTCTACATCTTTATAATCTATGTAGCGGATGCCATACTTTTTAAAGCGACAAAACTTTTTTATTCTTTTATCACTTTTGATGGCGGTCAGGTATTTTATTTCATTTGCCTTTGCCATAATTTAAGCCTCCACTGTTTTTTCGGTTCCTGTTTTTACACCACTTTTCTTTTTAGCATTATACCCGACGGCGTATTTATCGAGTTTAGTGACCAGGTGACGAAGTACTGCTTCATCACGCAGCAATTGGATTTTCAACTTTTCGTTGAAGTCAGATGGCGCTGTAAATTCCATTACCCAATAAAGACCGGTGGTCTTTTTCTGAATGGGATAGGCCAGTGATTTTAGTCCCCATGCATTTTCATGTACTACTTCACCTTTTACGGATTGAACCAGGGAAGCATACTTTTTCTGAGCGGCTTTAAATTCTTCGTCGCTCAGTACAGGGGTAAAAATCACCATCAATTCATAATTGTTCATTACCCTTTTTGTTTTTTATCCCGCATTCGCTAAAAACTTCAGCGGGAATGTTAATAATTCGGTTTACCCATTGGACAGTCCCGATACTTCAGGAAAGAATCTGACGAAAACAGATTTGGGGTCGCAAAGGTAGGGGAATGATACTGAATCTGAAAGATTGAGATGACTTATTTTACTTACTTTATTCTCATATAATTTAATGTGCTTTAAGCAGTTAATTTTAAAGAATGGGGTAGTGGCTGAAAAGAAAAAAATGCGCCTGGTGTTGAATGACGTTTTTTAAAAGCTCAGCAGCTGGGTTAAAGACTTGGTGTTTTAGTGATTTTGATCGCATTTTTTTTGTGATTTGAGGATTCCCGGGTTAAAAATTTTCTGGAACCCAAGTCAATGATCAGCTGTAATAGAAATGAACCATCCGGTATAATGGATGTATAAAAGAATTATTTCTACTAATGATTAGTGTATTTATTCGGCTAAGAAGTTGAAATCGGGTTTACAGCAATAACTCCTTCCAGGATTTTCATTTTTTTAATGTGGTACACTTCGTTGAAACCTGACTTTTGTAATACGTCAAGATACTTCGGGCTGGCATAAAGAAAATAAACTGTGCGTGGAAACTGGTTTATTGATTGCACCACTTTTTTTGTAAACTTTTCCAGCATTTCCTTATTAAAGGGGTTGAAAAGAAAAAAAACAGTATCGGCTGCTGTAAGAGGATAGTTTAATGCGTTGTCATAAATGACTTTATAATCAATAGCAGTAAATTTCTTTTTGGTCAACTGCATATTTTTTTCTGCTTCTTCACACAGCTCTTTTGCAAAATCAACACCGGTAATTTTTGTAAAACCATAATAGGCGGCGGCTACCATCACCCTTCCTTTTCCACAACCAACATCTGTCAGGTTTTTTTCTTTGGGAAATAATCTTCTGAAATTTTCAAGCAGGTTTTCCAGTATATAATAATTGACAGCTTCGTAAGGAGAGCTTTTACTGATATCGCCATCTGCAATTGTAAGCCCTTTCAGTGGCCCCGGTTTGATCGTATTGATTCCATATCTGGAGCCTCTCTTTATTTCATGCCAGGTAATAAAAACGGCCAGGAGAGGATTCCAGTAAACAGATACATAAAAAAAATTGTAAATATAATGAAGGAACTTTTTCATGGCTCATTTATACGGAAATCTATCACTTTTAACTGAAGTGAAATGTCACCGTTCCACTCGTTCTCATCAATGGTAAAGACAATGTCCAACGGTTTTTTTTGTTGAAACAATGGAAATTTTTCTGCCATATTAAATCCAATACCATTAAATACCGCATTATTTTGTTTGAGTGAAAAACGTATATGTTCTTCTTTCACAATTTTAGTATAGCCGGTATCCACTACTTTCCTGGCAATAAAAACGGGTCGAAGATTATCCGGTCCGAAGGGTTCCATTTGCTGAAGTATTTTATAAAACGGCTGGGTAATATCCGGGAAAATAATTTCGGCGTCAATGACAATTTCCGGAATTAAATGTTCGGGATTGATCGTAGCGGAAACTACTTCTTCAAATTTATTCCGGAAGGAATCTACTTTATCAAGTTCCAGTGTTAAACCCGCTGCTGCAAAGTGGCCGCCGTAGCCCAGCAGTTGCTCACGGCAGGCATGAATAGCTTCATATAAATTAAAACCGGGTACGCTCCGGGCACTACCTGCTGCATATTCTCCGGATTGGGTAAGCACAACAGTGGGCCTGTAATAATGTTCTATGAGCCGGGAAGCAACAATTCCAACAACCCCTTTGTGCCAATGGGGTTGAAAAACTACGGAAGATTTTCTGGAAAGCCATTCCTTGTTTTCTTTGATAAGGGCCAGCGCTTCTTCTGTAATGTTACTATCAGTTTCTTTTCTGTCCGTGTTATCACTGTGTAATAATTCAGCATATTGCATGGCTTCAAAATCTGTTTCAGCAATAAACATCTGCACAGCTTTCCTGGCATCATCCATTCTGCCTGCAGCATTTACCCGTGGGGCTATCATAAAAACCAGGTTGTTGATATGCAGTTCTTTTTTTAATCCACTTAACGTACACAGTGCTTTAATTCCGTTGTTAGGAGTTTCATTTGCTTTTTTTAATCCATAATAAGCCAGGATGCGGTTTTCACCGGTCATCGAAACTATATCAGCCGCAATGGCTGTAGCAACCAGGTCCAGGTTTTCAAACACATCATCGTCATTTAATCCAAACTGTGATGCCAGCGCCGAAATAAGTTTGAAGCCAACTCCGCATCCGCATAATTCTTTACAGGGGTAAGGACAATTATTTTGTTTAGGATTAAGTATAGCAATTGCCGGTGGTAATTCATCGTCGGGTAAATGATGGTCGCAAACAATAAAATCAATTTCCAGTTCTTTGGCATAGGCAATGAGATCAACCGATTTTATTCCACAGTCTAATGAAATAATTAAAGTAAATCCATTTTCTTTTGCATGATCAATACCGGCTTTGCTTACACCGTATCCTTCCCGGTACCGGTGCGGAATATAAAAATCAAGATGGGGATGAATTTTTTTTAAAAAAAGAAACATGCAGGCTACAGCAGTGGTGCCATCCACATCGTAATCTCCAAAAACAAGAATGCTTTCTTTATTTTTTACAGCACGTAAAATCCGCTCTACTGCTTTGTCCATGTCTTTCATCAGCCAGGGATCATGCAGGTCCGATAACTGTGGGCGGAAAAAAGTTTTTGAAGAATTAAAATCTTTGATCCCCCTTTGTGCTAAAATGCGGCAGATAGCCGGATGAATTTTTAAGGATTGATGCAGTTTTTCACTTACAGAATAGTCAGGCGTTAATATATTCCATCTTTTTTCTGTCATTTATTTTTTTATTATAGCACGGGATTATTTTTTCATTTCAATATTTTCTGGCTATTACATAATTCACCAGTTGCTCCAGTCCGTTGCGGTATTCATTTTCCGGAAACCGGTATAATATTTCTTTTGACTTGATGTAAAACTCATTCATTTTATCTGTGGCATATTGAATGCCGCCTGACCGGGTTACGATCTCTGCTACTTTCATCACCTCTTTGGTATCTGTGTTTTTATTCCTGATAATGTAAGTGATTTCTTTTTTAGTGGCTTTATCGCATTTTGATAAAGTATAGATTAAAGGGAGGGTAAGTTTTTTTTCTTTAATGTCATTACCGGTCGGCTTACCGATCTTATCACTTGCATAATCAAAAAGATCATCTTTGATCTGGAACGCCATTCCTGCATTTTCTCCAAACAACTTCAATTGTTCGGCCATGGTTTTGTCATGCTGCGAAGACCAGGCTCCAGCTGCACAGGCAGCTGCCAGTAAGGAGGCTGTTTTATTTTTTATAATTTCATAATAAACTTCTTCTTTGATATTTAATGTCCTTGCTTTTTCAAGTTGCAGGAGTTCACCCTCACTCATTTTTCTTACAGCATCAGAAAGATAATGGAGTATTTCATGATCATGATTATCCAGGGATAATAAAAGCCCTTTGGCCAGCAGGTAATCACCAATAAGCACCGACGCTTTGGTTTTCCATAAAGCATACACAGAAAAAAATCCCCTGCGTTCGGAAGAATCATCCACTACATCATCATGTACCAGTGTGGCAGTATGTAATAGTTCAACAAGTGAGGCAGCCCGGTAGGTGCTTTCATTAATACCGCCACAAAGTTTTGCAGAAAGAAGGACAAACATGGGTCTTAATTGTTTCCCTTTTCGCTTTACCACATAACGCATAATCCGGTCAAGCATGGGTACATTGCTTTTCACAGCTTCTCTGAAACTACTCTCAAATATTTTCAGTTCATTTTCTATTAACGCGGAAGTCAAAATCATGTAATTTAAAAAAGCAATATACGCATCAATAAAATAGTATGAATCGTTCTTTTAATGTAAGGGAAATAAATGATTTGGATTTTTAAAACGAAATTCACTGGTCTGGGTAAATAATTAATATAAAAATTTGGTTTTTAAGCTTCAAGTCCTACTTTTGCAAATAATTATACTTTGAAAATTCTCATAAAAACTAACGCTCCGTTATGGCAACAAAAAAAAATATTTTATTAGCCGGCATTATTTGCCTGCTAACTTCTGTCAGCAATGCACAAGTGGGATCTAGTTTTGACGTACAAGACTCCTCCCTCATTCCTGCTAAACCCCGCAATCAATGGGAAATTGGTTT
>DATDPZ010000155.1:0-11662 GCA_035292525.1 Chitinophagaceae bacterium
AAAATTTTTCGCTGACTGATTGGATGAACCTGAATTCAATTATAATATTTACATTTATCCGGTAAATAAAGCCAGCCATCATGAAAAAGATATCAATCATTTCCCTTTTTATTTTTATTACAACATTTTCATTTGCTCAAAGAGAGCCGGTACCTGCAGGTGTACAAACCGTCATTACAAAAAACAGTGTGACGATTAGTGGTAAAAAAATTGACTACTCTGCCCATACAGGATATCTTGACCTGAACAATGATACGGGTAAGCTGATTGCAAAAGTATTTTTTACTTATTATAAAAAAGATGGAGAGGAGGCAGCCAGGCGGCCCCTTTGTTTTACTTTCAATGGAGGTCCGGGGTCATCCTCTGTTTGGTTACATATGGGAGGACTGGGTCCCAAAAGAGTTTTATTGCTGGATGATGGTACAGCCACCGCCCCCCCTTACCAGTATATCAATAATGAATATAGCTGGCTGGATAAAACGGATCTGGTTTTTATAGATCCTGTTTCTACCGGATTCAGCCAGGCAGCGCCGGGAGAAAATCCGAAACAGTTTCATGGTTATGTAGAAGATATTTCTTCTGTAGGATCTTTTATCCGGCATTTTTTATCCAGGTATGAAAGATGGGGTTCGCCAAAATTTCTTGCCGGGGAAAGTTATGGTACCACCCGGGCTGCCGGTCTTTCTAAATTTCTCCAGGACAGGTACAGGATCTATATTAATGGAGTCATTCTAATTTCTGCTGTACTCAATTTTGGCAGTAATGATTATTATGTTGGCAATGATCTGCCCAGGGCATTATATATTCCGTCTTATACAGCCGCTGCCTGGTATCATAAAAAACTGGCACCTGCGTTACAGTCAGATTTAAAAAAAGCATTAAAGGAAAGTCAGGAATTTGCTTTGGGAGAATATGCTTCAGCTTTGCTAAAGGGTGGTTGGTTAAGTGATGCTGATAAAGATAAGATTGCAGAAAAAATGAGTTACTATACCGGCCTGGCAAAAGATTATTGCCTCAAAGCCAATCTTCGTGTGGAGGAAAGTTTTTTTTATAAGGAATTAAGAAGGACTGATGGCCTTACCATTGGAAGACTGGATGCAAGGTTTACGGGTCGTGACCTTGATGATATTGGCGAGAGAGTCAGTTTTGATCCTTCCTTTGCCAATATTGATGGCCCGTTCACTTCTTCTATCAATGATTATTTTCAAAAGGAGTTAAATTTTAAAGAAATGAAGGGATATAATATTTTTGGATCTGTCTCTCCATGGAACTACAGTAATGTGCAGAACCAGTTTCTTAATGTAGCTGAAAGTTTAAGAGATGCAATGGCAAAGAATCCAAACCTGAAAGTGTATGTGGGCTGTGGTTATTATGATTTTGCCACACCCTATTTTACTGCACAGTATGATATTGAGCATATGTTTCTGCGGCCGGAACAAAGAAGGAATATTAAATTTTACTTTTATGAATCGGGGCATATGTATTATATCCACAAGCCATCGTTGATTCAATTTAAAAAAGACATGGATTCATTTTTTGAATGGAGCAGTAACGTCAATTAGCCGGACACGTATTTTTTGATAAATAGCTTTAAGATTGCTGCATCACCCTGTGTATAATAAAGTAACTTAATACAACAAGGAGAAGTATAATAACAATGGCTGCATAAAGCCAGGGCTGATCTTTAAAACGGAGTTTTTCTCTTCTTTGTTTTTTTAATTTTAGCTTTCTTTTTAGTTGCTGATTGAGATTTTCCACCAGGAATGGCAGTTGCTCTTTATTTTTTATTTCAGCCAACCCTTCCATTGCGTCATTATCAAATTCATTGGCAAGCATTTTTTTCTCAACTTCATGCTTTTGTTCTTCAGAGAGCTGGCCTTGCAGGTATTTTAGAAGGATTTCCTGGTCGATTTCAGATGAAAAACCTGATAATATGTCTTTAAATTTTTCGTCCATCAGTTTTTAAAAATATTTACTGTTTACTGGATGATCAGGAATTGTTTAGCTTTTTTTCAATTAATAATTTTAGGTTTCTTTTCCCGTTCTGGATATGGCTTTTTACCTGCATCATTGAAAACCCTGTTGTTTCACTGATTTCCAGGTAACTCTTTTTCTGCAGATAAAACAAAGTTACACATTGCTGCTGCTCCCTGTTTAGTTCAGCCAGGGCCAGCGACATCATTTCATAAGTTCGTTCGCTTTCCAGTAATTTTTCTTTGTCAGTGATCTCTTCATTTGAAATAATTTTATCTGAAACTTCAATGGTATTCCTGCCTGTTTTATCTCTCAGTTGCATCAGGCAGTGGTTTTTGGCAACCATATAGATCCAGCTTTTAAAATAATCAACTTTGTATTTATGCAGTTCTGTTATCACTTTCAGAAATATTTGCTGCACCCCGTCTTTTGCCAGTTCTTCATTTTTTAAATACTTCATACAAACACCCAGCAGCAACAGCGTATATCGTTGCAGCAAAATTCCCAGCCACTTGTTGTCGTGGTCTTTATAGAAATTTTCCAGCAATTGCTGATCGGTGATATCCTTCTTTGTTGCTGAATTCACAAATTGAAAATAACTTTTTTCACCCGGTAAGATGCTGGTATTTAAAAATTACACAAAATTTTATCTATAACCCATCAGGTGGTAAAATAAATTCAGCTACATTTTGCTTCACTGTACACCTGATAGTGATGGTGAAAACGTATTGAGCTGTTTCCTGGATACGGCCCCAGGCTACAGTAACGGGGGAAATAGAATAGGGATAAATAAAATAATTGGTCAGCTCCCAGACCAATTTTGCCCCGTTTTCATTTTTGGAATTATTATTTATCCAAAAGGCAGTTCCGTATTTTTTTTGAAACCGGGTATATTCTTTTTTAACCAATTGTTGACCGGAGAGCAATGTATCCGTGATTCCAAGCAGTTGAATATAAATAATGGTATCCAGCGTTTGCAATGAATCTGTGTGAACAAATTCCCCCTCTGCAATAATCAATCTCACTTCTTTTGTTTCAAAGTGAAAGGGGTTAAAATTTTTGTAAGATCCCGACATAAAGAAAAAACTGGAATCAGTTCTTCGTTCAATTAAATCTGTCGAAAACCAGGGGTCTTCCTGCAAGGAAGTAATAAAACTGCTGAAACGGATTTCAAAAGGATGTGTACGGAAATAATTTTTTAATACCGGGGCCAAAGCGTTTTGTGCTTTCATTGAAACGGGAAAAATTAAAATCAACCCGGAGAGGATAAAATATTTCATGTGAAAATTCCTTTTATCCATTTTATCAATACAGCATCCCATCCCATCAATTTAATAGCTGTATAAAAAAGGATGACAGCAAATATTTTTTTCAGCATCTCGGTATTTAGTGACAAGGCCAGTTTACTTCCAAAATAACCACCTGCCACAAAACCTAAAGCCAGCAAACCAATAACTCTCAGATCCATAGGGGTACCCAGTTTCTGGCACTGATGATAATAATAAACAGAGGCAATAATCACTACCGGAAGAGTAAGTACACCCAGCGAAGTGCCCTGTGCCTGGTGCTGTGTGTAACCCATAAAAAAAATAAGGGCGGGTACCATAATAATGCCACCACCCACACCTACTAAACCGCTTAAAATTCCGGCTGACAGACCGATCAGTAGAACAGTCAAAAGAATTTCTGTTGTCATTTTATTTTGTATTTTTTTTTGTTCCGGTGACATGAATTATGGGTAGTCGTTTTTCGGGAAAATTATTTCTTAAAATTTTCTTTATAAAAGGCAATGGCATCGGTAATGATCTTCATCGCCGTTTTTTTATCCTGGAAATTATCTATTTCCACTTTTTTATTCTCAAGTACTTTGTATTGTTCAAAATAATTTTTCAGTACGGCTATAAAATGTGTGGGGAGTTCATTCACAGCATTTATGTGATTCACCGAAGGATCCTTTGCCGCCACGGCAATGATCTTATCATCCACTTGTCCCTGGTCTATCATTTGCATATTGCCGATTACTTTTGCCTCCACCAGGCAAAGCGATTGTATGGATTGTGAACAGATCACCAGGATATCCAGGGGGTCATTATCCTGTCCCAGTGTTTGGGGTATGAATCCATAATTGACCGGGTAATGAAAGGAAGAGTAAATAACCCGGTCGAGTTTTAATAAACCCGTTTCTTTATCTACTTCGTATTTAGACTGGCTTCCCTGTGGAATTTCAATGATTGCATTGACCAGTTCGGGGGCATTAATGCCAAAATGTGCACCATGCCAGGGATGAAGAACAGTAAGCATGTTTGTTGTTTGAATGAAGAAGTCAGATTTTTTTTTTATATTTTGGGTTTATAATACAGCACATCTACTTTTTCCATTGTAATCAACCCTCCTTTGCCGCCTTTTTCAATCAGGTCATTTACGATTGGAATAAAGGATTCAATTTTTTCTGCCAGGTCCACAATTTCAATAACAATGGGATGATCTTCTGAGAGCTCTATTAACCGGGAAAGGTGAATACGGCTGCTGGCTCCGTAAGACATAATACCTTTCAATACGGTGCCTCCGGCCAGTCCCTTTTCACGGGCGGCTAACAATATTGTTTCATACAAATGCTCGTGACCGATCCGATCACTTTCACCAACAAAAACCCGTAATAGTTTTGATTGACCAGTAAGATCCATAACTATAAAAGTTTTATAAGTGTAGTTCCTGCAAGTACAGCTCCAATACACAATACAACGGTAAGTACAATATATAGTGTGAAATAACTTATATCCCCGCTTTTTAATAAAGTCATGTTTTCAAAAGCAAATGCTGAAAACGTTGTAAAACCACCGCAAAATCCGGTGGTCAGTAACAGGCGCCATTCGGGTGTAAGTACACTGGTTTTTTCGCCAATGGAATAAAAAATCCCGATCAGAAAACATCCTGCTATGTTTACAGTAAATGTTCCCCATGGGAAAGGATAAGGATAAAAATGGTACACCCATTTCTGGCATAAATAACGAAGTATGCTGCCCGCTCCACCACCCAGTCCCACAATCAGGATAGTTTTTATCATTTTAATGAATCAGTTTTATTTGAATGATACTGTAAGGTATCCATATCATGATTGAAAAGATATTTCAGGTCAACCAGCCACTGGCCATGAGTTTTAATCAGCTTCAAGGTGTCATGATCATTTTTATATGAATTGGAATAAATGATGATGGTAACAGAATCATTCACCGGTGTAATGGCATGTACATTAATAGAAGAACCCTGGTATTTCTTTTTTTCTGCTGCATCCATCTTTGTATGCAATTTTTCATATTCTTCAAAATACTGGAAGTTGGTGGAATCGCTGACCATCATTTTTTTGCCATTTTCATAATCGCCATCCAGGGCAGCCCTGATAAAATTTCTTGCGGCATCAATGTCATTTTCAGAAGAAAGTTCCTTTGATTTGTCTGCATTATTACAGGCATAAAAAAATAAAAACAGGAATGAACTGAGTTGAATTAACTTTTTCATTCCTGCAAAGTAATAAATCTTTGAATGTATTATAGTCTTTGTGGATTTTCCTGGCTTTCTTCCTCCTTTCTTTCTTTATCATAAGCACGGAGAATATGCTTCACCAGCCGGTGACGTACCACATCGTCCTCATCCAGTTCTATATGGGCAATACCTTCAATATTTTTCAGGATGCGGGCAGCTTTTTGCAATCCACTTCGTTGGTTTCTCGGTAAATCTACCTGGGTAATGTCTCCGGTAATAATTGCTTTTGCACTGGAACCAATCCGGGTTAAAAACATTTTTAATTGCAGATCGGTGGAGTTCTGTGCTTCATCAAGAATGATAAAAGCATTATCCAGAGTACGACCACGCATATAAGCCAGCGGAGCTATTTCTATAGTTCTTGTACTCATATAATAGCCCAGCTTTTCGGCCGGTATCATATCATCCAGTGCATCATACAATGGACGCAGGTAGGGGTCAATTTTTTCTTTTAAGTCGCCTGGAAGAAATCCAAGATTTTCACCAGCTTCAACAGCAGGGCGGGTAAGAATAATTTTCTTGACAGCTTTATTTTTTAAAGCTCTGACGGCCAGGGCCACGGCTGTATAGGTTTTACCGGTTCCGGCAGGGCCAATGGCAAATACAATATCATTTTTTTCAGCCATCTGCACCAGTCGTTTCTGGTTGGCTGTCCGGGCACGAACTGTTTTTCCGTTGGGTCCAAAGACTAACACATCATTTGGATGACGGTCAATAAAATTATCTACAGTTTCTGCATCGTCGCCGCCGAGTACCTGCTCGAAATAATTTTCACTCATATGCCCGTTCCTTTCCAGATACTGAACAATGAGTTCAATTTTTTCACGGGCAGAACTCACCTGTTCAGCTGAGCCACTGAGTTTGAGTTGAGTACCCCGGGAAAGAATTTTAAGCAGGGGAAATTTTTTTTTCAGCAAGTCGAGTTTACCGTTATTAACTCCAAAGAATTCGATAGGGTTGACGGTTTCCAGGTTGATGATCGTTTCTGTCAATTCGTTAGGGTTTAATTTTCATAATGCCGGAACAAGACCGGGTTTACTCACAACAATTATCTTTTTACAAGAAGATTATTCAATCGTTATTAAAATAAAGACTTAATTCAATTACTTCCTAAAGTTAATTATTAACAAGTGTGAATAGAAAAAATCCAGGGTACAGTTTTGTTAATTATATAGCCAGCTTCTGTATATATTTTAAAATGACAATTAGCAGACATTACCAGATAAACATCATCCGTTTAGTTATCATCTTCTGTTTAATTTTATGTAATGGAAAATACAGTACCTCTCAAACGGAGTAATGAACTGGCGCCATTAAGTCGTGAACATCACCAAGGACTTTTATTTGTTTGGAAAATAAACCAGGGTATAGCCATTGGCACACCTGTGGAGACAATGAGCAATTTTACCCGCTGGTTCTGGGCCAATCATATGAAACCTCATTTTAAGGATGAAGAAAAAGTATTGGCAAAGTTTTTACCTGCTGATCAACCCCTGGTACTGCAAATGATCAAAGAACACACACAGATTCGGGACATGGTCATTTCTCTTGAAAGGGAACCGGATAAAACCACCCTGGTCATACTGGCGGAATTTTTAAATAACCATATTCGTTTTGAAGAAAGAAAACTATTTCCTTATGTTGAAAAAACATTGACGGCAGAACAACTCAGTTATGTTTACGAACATCTTTCATCTGAACCTTTTTGTGATACGGAATGGAAAGAAGAGTTTTGGGTGAGAAAAAAAGAATCCTGAAGTCAGATTATCTAAAGTATATCTTAATCAACAACTCCATCTTCCTTTTTATTCCTTAAATAAATACAATGCCAGGGAAATAAATTTTTCATTTATACACCGGCATGCATTTCTTTTTACAAAATTTTTAAAACAGGCGTTTCTCTCAATAATGCCATCTTACAAATGCTTCCATGGCGGCATAGTGTGTAAGTCCCAGGTCGGCATATAGGTTGGCAGTTGTTGCATTTCTTTCTTCTGCCCGCTGCCAGAATTCTCTTGAGTCACTGCCCTGGAAGGGCACCATATCTTTTTGAGACTGGTGAATGAAGATCCCAAATCGTTTTTTCAAAACCTGGTCCGGACTCATGGGGATTGCCATTTCTATTTCTTCAATATTCCATTCCTGCCAGGCTCCTTTATATAACCATAGCCAGCAGTCATTAATCCATTCATCGCCGGCTGTCTTTATTCTTTTTAATGCTTCAATAACAACATTGAAACAAATGATGTGCGTACCATGGGGATCTGCAAAATCAGCGGCACAAAATACCTGATGGGGTTTTATTTTTCGCAGAAATTCCATCGTGAGCTTTACATCTTTTTCACCCATTGGTTTTTTTTCAATACTGCCTGTTTCATAAAATGGCAGATCAAGGAAATGAACTTTATCATCACTTAGTCCAACATAACGACAGGTGGCTTTGGCTTCGCATCTTCTTATTAATCCTTTTATGGCCCGGATACCGGGGCTATCTCTCTGGTTTGACTTTTTATTAGCTATAAATCTTCTTGCATTTGCCAGTATTTTCCCGGACTTGCTGGTATCAATACCTGCTATTTCCTCAAAGCCAACAGCAAAGTCAAGAAACCGGGTTACAAATTCATCAGTGACGGCAATATTACCACTGGTTTGGTAACTTACATGTACTTCATTACCCTGGTCGTGCAGGCGTTGAAAAGTGCCACCCATGCTGATGATGTCATCGTCGGGATGCGGAGAAAAGATAACACATCGTTTTGGATAAGGGTCTGATCGTTCGGGGTGTTCAGGCAGGTGAGCATTTGGTTTACCTGCGGGCCATCCGGTGATGGAATCACGCATCAAATAATAAACCTGTAGATTCAATTCGTATGCGTCTCCCTGTTCTACCAGCAGATCACTTAAGCCAAATTCATTATAATCGCTATTGGTTAAACTAAGAATTGGCTTTTTTAATTTCAAGGCCATATTGACTACCGCTTTCTTAATCATCCGGGGAGTCCACTCGCAATCGCCGGTTAGCCAGGGTGATTTTTTCCTGGTAAGCTCTGAAGCAGCAGATTCATCAACTATGAAAGTTACATCATCATGATTTTGTAAAAGAGAAGCGGGCACATGTTCTGTAATTTCATTTTCAACAGCCTGTTTAATAACAGCGGCTTTGGAGCTGCCCCAACCCATTAAAATAATTTTTTTGGATTTCAGAATGGTACTGATACCCATGGTGATGGCCAGCCGTGGTACTTCTGAAATATTGGCAAACTCATATGCGTTGGCAATCCTGGTGGAATTATCCAGGGTTATCAGCCTGGTTTTTGAATAAATTCCCGAGCCTGGTTCATTGAATCCGATATGGCCGTTATTACCAATACCCAGGATCTGGAGATCAATACCTCCGGCATCGAAGATCTTTTTTTCAAATTGCCGGCAATACTCTTTAATATCCGCTTTTTTAATTTCTCCATTCGGAATGTGAATATTTTTTGGATGAATGTCCACATGATTGAATAAGTTGACTTTCATAAACCGGTTGTAACTCTGCAGTGCATTGTTGTTGATCGGGTAATATTCATCCAGGTTAAAAGTGATAACATTTTTAAAACTCAGCTTTTCTTCTTTATACATTCTGATCAGTTCAGTATACAGGGTTTTGGGAGTAGAGCCGGTAGCTAATCCTAATACACATTTTTCTTTTTTACTTTGTTTTTCCCTGATAAGATCAGCAATTTGTTTTGCCACAGCAAGGGAGCCTTGTTTCAGATCGGGATATACTTTGACAAGAATTTTTTCAAATGAATCTACCATGTTCATGGGAAAAATTTATTTTGAGACACTAAATTACCGTATTGAACCGGGAATATAAAGTTTACAAAGTATTTGCATAAATGTATGAATTAAGGTTTTTTTAATTAATTCACTTCTATCTCATCAACAAACAGCCAGGTTTTATTGCCTTCTCCGGGATTACCGGGAGGAATCACTCCCCGGTTTTTTATAACCACTTTTACATAACGCACAGGAACCGTTTTAAAAGAAACTGTCATGCTGCCTTTTCCCGTTAAATTTTTTGATTCGGTAAATTCATTAGTTAATCCCATACTGATAAATTCTGCTCCGTTGGCAGACACAAATACTTCCATTGATTGTGGCGGGAAGATCCAGGCGGCTGCCTGCCGGAAAGAATGAACCGTAACAGAAGAAAACAACTGATCGCTTCCGAGGTCTATCAATGCTTCACAATCTGTACCACTAAAACCCAGGAATTCTTTTGATCGAACCCGGCCCATGGTATTTTGTATCCCGTTTACCAAAGTAAATGCGCCATCACCAGGATAATTTTTTGCCGGTTCTTTTAATAAAGTTATTTTTTTGCCGGTTGCTTTATTATAAAGTATGGTATGATGAACAGGATTACTTACCGGTTTCCCATTAACCATGCTGATTGCTGCTACAATCTGGGAGGATTTCACTTCAATAGGGGTTGTATAAGTTGTTCCTTCTGTAAATCTTAATTCATAAGGTCTGCCGGCTGCATGAGTGATATATTTAATTTCTGCCTGGGGCAGCTTTGTTTCCAGCTTCCATAAAACGCCATCAAAGTTTTCTGTTGGCAAAACAGTTGCTTTCAGATCAAAATAGGCTTTACTGTAATTCGCTTTCCACAAATCATATCTTTTGAAATGGGGCACTAATCTTTTTTCAAAACCCGGCCAGTCTCTTTTTTCTTTCGGACTCCAAAGCACTTCGCTCAATGCACTCATACGTGGAAAGATCATGTATTCAACTTTGCGGTGAGTTTTCATGTATTCGGTCCATACATTTCCCTGTGCACCAAGAACAAGTTTTGCCTGTTGATCATTTAAAACGGCTGGAATCGGTTCGTAACCATAAATTTTTTCTACTGAGGTGTAGCCGCCGATGGTCACGGAATCTTCATTTTCACTTTGAGCATGGTCCAGGTACACATGACTTCCCGGCGTCATGATCACCTGATGATTATCTTTAGCGGCGGCGATACCGCCTTCTTCGCCACGCCAGCTCATGACGATGGCATTAGGTGCCAGGCCTCCTTCCAGTATTTCGTCCCAGCCAATTAAAGTTCTTCCTTTTTTATTCAGATATTTTTCCATCCGCTGAATGAAGTAGCTTTGTAATTCGTGTTCGTCTTTCAATTTAATTTTCTTCATTCTGGCCTGGCAGTTGGGGCAGCGTTTCCAGTTTTCTTTGGGGCATTCATCTCCTCCCACATGTATATATTTTGAAGGGAACAAGGTCAATACTTCGTCCATCACATCCTGTAAAAAACTAAAAGTTTCCTCTTTACCGGCACAAAACACATCTTCAAATATTCCCCAGGTTTCCTGTACCAGTTTTTTTTGCCCGCCTGCCTGTTGAAGAGAGCTGTTGTTTGATATCATCGTCGCCGGAATTTTTGTAGGTTCTTCCGGGAAACAACTTAAAAAAGGGTAAGCGGCAATGGCTGCACTGCTATGCCCCGGCATTTCTATTTCAGGAATAACGGTGATGTAACGATCGGCTGCGTATTTCACTATTTCCTTTACTTCTTCCTGTGTATAAAAGCCACCGTGTTTAATGTTATCATTGCCAAGACCGGGGTATCTTCCGGTAATGGTTCCATTTCTCCAGGCGCCTGTTTCCGTAAGCTTTGGATATTTTTTTATTTCAATGCGCCAGCCCTGGTCTTCCGTTAAGTGCCAGTGGAAATAGTTGAACTTATGATAAGCGAGGTAATCAATATATCTTTTAACAAAACTAACAGGTGAAAAATGACGGGCAACATCGAGGTGCATGCCCCGGTAATCAAACCGGGCATAGTCAAAAATTTCAACATAGGGAATAATACGGGAAGATCTTTGATCAGTAGGAAATAGTTGTAGTAATGTCTGAAGCGCATAAAAAGCACCTTCTTCAGTATTGCTGATAATGCTGATGCCCTTTGAACTTACTTCCAGTTTATAGGCTGGTTTACCTGCAGAAGAAATTTTTTCTGTAAGAAATACCAGGTCTGCATCTTTTTCTGCCACCACTTTTACTACAGTGATATTGTAAAGTAATTTCAGCTGATCTCTCAGGTAATTAAAAAGAGGATCTTTCTTTTCACCAGTTTCCCTGAATGTGACAGACAATT
>DATDPZ010000156.1:0-3451 GCA_035292525.1 Chitinophagaceae bacterium
GTCGCCGGGATGATGTTCATGCGGTATGATATTATCTGCAATGCAAATGATCTTCGTCTGTTTATTCTTAATAACTTCCCGAAGCATGGTGCCTAATGCCGGACCCATAAAAGGGATCCAGAACCTGACAATTATTAAATCTGGTTTTTCTTTTTTTAATTGTTTGCCAATCTTTATCCAGTTGAAGGGGTTTATAGAATTAATAATAGAACTGATTTTTATTCCTTCGGGTGCTGGCTCATCGCTGTATTGTGTTTTTCCCGGGAAAAATATTTTGGGATATTGCAGGGAAAAGGATACGATTGAGCAATCATTACCATTTTCGATGAATTCTTTTGCCAGTCGCTGGTTAAACGTAGCTAATCCACCCCGAAGCGGATAACCGGGTCCTATGATGATGATCTTATTCATTACAAGCCCAGTTTCCTGTCTATATGATAGAAATTTCTACCCGGTGCATTTCGTGAAATTAATTCACCGATAAAGCCGGCAAGGAAAAGTTGTACACCAATAATAATGGTGGTTAAGGCAAGATAAAAACCAGGACGATTGGTTAATGTAAAAACCGGATCAATAAATTTTGTAATGACTAATGAGACAGTGATGCCAATGCCAACAAGAAAAAACAAAGTTCCTAAAAGTCCGAAAAAATGCATCGGTCTTTTTGCAAACCTGCCAACAAAAGATATAGAGATCAGGTCCAGGAAACCATTCACAAATCTTTCCCAACCAAATTTTGAAACACCGTATTTTCTGGCCCTGTGTTCCACTACTTTTTCACCTATTTTTTTGAACCCGGACCATTTTGCTATGACCGGGATATAACGATGCATTTCTCCATATACTTCAATAGTTTTTACTACTTTATTCCGGTAGGCTTTTAACCCGCAATTGAAATCATGAAGTTTTATGCCTGAAACCTTCCTGGTAACTGTATTAAAGAATTTAGAAGGAAGATTTTTTGTAAGGGCATTATCATATCTTTTCTTTTTCCATCCGCTCACTATATCATATCCGTTTTCAAGGATCATTCTTCTTAACTCCGGAATTTCTTCCGGATTGTCCTGCAGATCGGCATCCATGGTGATCACTACTTCACCTGCTGCGGCACGAAATCCTTCATTGAGTCCCGCTGACTTTCCATAGTTGCGCTGAAACTTTATTCCTTTAATGTTTGGATTTTTTTGTCTCAGTTCTTCAATGACGTTCCATGAATGATCCGTGCTGCCATCATCCACGTAAATAATTTCGTATGAAAAATGATTGGCTTTCATCACACGGTCTATCCAGTCACTTAATTCCGGGAGCGATTCTTCTTCATTATAAAGTGGTATGACCAGTGAGAGATCCATCAGGAAAGGTTGTTTGGATTGTCAGGAAATGTTTTATTGCTTTTATTCAGCACAGAAGCGCTGATCAGAGAAACAATCAAACCAAAAAATAAGATAAGCGAAAGAGAGGTCACTGTTTGCTTTACCGGGTCCTGGTTTTTTATAGCATCTATCATTTTTTCTTTTTGCTCGTCCGGCATATTTATATTTTCATATACCTGTACGGTCAGTTCAATAGTTTTATTCCTGGCGCCGGGGTCAATTACTTCTGAATATAATAATGAAAAGGCAGTAGAGACAAACGCAATGATTAAGGTGGCCAGTAAACCCTGGCCTACCAGTTTTTTATATGTATAGTCCGGATTGTTTTTTCTGTAATCTTTTATGGCTTTAATGAGACAAACAATAAAAACAGTAACAATCAGCAGGAAAGAAAGAACAGAAATACCAACAAATTTCATAGGTGATATAGCCGCTCCGCTATCAATAGCTTTTTTCATAACAGAAACAATATACATCTGCATAGTCAGTCCAACTATAATAAGAATGGCTGCGCCAATTAAACCATATAAGACTGCCGGGTTTTCTTTTTTCATGTTATTTATTTTAAGAATTCAAAAATAACTGGTCTTTATTAATTATCCCCAATACTTTTCCGGTCAGCTTTTTCCCAATAAACGGGGAGTTTTTTGATTTTGAACGGATATTTTTTTCCTCGTACACCCATTCCTGCTTAGGGTTAAATAAAGTTAGACTTGCTATTTCATTTTCTTTTACAGCAATAATTTTAAGCCCGGTGATCTTTCTTGGATTGATGGATAAAAGTTCAATCCATTTTTCTTCAGCTATTTCGGGTAAACTAGTTTTTAATACAGCATAAGCTGTTTCCAAACCGATCATTCCGTTTTTAGCATATTCAAATTCAGTTTCTTTACTGTCTTTTTCATGTGGCAAATGATGGGTGGCAATACAATCAACCTGGCCATTTGCAACTGCATTACGTAAAGCCTCACGGTCGGCCGCTGTTCTGATGGGCGGATTCACTTTTAAATTTGCATCATAATCTTTCAGGTCTTCATCACAAAAATATAAATGATAGGGTGTGACTGAACAACTGAGGTGGATGCCCGATTCTTTTCCTCTTTGAATATAAGCTAAAGATTTTTTTGAAGCGATCCCGGTAAAATGAAGATTCGATTCAGCATACCTTGCCAATTTAATGTCCCTGGCAACTATTAACTCTTCCGCCATGGAAGGTTTACCCGGTAAACCAATCCTGGTGGATACAATGCCTTCATGCATCAATCCATGCGGATGGATACTTTTATCATCCGGCATTTGAATAATCAGGCCTTTAAAGGCTTTTACATACTGCAAAGCTTTTACCAGTAACCCGGAAGACTGGATGCAATTAATGCCATCGCTAAAGGCAAGGGCACCGCTGTTTTTCATATCATACATTTCCGCCAGTTCTTTTCCCTCAGTATTTTTTGTTACTGCCCCAATCGGGTAAATGGTAACCGGTAATGACTTTGACTTTTGTGTAATGTATTCTACCTGGCTTTTATTATCCACAACAGGCAGGGTATTAGGAATAACCAAAACGTCAGTAAAACCGCCTGCAGCCGCAGCGGCAACACCTGTCTCAATTGATTCTTTGAATTCATAACCGGGGTCGGCAAAACTGGAAAACATATCCATCCATCCGGGAGAAACACATAAGCCATCAGCAACTATTTCCTGATCAGCTTTAATGGTTATACTTTTCCCGACTTGTTTAATGATGCCGTTTGCAATATAAATATCAACAGTCTGTCCGTTGAAAGGAGAGTGGGGGTCAATAACCCGTGCCTGCTTAATGAGAATGTTCATTAAGTGGCGAAGATAACGGTTGTTTTTTATTCACAAAAACAAGGTTATGAAGCAAAAATCGTTGAAAAAAGTATTGGGTTGATTTTTTGATATATCGGGTAAATCCCGATTCAGATGGGATAATCTCTGTATTGGTCGGGCAGACTGGATTCGAACCAGCGACCCCTACGTCCCGAACGTAGTGCGCTACCGGACTGCGCTACTGCCCGATAAAGAGTGGTAATCAAATACTATTAAATGATTACCCA
>DATDPZ010000157.1:0-3468 GCA_035292525.1 Chitinophagaceae bacterium
GGATGGTTTGCTTTAGTTGAAATTGTAATTTTTCTTTTTGTATTGTTCATGGGATTTTTATATGCCCATAAAAAAGGAGCTTTAAAATGGCAGTAGCCCCCTAAATCCCCCGAAGTGGACTTTAGCATGTACACTATGCCAACTGATTTGATGATAACAATTATAATTTTTAATGAATGTAGATATAACTAAATATAATGACTCTTCTCAGAACCTCCCTTCGGTCCGAAGGACTCCGGACTCTTTCGGAGTGGGCAGGGGGGCTTTTCAATCATCATCTGCACTTGCATTTCCTGGAGAGGTTCATCACACGCCGGGTGGCGGGGTGTTGGTAAGTAAATTGGATGATGTGATTAACTGGGCAAGAAGTAATTCACTCTGGCCATTGGTATTTGGTACCAGTTGCTGTGCCATAGAAATGATGAGTACTGCAGGCGCTAAATATGACTGGAGTCGTTTTGGATTTGAAGTAGCCAGAGCCACACCCCGGCAGGCTGATGTAATAATTATAGCTGGAACAATCGTAAATAAAATGGCGCCGGTTCTGAAAAGATTATATGATCAGATGGCGGATCCAAAATATGTGATTGCCATGGGAGCCTGCGCTACCAGCGGTGGGCCATTTTTCTATAATACTTATTCAGTAGTGAAAGGCGCCGATCATGTGATACCTGTAGATGTATATATCGCCGGCTGTCCACCAAGGCCGGAAGCTCTGCTACATTCTTTAATCACTTTACAGGAAAAAATAAAAAGTGGCATGACCCGTGAACAGATAAAAACAGCAAAACCGGAACAACGTTTTTAATGACCAGCGAAGAACTAAAAATAAAGCTGACAGCATTTTTTCAAACCGCCACTTTTGGTGAAAGCGGAGAATGGTTGAATATGAATATTGCTGCAGCTAATTTGCCAGCCACTACAAATATTCTTCGTCATGATCCGGTTTTAAATTTCGATTATCTTTTTTGCCAGACTTGTGTGGATTTTAAAACACACCTGACCATGGTTTATCATCTAACTTCCACCGGGCATCGCCTGCCGCTGGTGTTAAAAGTACAATTAGACAGAAATAATCCTGAGATAGAAACGGTATCGCAAACCTGGAAAACAGCAGAATTTCATGAGCGGGAAATTTATGAAATGTTTGGAGTGAACTTTCTGAATCACCCGGATCTGCGTTTATTAATATTACCAGATGGATGGGAAGGACGAAATCCGATGAGAAAAGATTTTGAAGACCCGATTAATATGATAAAACTTTAAACCCCAAACTGATCCTTTAAGAAGGATTGAAAATGTTTAGAGAAACTGAAATAGTAAAACAAATTGAATCAGCCGAACCCGATGGGTTTGGCGACCTGGTGATCAACGTGGGCCCGCAGCATCCGGCTACACATGGAGTGCTTCATCTTGTTATTACATTGAATGGAGAAACCATCAAAAAAGTGGAACCCCATCTTGGATACATTCACCGTTCTATTGAAAAAATGTGTGAGAGTTTAAGTTACCGCCAGTTTATTTATGTTACCAGTAAGATGGATTATCTCTCCTCCCACATGAATAATCACGGATGTTGTTTGTGTGTGGAAAAAGGATTGCAGGTAGAAGTACCCCCACGGGCACAGGTCATAAGAGTGTTAATGGATGAATTGACCAGAATTGCTTCTCATTGTTTGTGGTGGGGCGCTATGGCGATGGATGTGGGAGCACTTACCCCGTTTTTTCTTTCTTTCCGCGAAAGGGAGCTCATCAATGATATCATGGAAGAAACATGCGGCACCCGGCTTACTATGAATTATATGGTACCCGGCGGGGTTATGGCTGATCTTCATCCCAACTTTTATAAAAGTGTAAAAGATTTTATTGCACATTTTAAAAATAAAATTGACGAATACGATCAATTGGTAACAGATAATATCATCTTTCAAAACAGGACAAAGGGTATTGGATTTATTTCAAAGGAAGAAGCCATTTCTTTTGGCATGACCGGTCCTTCTGCCCGGGGAAGTGGTGTGCAGTGTGATGTCCGGAAACTATTTCCTTATGAAGTTTATGATAAACTTCAGTTTGATGAGATCATTGAAACTGCCGGCGATTCATTTGCACGATATATGGTGCGGATGAAAGAACTGAGACAATCCATTTCGATCATTGAACAATTAATTGATAATATTCCTGAAGGTGATATTCAAACAAAAACTAAAGCTGTTTTGAAATTACCTAAAGGAGAATATTATTCAAGAGTGGAGACAGCCCGTGGTGAATTTGGGGTGTACATTGTTTCTGAAGGAGGTACAACTCCCTATAGAATTAAATTCCGTTCACCAGGATTCAGTAACCTGAGTGCACTGGATCATATGGCAAGAGGAGGTAAAATTGGTGACCTGGTAGCTACAATGGGAACATTAGACCTGGTGATACCGGATATTGACAGGTAACAAATATTGCAGATTGACGATTGCAGATTTTAGGTTTAATTTTCAATCGCAAATTAAAATAATAATTGGAGTCAACTTGAAAATTGCAGAATGGATTAACGATTTGAAGTTCAGAAATCCCCTCCCTGGAGGGGCGAATTTAGTGATCACTATATTTTAAATGACTTGGGGTGGGTTGATTAAATAATAAAGAGATTTGAAACTGAAGTTACGAAGCTTAGAAACGAACAAAAAGTATAAGAGTGCCCCGAAGGAGTTCCATCGGACGATGCAACAGTAGCTTAATAGTTATTCTATAGTTGGGTAAATAAAAAATACAATGCCGGGTTTAGAAAACATAGCAAACAATATTCATCTCTGGCTGAATGAAACATTCAATGCCACTTTTGCTATGCTGATTGAATTTGTAATCGTGGGTGTATGTATCATTGGTTTATTTGCCATGCTGGGCCTGGTACTGATCATGATGGAGCGAAAAGTTTCTGCATGGATGCAATTGCGGCTGGGACCAAACCGTGTAGGACCGGTGGGTATGTTTCAGACGGTGGCAGATACGTTGAAACTAATGGTAAAAGAAGGAATGACACCCAATAGCGCCGACAAATTTTTATTTAACCTGGCGCCGTTCATAGTGATGATCATTGCGATGGTAGTGATGGCGCCACTCATGTTTGCAAAAGGATTGCAGATCTGGGATATTAATATCGGAATATTATTTGTCACAGCCATATCATCGGTTTCTGTTATTGGCATCCTGATGGCAGGCTGGGCCAGTAATAATAAATATTCCCTGCTTGGTGCCATGCGCAGCGGTGCACAAATTGTAAGTTATGAACTCTCTGCGGGGTTTGCTATTCTTTCCATTGTAATACTGACCGGTGATTTGAAAATTTCTGAAATTGTGAATTCACAGGCAAATGGCTGGTGGATTTTTAAAGGTCATCTTCCGGTTTTTATTGCGTTTGTTATTTTTATTGTTGCTTCAACTGCGGAAATTAATCGCGCACCTTTTGATTTATCAGAAGCA
>DATDPZ010000158.1:0-4869 GCA_035292525.1 Chitinophagaceae bacterium
CCATTATAGTCTTTAATCATCCTGGTACCGGTACTTTTACCAAATAGTTCATCTGTTCTTGAATTCAATTGAGCATCAGCATAATTTTTTTTATGAAAAGAGAACTTAAGTTTGATTCGCTGATCATTCCATGCAAGTTCCTGGGCAATCAGCGTTCCGCTTCCAATAATATTGCAGGCAAAATCACTCCAGCTCCATCCCCATTGTTCACTGAAGCCATCCAGGGTTTCGATTACCGTTAAATACACAGCGCCGCTCATTCCACCCAGCCATATTCTTTTTTTACGTTCAATGCCTGTCCATCGCCAGAGTTCCATGCTGCCACGGCTTGCTATATAAGAACTGTAGAGATGTCCTGCTTTATCCACCTGCAACCATTCTTTTGAATCATTGAAAGTGTGAAAGCCCGATTGCGGATAATCTTTATACCAGCTGGAATAAAGGCCGGCCATCACCGCACTATAACCAGCAATATTGCCAATCGTAACTAAACGGATTCGTTTTTTATTGGGGAAAGAGTTAACAGAAGTAAGAGAAGCCTGTAGCTTTTTTGAAATATCATCTGAAGTAACTACGGTGCTGTCCTGGGAAAAAGATGTTGAATTCAGAATTATACAGTAAAAAAAAATGATCAGCATCCGGAAAGCAGAAGTATGCATTTCACCAGGCTCAGGATAAGCTGCAAGAAAAGCTGAATTTTGCACTGGAGCAGGAACCATAAAACAAAAATACGTTTCCTTCTGCTTTTCGTTTTAAAAGATAAAATTTAATACCTTCCATTTTTGAAATTTAACAACTAAATTACTGATATGAACGAAATGATCCTGGAAAAAGCAAATACGTGGCTAAACGGAAATTTTGATGAGGATACAAAAATTTCTGTACAGAAAATGATGGAGGAAAATGAAAAGGAACTTGCCGAATCATTTTACAAAAATCTTGAATTTGGAACCGGGGGTCTTCGCGGAATAATGGGTGTTGGTACCAACCGGATAAACAAATACACCATAGGAATGTCCACGCAGGGGTTTGCAAATTATCTTAACAAAACTTATCCCGGCGGTAATGTGAGTGTGGCCATTGCTCATGATTGCAGAAATAACAGCCGTTTTTTTGCAGAAACCACGGCCAATGTTTTTGCTGCGAATGGTATTAAAGTTTATTTGTTTGAAGATTTACGGCCCACTCCGGAACTTTCGTTTGCTATCCGGTATTTTGGATGCCAGGCAGGAGTTAATTGCACCGCTTCGCATAACCCGAAAGAATACAATGGGTACAAAGCTTACTGGAATGATGGCGGACAACTGGTACCTCCACATGATAAAAATGTGATCATGGAAGTGGAAAAAATTGAATCTGTTGATGAGGTAAAGTGGAGCGGTGGAGAAAAAAACATTATCCTTATTGGTAAAGAAACAGATACCGCGTACCTGGAAATGGTGAAAGGTTTAAGTGTGTACCCTGAGATAATAGAAAAACAAAAGGATCTTAAAATTGTTTATACACCTATTCATGGAGCAGGCATTATGCTGGTACCACAGGTGCTTAAAAAATTCGGTTTTATCAATGTGCATGTGGTAGAAGAACAAAGTAATGTAAGCGGAGATTTCCCCACTGTGATTTATCCCAACCCGGAAGAAAGCGAAGCGATGAGTATCGGGTTGAAAAAAGCCAAAGAACTGGATGCCGATATACTACTGGGTACAGATCCTGATGGCGACCGGGTAGGTATTGGTGTAAAAGACCACCGGGGAAAATGGGTGCTGCTGAATGGAAATGAAACTGCTGCACTTGCTTTTAATTATATGATTGAAGCAAGGAAATCAAAAGGCATTGCAAAGACAAATGATATGGTGGTCAAAACTATAGTTACTACCGGGCTGATTGATGAAATTGCCAGGCAAAATAATATTGCCTGTTATAATGTGCTTACAGGTTTCAAATGGATAGCAGAGCTGGTGAAAGAAAAAGAAGGAAAAGAAAATTATATCATTGGCGGAGAAGAAAGCTATGGATTAATGATTGGTGATAAGGTCAGGGACAAAGATGCAATAAGCGCCGTAGCCCTGTTATGCGAGATGGCTGCCTATGAAAAAGAAAAAGGAAGAAGTCTTTTTGAGAAACTGGTCTCTCTTTTTGTTCAATATGGATTTTATAAAGAGGCCCTGATCTCTGTTACAAAAAAAGGGATGGACGGCCAGCAACAGATTGCTACGATGATGTCAGCATACAGAAACAATCCTCCTTCTGTCATTGCTGATTCCAAAGTAGTACAGTTGTTGGATTATGAACAAAAGCTGGGAAAGAATCTCTTTACAGACGAGAGCTGGGTCATTGACCTTCCAAAATCAAATGTGTTACAATTTATTTTAGCTGATGGCAGTAAAATAAGTGCCCGGCCCAGTGGCACCGAGCCTAAAATAAAATTTTATTTCAGTGTACATGAAAAACTGAACAGCGCCGGGTTATTTGATGAAGTCTCAGCTTCATTACAACAAAAAATTAACCGCATCATTTCAGATATGAAATTAAATTAATTAATACACTTGCCTCAATACAGAAACAGACTAATGTATATTTATAAAAAGTGAGGACAGTTTACCAATAGTTCTGATTTTTCTTTTTACCAAAAACAGAAAACTTAAATAATGCAGCCATCCTATCTTCTTAAACCTTCAGCGCCGATTGCAGCGCTGCGTATGTTACTGGCGCTGGTTTTTATATTGCATGCCGCAGCAAGAATTTATAATAATTCTCTTACAGATTTTGGTGATTTTTTATCAACAAAAGGATTCCCGTTTGGATTTTATCTTGCCTGGGCAGTCACTCTTTTTGAACTGCTGGGTGGCACCCTGATGTTTTTCCGGCTAATGATAAAAGTATTTTGTATCGGCGAGATCATCATCCTGGTCACCGGTATCATCACACTTCATTGGCAAAATGGCTGGTTTGTGGTTGGGCTGTCGCTGGGTGGTATTGAATATAGTGTAGTATTAATAACAATTCTCTTTGCTGTGTTTTTTGCAGAAAGAAAAGCAGAAAGAAATATTGCCCCGCTTCTATAGTATTTCCCTTTTCGACTTGTTGTTTGTGATTTGCAATTTATCTTGCACTTCACATATGAAACCAACAGAAGACACTTACCGTCACAAGGGACTCAGAAAAAAATTAGTTGATGCCATTCGCAAAAAAGGAATCACCAATGAAAAACTACTCGGCGCCATCAATAATATAGCCCGGCATTTTTTTCTTGATTCAGCTTTTGATGAAGTAGCTTATGAAGACAGGGCTTTCCCCATAGGAGAGGGACAAACCATTTCCCAACCTTATACCGTAGCTTATCAAACACAGTTGCTGGAAGTAAAACCATTTGAAAAAATTCTGGAAGTGGGTACCGGCAGCGCTTACCAGGCCTGTGTACTGGCTGAGTTAGGGGCACAGGTTTTTACCATAGAACGGCAAAAGAAATTGTTTGATGCAAATAAAACTTTTTCATTTCTGAAAAAATACCGTCATATAAAATTTTTTTATGGTGATGGATATGAAGGACTGCCAACTTATGCTCCTTTTGATAAAATTCTCATAACAGCTGCTGCTCCCGAGATCCCTGTAAAACTTATAGAGCAACTGCGTCCGGGAGGTATGATGGTGATTCCGGTTGGCAGTGGAGAAGTACAACAAATGATGCGGATTACCAAACAGGAAAATGGTTCCATAAGGCAAGAAGTATTTGATCATTTTTCTTTTGTACCCATGATTGAAGGAAAGAAGTAGCCCACCCAAACCCTTCCGAAGGGAAGGCTTTTCAATACACAATGGCCAGCTTATCCGAAGACTCATCTAAATTAGAAATGTTCGTTGTTAGGGGTCTGTGTTTAGCAAAAACTCCCCTTCGGGGAAATTCAGAGGAGCTGGGGGCTGAACTGCTCCAGTAATTCAATCCGCTTTTCAATGGGCGGATGAGTGGCAAATAAATTATCCCACGATGCAGATTTATGAGAAGAAGGTTTCGGATTATCTATAAAAAGTTGTGCTACATCGCGGCTTTCTACTGCTTCAATCATCGGATCGGCAGAAATTTTTCTTAAAGCACTGGCAAGGGCATTGGGCCTTTTCGTCATTTCGGCGGCACCGGCATCGGCCAGGTATTCTCTTTTCCGGCTGATTCCAAAACGAAGCAACATGGAAATCAGGTAGGCTACAGAAGTAACAAGAATAGCTATTAAAATAATGGCGCCACTTCCTTTACTGTCTTTTTTTCCCCGGCCTGCAAAACGAAGGCTACGAAAAGCAATCTCTGCCAAAAAAGAAAAGATACCTACAAAAATGATGGAGATAACCAATACCCGGACATCCCTGTTCCTGATATGAGAAAGTTCATGGGCAATTACTCCCTCCAGTTCATCGTCATTAAGTTTATTAATAATTCCTCTTGATAATGAAATTGAATAACTGGATTCATTAATACCACTGGCAAATGCATTTAAAGAATCATCTTCAATAATATTCAGTTTCGGCATTTTCATTCCTTTGTAGATACACAGGTTCTCCAGCAGGTTATACACTCTTTTATTTTCTTTTCTTTCTAAGGATTTGGCGCCTGTAGCCATCCGGATGAATGCACTGTGCCCTGCCCAGGCTATCAAAAACCAAATACCAACAGCAACCAAAACAAATGGAATAATTTTTAAAAAACTGAGGCCGGGATCGGGTGCCCTGTAGTCTTCGAATTCAGCAGTAGCATTTTGATTAACAAAATAGATTATAATTTAAACCATTACCAGCAGGAGTGCCGGAAATGAAATAAGTAACAGAAAAGAATTGAAATTATTCTTTCGTATTTGTTGACTTAGCCCGGTGTATTTCATT
>DATDPZ010000159.1:0-3561 GCA_035292525.1 Chitinophagaceae bacterium
AATTCTTTGCATCGGGAGACCAGAGTACCTGAACAGATCTCCGGTCATTTTTCTTTTTTTCTTCATCTACATTTGTTTCACCAAATCCCCTGGAATGATAACTGTAATTTTCAACGCCGTCTGTGGTGATGGCATGCTCTAAAATGGTTGAATCTTTTTCATTGAGCTGTGCTTTTTTGTAATTCTCAAAGTCCATCCAGTAAAGGTTGTAATTTTTTCCAAAAACAACAATGGAACTATCGGGTGCTACTGATGCCCAGGCTGCTCTTCTCAGGGGTCTTTTAAATTCTGTCAGGTTGGTAATTACTCCTGTGACCAGGTTGTATTCAAAATAAAAAATCTTTTTTTCTTTTTTGGTTAGGGCTCCTTTTTTTGCTGCTGTATCTTTTATGATGACATCAACAGAGCTTTTTACCTGGAAGCGGATCATATTTTCATTATCCAGGAATTGCAAACTATCCAGTTCCATGTGCTGACCGTCTATCGGGTCTTTAATAATACCAGTTAATAATGCAGCCAGCTTATCATTATCAAAAAGCAGTTTCTTTTCAGCTTTCACCGGGTCCACGATGTACCAATTCCTGCCGGCTGTAGTCTTATAAGTGTACCAAAACCTGTTCGACTTTTTTAACCAGTGAGGATCTACACTGGTGGAGAAAACCATTTTATCCAGCTTAGCCGGAGAAAATTTTGAGGCTAACAAATAGTTTGGCTTTACAGCATTGTTATCCTCCTGAGCATTTGTGTAAAAAAATATGATAGTTGTCAATAATACAATAAGTGTTTTCTTCATAAACGTTTGTTTTGTCCGAAGGATTTCTTCGGAATTAAAAAAAATTCTTATAAAAAAGATTTCATTTCCTGCTGATAAGATAAAGCAATAGCTCCTGCTGCCTCAGCAAAATCTTCTTTGCCGGAAGCATAAATGATGGCCCGGCTCACATTTACTAAAATGCCACATTCCTTAGTCATTGCTTTTTGAGAAACCTCCTTTAAGCTTCCTCCCTGCGCCCCCACACCAGGCAGCAGGTAAAAATGATCAGGAATAAGTTTCCGGATATTTGTCAATTCATTTGCCTGTGTGGCTCCCACTACAAACATCAGGTTATCTGGCGAACCCCAGGAAGAAACTGTTTGCAATACTTTTTCATAAAGAAACTGATCTCCCGTTTTTTGTAATTCAAAATCAGCAGCTCCATTATTAGAAGTTAATCCCAGAACAATGGCCCATTTACCGTCATATTCCAAAAAAGGTTTTACACTGTCCATGCCCATGTATGGCGATACGGTAATGGCATCAAAGGGTAATGTTTTAAAAAATGCCTGCGCATATTGAACCGAAGTATTTCCGATGTCACCCCGCTTGGCATCGGCAATTTTAAAATGATTGTCTCCGATATACCGAACTGTTTTTTCCATGGCCTCCCAGCCTTTTGTACCCAATGCTTCATAAAAGGCTGTATTTATTTTATAACTGACGCAAAGATCTTTTGTAGCGTCAATAATTGCTTTATTAAATGTAAATACGGGATCAGGTTCAATTAAAAGATGTTGAGGGATCTTTGTAATATCGGTATCTAAACCAACACAGAGATAAGTTTGTTTTTTAAAAATCTGTTCAACAAGCAGCTGGCGGGTCATGGTACAAATATAAGGGCTGGCAATTTGCAATTTATGACTGTTAATCCTAATCTGGCAGCAAGTTGAAATTAAGATTTCCTGAAATCAGGAAGCAGTAAGCGGTTGCTTCAGGATTGAAGAAATTATATTTCCAAATTGCCACAATTCTTCGAATGTATTGTACAAAGGAACCGGTGCAATGCGGATGACAGCCGGTTCCCGCCAATCAGCCATCACCTCCCTCTTATTTAATTCATTGAAAATTTCTTTTCCTCTTTTCAACATCAGCAAAGAAACCTGGCAACCCCTCTCTTGTTCATTTCCTGGGGTGATGACCTCCATAATTTTTTCTGTTTGCCTTGCATTGATGTCATCAATAATAAACTGCAGGTAATTGTTCTGCAATTTTCTTTTTGTATCAAGGTTTTTCATGCCGGCTTCTTCAAATAAATCAAGCGCCGCTTTATGTGCTGCATATAACAACATAGCGGGAGTACTCAGCTGCCAGCCTTCCGCCGTCAGCACAGGTTTAAATCCTTTTTCCATTTTAAAACGGGTGGCTTTATCGTATCCCCACCAGCCTGCAAAGCGGGGTATGGAAATATCCTGGTGATATTTTTCATGTATAAATACGCCACCCACAGCGCCGGGGCCTGAATTGAGATATTTATAACTGCACCAGCAGGCAAAATCAACATCCCATTCATGTAATAACAAGGGAATATTACCAGCGGCATGCGCCAGGTCAAAACCACATTTGGCGCCAACGGCCTGAGCAGTTTCAGTAATTTTTTTTATGTTGAATAACTGGCCGGTGTAATAATTAATTCCGCTGAATAAAACTATAGCAACTGTATCCTGGTGCTGTTGAATGGTGGAAACAATGTCTTCCGTTCTCAGTGAGTATTCACCTTCCCGTGGCTTTACTTCTACGATTATTTCATCAGGATTTAATCCATGATCTCTTACTTGTGTTTCAAACATATACTGATCGCTGGGAAATGCTTTTGCTTCACAAATAATTTTATTTTTTTTCCCGACTGGACGATAAAAACTTTTCATCATCAGGTGCAGATTCACACTTAGCTGGTTCATGACCACAATTTCACCTGGTAAGGCACCAACAATTTTTGACAACGGCCCGGTCAACTGATCATGATAATTCAGCCAGGGATTGTCGCCTGCCACAAATCCTTCTACCCCATGGCTGGCCCATTGATCCAGGATGTTGCTGAGTGCTGCTTTTACCGTTTTGGGTTGAAGGCCGAGAGAGTTACCAAGAAAATATATTTTTTGATTCCCCTGCACTTCGGGAATCAAAAATTTGTTTCTGAAATGTTTCAACGGATCCTGTTCATCCAGTTGTTTTGCAAATTCCAGTGTATTTTGAAAATTCAAGAGAATCAATTTTTTTAATTTCAAACTCAGTTTTTAAACAAATCCGGGAAATCCGTAATGATGCCATCCACACCAAATTTTTTTAATCGTTTAATCCGTTTTTTGTCGTTCACTGTCCAGGGGATGATCTTCATTCCTTTTTCATGACATTGTTTTACCAAACCCTCATCAACCATGGTATGATTGGGGCTGTAAATAGTTGGAGTGAAGCCCAGTGCTTTTAATTGTCCTTCAAAATCTTTTACTTCAGAATCTTCAATCAGCATAGCCGTATTGATATCAGGATATTTTTCATGGAGGTAAATCAATGACCGGTAATCAAAAGACTGAATAATAACCCTGTCTTCTATTTTCTTTTCTTTGATTACCCCCATTAACAGTTCAACAAACTCGCCGGGCAGGGGATGAAATTTAATATCACCGGCAGGCAGACTTTTTGTTTCAATATTATACTGCACTTTAGGCAAGTTATTTTTAGAAAGATAATGCTCCACAGAATCAATCAGGTCACTCAATAAGGGTTTTATAGCTTTCAGTTTATGT
>DATDPZ010000160.1:0-4271 GCA_035292525.1 Chitinophagaceae bacterium
TAATTGATCCGAAGCCTGCAGCAAAGATAGCTCGTCAAATCTTTTTGACATGAGCTGAAGTCCGAACGGCATGCCATTACTGTGTTTAAACAATGGTAATGAGATTCCCGGGATACCGGTAAGGTTGGCAAAAACGGTATAAATATCAGCCAGATACATAGCAATGGGATCATTTGTTTTTTCTCCGATTTTAAAAGCTACGGATGGTGAGGTGGGCATCAATATAAAATCGAAACTGTTGAATACCAGTTCTGTTTTTTCTACTAATTTCCTTCTTACTTTTTGTGCTTTTGTAAAATAGGCATCATAATAACCGGTACTTAACACAAAAGTGCCCAGCATGATTCTTCTTTTTACTTCTTTGCCAAATCCTTCACTTCTGTTGCGTTTATAAAACTCTGTTAAATCACCCGCTGGATGTTTTGACCGGTAACCATATCTCACACCATCGTATCGTGCAAGATTTGATGAAGCTTCAGCCGTGGTAAGAATATAATAAGCCGGAACAATGTAATCAAGATATTCAAAACTTAATCCTTCTGCTATGTGTCCTTCCTCTTTCAATTGCAGAATTAATTTTTTTATAGCTATTGCAATTTCAGGATCAAGTGAAGGATGTTCTAAAGTTTCTTTGAAATAGGCAAACCGATATTTTTTATCCGGATCATTTTTTACCAAAGAAAAAATCTCTGCAGGTTTATGTGAAACGGTGCTGTCATATTCATCAGGGCCGGAGATCACTTCTAAAACAAGGCTTACATCTTCAATACTTTTTCCAAAAATTCCGATCTGGTCAAAGGAAGAAGCATAAGCAATAAGTCCGTAACGGGAGATACGGCCATAGGTAGGTTTTAATCCAACAATACCGCAAAAATCTGCCGGCTGACGAACCGAACCCCCGGTATCGCTACCCAAAGACACCATACTTAAACCTGTCTGTACCGCTACGGCTGAACCTCCAGAAGATCCGCCGGGTACTCTGGTTTCATCCAATGCATTCAGCACATTTCCATAAACCGAATTTTCATTGGTGGAACCCATAGCAAATTCATCGCAATTACAACTACCAATAATAATAGCCTCTTCTTTCAGAAGTTTTTCCACAGCAGTTGCAGAGTAAAGTGAAGTAAAGTTTTTTAAAATGGCAGAAGAAGCTGATACAGGATGATCTTTATAACAAATAACATCTTTTAATGCTATAACCACTCCATGAAGTTTTCCGATGGGGTGCCCTGTTTTTCTATTTTCATCCAACCGGTCTGCATGCTGTAAAGCCTCTTCAGTAAAAACATGAACAAAGGCATTCAGGTGGCTGCAGGCTTTAATTTTATCAAGATAAAACCTGACCGTATCTGCACAGGTAGTTTCGCCCTGCAATAAGGACTGGTGATATTTTTGAATAGAGATATTCTCAAACAAAAGCGATCGCTTTTATTAATGTAATTTATAAATGGTGCGACAATTGATTGGCTACAGTAATTAAGAGGAAGACTTACTGTCTTTTTCTGATATACTATCTTCCAGTTCTTTTTTTACATTGTCTTTGGCATCTTTAAACTCACGAACTCCTCTTCCAAGGCCTCTCATCAGTTCCGGAATTTTTTTACCGCCAAATAAAAGTAAAACTACAAAAGCGATCAATAATATTTCTGTCCATCCGAGGTTCATAATAAAAAATTTATTAGAAAATCAAAGTTAGTGCAAATTCAAGACCGGGTTTAATTTAATTTCTTAAAGTACAGGTAAATAAAAAGCAGCCCGGGGGCTGCACTTCTTATTGTTTTTTATAAATTCTGTTATCAGGTCAAACAGCCATCCGCTTTTCACGGATTCTTGCACTTTTACCACTACGGTCACGTTGGTAGTAGAGTTTTGCTCTTCGTACACGGCCTTTCTTATTCACTTCTATGGAGTCAATATTAGGAGAAAGCAAAGGAAATAGTCTTTCTACTCCCACACCATCGGAAATTTTACGAACAGTAAAACTGGCAGTGGCACCATTGCCCTGGCGTTTTAATACATCACCTTTAAAGCTCTGAATCCTTTCTTTATTTCCTTCCACGATCTTGTAATGTACCGTGATATTGTCTCCTGCCCTGAAATCAGGATGTTCTTTTTTGGGGGTCAGTTGTTCGTGTACAAATGAAATTGCATTCATAATCTTCAATTTTTTACGGGTCGCAAAGATAGGGGGAACAGTTTAAAGTTTAATAGTTTAAGAGTCTAAAAGTTTCAACAAACATAAAGTTCTTAATTAAAGAGTACAGGTTTATTCTTCTATTTATCTTTAAATCATTAAACTTTAAACTTTTAAATGATTACCTGGCTACATTCACAGCTCTTTTTTCCCTGATCACAGTCACTTTTATCTGGCCGGGAAAAGTCATTTCATTCTGTATTTTCTGTGCTATTTCAAATGAAAGTTTTTCAGAATCACTATCAGATATTTTATCTGCTTCCACAATCACCCTCAACTCACGGCCAGCCTGGATAGCATAAGCTTTTTCAACTCCATTATAAGACATAGCCAGGTTTTCCAGGTCTTTGATCCGTTGAATATATTGCTGCATGATTTCCCTGCGGGCACCGGGTCTGGCGCCACTGATGGCATCGCAGGCCTGCACAATTGGGGAAATAACAAAGAGCATTTCCATTTCATCGTGGTGGGCACCAATGGCATTTACTACGGCTGGATTTTCACCATACTTTTCAGCAAGCTTTGCGCCAAGCAACGCATGACTCAATTCAGTTTCCTCATCCGGTACTTTTCCTATATCATGTAATAACCCGGCACGTTTGGCCAGTTTGGCATTCATGCCTAACTCAGCAGCCATGATGCCACATAAATTAGCTGTCTCCCGGCTGTGCATCAGTAAATTTTGTCCATAAGAAGAACGGAACCTCATTCTGCCAATCATTCTTACCAATTCTTTGTGCAGGCCATGAATTCCTAATTCAATCACGGTTCTTTCACCGATCTCCATTACCTGCTCTTCAATTTGTTTTTTGGTTTTTTCAACCACTTCTTCAATCCTGGCTGGGTGAATGCGTCCGTCTGTTACCAATCTTTGTAAACTTAATCGTGCTATTTCACGACGCAGCGGATCAAATGACGAAAGAACAATTGCTTCCGGAGTGTCATCTACAATCAGGTCAACGCCGGTAGCTGCTTCAATAGCCCGGATATTTCTTCCTTCCCGGCCAATGATCTGGCCTTTTATTTCATCACTTTCAAGATTAAAAACAGTGATGGTGTTTTCAATAGCCTGTTCTGCGGCAGTACGTTGTATTGTTTGAATAATAATTTTTCTTGCTTCTTTATTGGCCTTTTGTTTGGCATCATCAATAATTTCCTGCTGAATGCCCAGGGCTTTTGTATGGGCTTCCTGTTTCAGGCTATCAATAAGTTGGGTTCTGGCTTCATCAGCGGTCAGGGTGGCAATTTTTTCCAGCCGCCGGATATGTTCTTCCTGGTGTTTCTCCAGTTCGGTTCGTTTAATATGTACCAATTCTATCTGGCGGTTCAGGTTTTCTTTGATTACTTCATTTTCCCTGATCTGCTTTTCAAGATTATTTTCTTTTTGATTGATAGTTTGTTCTTTTTGGCGGATGCGGTTTTCGGTATCATTTATTTTCCGGTTTCGCTCCAGCACTTCACGGTCGTGGTTTGCCTTCAGGTGAACAAACCGTTCCTTGGCTTCCAGCTCTTTTTCTTTCTTAATAGTTTCAGCTCTCAGTTCGGCTTCTTTGATGATCCTTTGAGAAATTAATTCAGCCTCTGCTATTTGTTTTTTTGTGTTTTTAGCGAAAAAGAATTTACCCGCTATGATGCCCGCAATAAGGGCAGCTATACCAATGATGGCAGAAAATATATTTGGATCCATGAATTTTTTGTTTGAATGATTTCACAATACGTTGTTTAGGTTGTCTTTTCCGTTATTCAGATAACAGTAAATGTTTAGAACAGGGAATCAGCGAAGATACAAAACCAGCGTTACCGGATGAAATCCATAAAATGAAGGTAAATGAAGCTAAGATTGCAAGGACCGGTCCAGCATCCTTTCCAGCAGGTTCAGTTTGTCTGCAATATTCTCTTTTTCCACTTCATTAGTTGTATTTGTATTCTGCTCGGTAGCATACCATACCAATGCCATGGCTACATAGTCCTGCATATCTTTTCCGGAAAACTGGGTTTTGAATTCAATGATCTTGTCATTGATTATTTTTACGGTTTTACGCACCACTTCTTCATCCTTCGACTGGATCTTTAT
>DATDPZ010000161.1:0-15809 GCA_035292525.1 Chitinophagaceae bacterium
AGATTTACCCCATGGTCGATAAGTTAATTTCAACATCCGGTCTGCTATAAAATTCCGTATACTGGTAGTGGGAGTGCCCTGATTGGTAACAACAAAAATTCCAAGGCTATCAGTAGGAAAAAAAACGGTGCTTGTAATAAATCCATCTATACCACCACCATGCTCTACCCGGTAGTGGCCTCTGTAACTACTCATTCCCCAGGCAAGGCCATATCCATTCATATGAACATCCGGATTCTCAACACTACCTAATCCTCCACCCGGCGCTATTTGAGCTGTTATTGCCTGGCTCCGGTATCCTGAAGGAATAATTTCAGTATCCTTAAATTTTCCGGAGTTGATCCAGGTGATGAGCCACTGCGCCATATCCTTTGCACAACTGTTTATTGATCCGGCCGGTCCTATGGCATCTATATTCCGGTATGGGATCAATTTGGGTTTATTATTTTCTATAGCATAGGCAAATGAGTGATCAGCTGATTTTGCCATTTCAATCACTGACATATTGGTGTTGTTCATGCCCAGGGGTTTCAATATTCTTTCCCTTATATTTTCTTCCCAGCTTTTGCCGGTAAGTTTTTCGATGACCATTCCCTGTGCAAGGAACATGAAATTATTGTATTGGTATTTTTCTCTCAGCTCTGCCGAAGGTTCCTGGTATTGTATCCGGTTTAACAGTTCAGTCCGGCTGGCGGTAGTTCCATACCAGGAATAATCGTGGCGTGGTAATCCGCTACGATGACACATCATATCACGCAGGGTAATATGTTTATTGGTATAATCATTTTTAAATTTCAACTCCGGCAGGAAATCTCTTACAGGTTTATCCAGGTTCACCTTCCCTTCTTTTTCCAGCATGCCTAAGATAGATGCAGTAAAAGCTTTGGTACAGGAGCCAATGGCAAACAGGGTGTTTTCCGTAACTGGTAATTTTTTTTCAAAATCCCTGTAGCCGAATCCGCCGGAATAAATGATTTTACCTTTTTCTACAACAGCAATGGATACCCCCGGGGCATTCCATTCTTTCAGAATACGCAATGCAAAAGTATCAAGCCCTTTCAGCCGTGGGTCTGTGGGCAGTTGTCCCATTGTTGAAAAAAAGAGAATAAAAAGGCATATGGGAAAAAATATTTTTCTCATAACAGTGAGTTTGGTTATTCAGGAAAGATACCGAAAATAAAAATTAAATTTTTCCGGATGATGACAAAGCCTGATCTAAATCAGAAAGAATATCCTGTACATTTTCCAGTCCTATACTCATTCTGATCAGTCCATCAGTAATACCATATTTTTCTTTTTCCTCTATAGGAATATGGTAATGCGTCATGGATGCCGGGTGGCAGATAATCGTTTCCGCCGTGCCAAGAGAAACCGTGCGGATGCACATCTTTAATTTATTCATGAAATTAATTCCTGCCTGCTTTCCGTTTTTTAATTCAAAACTCATCATCGCTCCCGGGTGTTTCATTTGCCTTTGAGATACTGAATAATCGGGATGAGATTCCAGCCCGTTATAATTGACTTTTTCCACCGCTGCATGACGCGTAAGAAATTTTGCTACTTCCATCGCATTGCTGCAATGTCTTTGCATCCGGAGTTCCAGTGTTTTTATTCCCTGGGTTAAAAGAAATGCATCAAAGGGATTGCTGTTGCCTCCCAGTATCCGTTGTGTTTTTGTAATGGAAGTATTCATTTTGTCCACATCCCTGCCCAACAACACGCCACTGATGGCTGTGCCATGTCCATTCAGAAATTTTGTCGTGCTGTGAAAAACAAAATCAACGCCAAACTGAAAGGGTTGTTGCAGGTAAGGCGTGGCAAATGTGTTATCAACAGCCACCATGATATTTTTTGCCTTAGCCATTTTTGTCAAGGCTTCAATATCCACACATTGCAAAGTCGGATTAGCAGGGGTTTCCAGGTACATCAGTTTGATCCCGGGGTTTTTTTTCAGAGCTTTTTCAGCTTTGTTAAGATCACGGAGGTCCACAATAATGGCCTCCACTCCAAACTGCGGGAGAATTTTTGTGATTAGTTCTTCCAGTCCGCTGTAAAGCGAATAGTGGGAGAGAACCTTATCACCTTTTTTCAGGTTACCTATCATTAAAGATGTTAATGCGGCCATACCGGAAGCATGCAGCAGGGCTTTCAATTTTAAAGCCTGCCCGTTTTCATCTTTTAACCCGAAAGCTTCCAGTGCTGCAATCTTTTTTTCTGCTTCTGTAAAATTTGGATTGCCCCAGCGGCTGTAGATATAACCCTCTTCTTCGCCACTGAAACGTCGCATGCCCTGCTCTGCTTCATCATATACAAAAGTTGAGGTGGCATAGATGGGTGTGACATGAGCATAAAGCGGATCCCGGCTATGGCCGGCGTGCAATGCTGTAGAACCAAATCCGGAAAGGGTCAGATCAGCTGATTTGGAAGAACGGGGAAAACTTTTATCCATTATTCAGTATTAAAATTTGAAAATTTGTTTTTTTAAAATTACCTGTTTCAAAAGTAGATGATTTCATCTTTACCAACCAAACACTCAAAAAATCCGTCATTGCGGAATCAAACCATGAAAGAACTCCTTTCCCAATTTGCTGCCTATAATATTTGGGCCAATAAAAAATTAACGGACATCATACTTTCTCTTACGGAAGAAAAACAAAAACAGGAAATTCCAAGCAGTTTTAAAAGTTTATACGCAACTGTTCTCCATATGTGGGATGCAGAAAGTGCCTGGTGGCAACGGATGAAAATGCATGAACGGATTATTGTACCCAGCGAAAACTTTAATGGAACAATGAAAGATGTTTGCAATGGACTGATGCAGCAAAGCCAGCAATGGCAGGATTGGGTAATTAATGCCAGCGACATGGCCCTGGAACATGTTTTTCAATATTACAATTCAAAAAAGGAACTCTACAAACAGCCGGTATCCCAGGTATTGCAGCATGTGTTCAATCATAGCACTTACCACCGCGGGCAATTGGTAAATATGCTCCGGCAATTGGGAATTGAAAAAATTCCACAGACAGATTTTATTGTATGGGGACGGAAGAAATAAACTGGAATTTTGATTCTATTTTTCACTTAACCGGCCATTCCTTATCACCAAGCCGGGAACTGGAGTTTTAACCTTGCTCAGGTTAACCTATTGGAATATCTTTAGCAGGTGAATCGAAAACTATTTTTCCTGTTAGCCATAGTCATTGCGGTGCTGATATTTTTTATGTCCTGCCAAAAGGAAATTTCATGTTATGATTGTATAGTTGATAACAAGCCCCCGATCGCCAAAGCAGGTAATGACAAAGCAATTATTTTACCAACTGATAGTGTAAAATTAGATGGAAGCGGGTCTAAAGATCCGGATGGAACAATAATTGATTATAACTGGAAAAAGATTTCTGGTCCTGATGCTACAATTAAGTCCTCTAAAACGGTAACAACGGCAGTAAATAATCTGGAGGAAGGAATTTTTGTGTTTGAATTGATGGTGACGGATAATGGAGGGCTTTCTGCAAAAGACACGGTAAAGATAATGGTTGATAAGGTGCCCGTTAACTATCCGCCAATTGCAAATGCAGGACCTGATCAGGCGTTGATATTGCCTGTCACTTCAACCTCGCTTGATGGCAGTGTTTCCTGGGATCCGGATAATAACATTACCAGTTATCAATGGACAAAATTATCAGGGCCTGCAGCCACGATTTCAAATGCAAATGCAGTACAAACACAATTGACTGGTTTGGTATTTGGTGTTTATTATTTCGAATTAAAAGTAACCGATGCCGGCGGTTTATATTCGGCCGATACAGTAAAAGTAACAGTTCGGGTTGTTCCTAATGTTCCTCCCATTGCCAACGCTGGTTCGGATATTGTATTGACATATAATTTACAGTCATGTACATTGGAACCGGCCTCCTTTAATTTAGATGGAACTGTATCTACAGATCCGGACGGAACCATTGATTTTTATAAATGGGAACTGATATTTACTGATAATGCGACACTGAAAATTATAAACCCGGGTAATGTAATTGCATCTGTAAATAATCTCTTGCCTGGAAATTATATATTCAGATTGCAGGTGACGGATAATGATGGAGTAACTGATGATGATACAGTTTTGGTCAATACAGTTTATACGAACAGGCCGGAAGTAATGGCAAGATTAATTCCTGTTGGGAATTTATCACAAGCCAGGAAAGTCAGTACAGTCGGCATTGTTAATAATAAGATCTTTTTTGCTGGAGGAATTGCTGCCCCATCAGGCCCGCTTCCTCCTCCCGGGCCAAACTATTCTTCAAGAGTTGACATATATGATATTCCAACTAATACATGGAGTACTGCAGAATTAAGTCAGGCCAGAACGGATCTGACAGCAGTAACATCAGGTAATAGCATTTATTTTGCCGGTGGTTTTGCTTACGGGCCCACTTCAAGGGTAGATGTTTATAATTCCTCCACAGATTTATGGACTACAATAGAAATGCCGAATGCAGGATCAAAATTTGCTTCTATCGCCATGGGAAATAAACTATTTGTTGCCGGCGGGGATTATCTCAACATTTATGATGAAACTATAAAACGGTGGAGTTCAAAAAAATTAAGCCAGAGCCGTACTTTAATTACAGCGATGGCGGTAAAAAGTATACCTAATACTATATTAGCATTTATGGGTGGAGTTCAGGATAAATCTTCGGGGCAACTTTCATCCAGAATTGATTATTATGATCCGGTGGCTGATGCCTTGTCTGTTTCCGAATTAAGCGAACCTAAATATGGAATGATAGCAACGGCTGGAGTATTAGCAGGTGGCACCACTCAAAATGGAATAACAAACAAAGTGGAAGGTATGACGGGTTGTTTATTTCAACCCAATTCTTTTTCTTATCACAGTTATGGAAAAATAAATAATGACCTGGTGTTTTTTGTCTGGGACGGAAAAGTGAAAACCAAATTTGATATTTATAATGTATCAACAAAAACCTGGTCTATTGGAGTGCTGGACCGGGCTATCACCCCATCTTTAATTATTTCTGAAGGAGGTATTTTTTATGTAGTTGGAGCATTGGGCAGTGGCAATGGATTTTATAACCAGGTCTGGAAACTGGAGTTTTGAAATATTTTCAAAGTTTCAATTTAAGCCCCAGACCAAAGATCTCCTGGATCTGTGTTCTTCTTTTAGTGTCATGATCATAAACCAGATCAAATAAAAGATTGGCTGAAAAAAGATTGGAAATATTTATGGTCAGCAGGTTATTCATCAGCACATCTATATTTTCGGGTTTTCTGAAATAATTACTGAATAAATCCACCCGGCCGATATACCGGGCAGTTTTTGAAATCTTTACATTGTAATGAGAAGTGATATAGGTACCGAATTCAAGATTTATTTTATGTAAAGAATCCACTCCGAATTTTGATTGAAGAAAAAAATCATCCTCAATCTTGGTCACCCAGCGAAAAGTGGCAGGAGAAATAAAAATTGAAAAATAACTTTCCCGTTTTTGACTTTTAAAATCAATACCCGGTGCTAATAAAAATTTTCCCGGAGATAAAAACCCCGACACCTTATCATGGCCGGCAAGGGCATAATTATGGCCACCCAGTAATTGCGTATTAATATTAAACAACAAACCATAAAACAGGTTTTTATTACTGGTTGAATGATCCATCTCCATTGTAAGATCAAAACGATCTGTTGTCTTCCTGAATTTTTTAAAACTGGAAGCCTCCACTGCACCCAGTTCTAAATCAAAGTATGAGTCAAAGGAAAATTTTCCCATTTTATGGTGCAGGGCATAATTTAGAATCCCGTTTATCCCGATCAGGAATCGTTCTCCGCCGCTGGACCAGTCACTCAACGCAGCCTGGTTAAGATTAAAAATAAAAAAACCGGTATTGTGCCATCCGCTGGTATCAATATTTTTAAACTTCCGGCTGTTTATTTTTTTAAGCTCCTGGATAGATTGTTGGGCGGAGAGAATTAAAACTAAAAAAGTAAAAAAAACAGTGAGTTGAATTTTTCTCATATAAGTAAACTTCGCTGACAACCCCCGGTTTTTTTAAAAGAATAAATTACCGGTATTCAATTTTCTATTTATCAAATCCAAAATCAAATATAAGGAATAGGTCAATACTCCCATTTCACCAGCGTAGCACCCCAGGTAAAACCACCCCCAAATGCAGACAATACAATCAGGTCGCCTTTATTAATTTCATGTTTCCATTCCCATAAGCAAAGCGGGATAGTGGCGGCAGTAGTATTGCCGTAGCGCTGAATATTCAACATCACTTTTTCTGGGTCTAATCCCATACGATTAGCTGTGGCATCAATAATTCTTTTATTGGCCTGGTGAGGTACCAGCCAGGCTATATCATCACCGGTTATATTATTTCTTTCTAATAGTTCGGCGCTGACATCCGCCATTCCTTTGACAGCAAATTTGAAAACCGGTTGTCCATCCTGGAAAATATTATGTTCTTTATTGGTTACCGTTTCTATACTGGCCGGCCGAAGTGATCCCCCGGCTTTCATATGCAGGTAAGGTGCGCCACTTCCGTCACTTTTTAAAATACTATCCAATACTCCGTAACCTTCATAGTTTGGTTCCAGTAAAATAGCCCCGGCTCCATCACCAAACAGAACACAGGTATTACGGTCTGTATAATCAACAATAGCACTCATTTTATCTGCACCCACGATTACCACTTTTTTATATCGTCCGCTTTCTATCAATGCCGCACCGGTAGTCACCGCGTATAAGAAACCTGAGCAGGCGGCAGAAAGATCAAAGCCCCATGCATTTTTAGCCCCTAGTTTATCACACACAATATTTGCTGTTGCAGGAAAAATCATATCTGGAGTAACTGTTGCCACGATCATACAATCAATTTCAGTGGCTACAATTCCTCTTTTAATTAAAAGATCTTTTACGGCCGGTACAATCATATCAGAAGTAGCAAGACCTTCTCCCTTTAAAATACGTCGTTCTGTTATTCCTGTTCTGGTTCGAATCCATTCATCATTGGTATCTACCATTTTTTCCAAATCAAAATTGGTAAGCTTATCCGGAGGTACATATCCACCCACTGCTGTTATAGCCGCTGTAATTTTTTTGTTCATCTGTAAAAAAAATTTGGGCACGAAGATAATGTATAGTTGGAAGTTGGAAGTTTGCAGATTGAGATTTACTGGAATTAAAAATTTATTTTATACCGTTGATTTTCAAAGGTCAATCAGCAAACTTCAAACATCAAACCTATAATCAATTTGCTTATTTTCGTATCTATGATAGCATATCTGAAAGGTGATTTTGTGTATAAAAGCCCGGCCGTTGTACAGGTAGATGTAAATGGGGTGGGCTATGAAGTGTTTATTAGTTTGAATACCTATTCAAAAATTCAAAACTTAGACAAGGGGTTATTACACACCTGCTTATTGATCCGGGAGGATGCTCATATACTTATTGGATTTTTTGACCCGGTTGAAAAAGAAATGTTTTTACACCTGATTTCCGTTTCCGGTATTGGCGCCACTACGGCAAGAATCATGTTGTCTTACATGAAACCGGAAGAACTGGTAAGAGCAATTGTAACGGCTGATTTACGAACCCTGGAAAGTATAAAAGGAATAGGTAAAAAAACAGCGGAAAGAATGGTGCTTGAATTAAAAGATAAACTGGCAAAACATCCCGTCAATTCAAATTTTCCCGCCTTGAAATACAATACTTTGCATGCAGATGCGTTAAATGCTCTGATGGCCCTGGGTATAGCCCGGAACACTGCCGAACAGGCTGTTCAAAAGGTCACGCAATCCGACCCTTCAATAACATCCATAGAGGATGTGATAAAAAGAGCATTAAAAATTCTTTAAGCCTATCGATTGAACAATTTACCTAACTAATTCTGTTGAGAAAGAATTGAGCCCTAAGTCAACCATTACGTTCCATGTGCTGGTAACCGCTATCATGGTTTTTTCCCTTTATACAGTGGTAAATGCATCGCCGTATATACCTGTTCCCGAAAAAAATAACCGGTTCCCTGCTGATACTATCCGCCCTGTTGTGAATGACCGCTATGGTGATCCATATACTTATCCCAACCGGAATCCGTATTATTTACAGGACACAGGATTTATAAAAAGAAATATAGAGTATGACCCGGTAACAAAGCAATATTACTTCATAGAAAAAATCGGCACTCAGTATTACCGAACCCCGATGACCTTTACCATGAAGGAATTTGTGGATCTGAAAGGACGGGAAGATGAAAGAGAATATTTCAGGAAAAGAGCCAGCCTGCTCAGCAATCTTAACCGAAGACAATACAAACCCAAATTTAATTTTGTAGATGATTGGGTAAACAGGATTGTTGGGAATGGAAAAATTGACATCAAACCCAATGGTTATGTGGACATCGGGATGGGATACCAGGGACAAAAAATAAATAACCCCACTTTGCCGGAACGATCAAGGAATAATGGCGGCCTGGATTTTAATATGAACAGCCAGTTCCAGGTGGATGCCAATATTGGCGATAAACTAAAACTCCCTATCAATTATAATACACTGGCCAATTTCAATTTCGATAATCAGCTGAAGCTGGATTATGTGGGTAAGGATGATGAAATCCTGAAACAATTCCAGGCAGGTAACACCAGTTTTACTTCAAAAGGAACTTTGATTCCCGGTGCCCAATCTTTATTTGGATTAAAAACACAATTGCAATTTGGAAAATTATTTGTCACAACAGTTTTAGCAAACCAACGATCACAGCGTCAGTCCCTGGGGATACAAGGCGGATCTTCTACCCAAAATTTTACTTATAAAGCAGATGAGTATGAAGAGAACCGGCACTTTCTTTTATCACAGTTTTTCCGCAACAACTATAACACGGCTATGAAAAACCTGCCGGTTGTTACTTCTCTGGCTCAGATCCTGAGAGTAGAAGTGTGGGTTACCAATCGTACAGGTGCCACAACCGATACAAGAGATGTGGTTGGATTAATGGATATTGGCGAAGGGCAACCTTATGGTCCCTGGGGTGGCCTTGGAAATGTGCCACCAAGAAATGATGCAAACAGTCTTTATACTACCATAGTAAACACAACAGGTGCCAGAAATTCAACTCAGGTACAAAGTGTTTTAACCAGTCTTGGTTTGCAGCCTGTTCAGGATTTTGAAAAAACATTTGCCCGCAAATTGCAGCCAACAGATTATTATTTTAACACGCAGGTTGGTTTTATTTCTCTTAATCAACAATTACAACCCGATGAAGTGATGGGCATCGCTTTCCAGTATACTTATAACGGGAAAGTGTACCAGGTAGGTGAATTTTCCACCGACATTCCACCGGATTCAACAGGAACCACGCAGCCCGTAATTTTTTTAAAACTTTTAAAAGCCACTTCGCAGCGAACCAATCTTCCGATCTGGGACCTGATGATGAAGAATGTTTATTCCGTAGGCTTTGGTCAGTTGGAGCGATCAGATTTTAAACTGGATGTGTTGTATGAAGAGCCCAGCCTTGGCGAAAAAAGATATTTACCCCCGGCAGATGTAAGTGATCCTTTCAAAGGTCAACCTTTGATTTCATTATTAAATCTGGATAGATTAAATAACCAGAATGATCCGCAGCCGGATGGGGTGTTTGACTTTGTGGAAGGCTTTACCGTCATTTCTTCTCAAAGCCGTATTATTTTTCCGGTACTTGAACCTTTCGGAAAAGACCTGGAATATGTATATACAGGAGCTGATAGTTTGCAGCAACGTGCCAAATATCTTTTCTATCCTTTGTACGATACCATCAAAGCCATTGCTCAGACTTTTGCTAACCTGAATCGGTTTAAATTTTCAGGAAAAAGTAAATCCGGTTTGGGTACGTCCGAGTACCAGCTTGGATTTAATATTCCGGCAGGTTCAGTTTCTGTTACAGCCGGCGGTCAGGTGCTCCGGGAAAATATAGATTACGAGATCAACTATGATCTGGGTTCTTTAAAAATAATTAACCAGGCCATCATCAATGCAGGCTTACCGGTAAATGTACAGTTTGAAAATAATGCAACTTTTGGTTTGCAAAACAGGAATTACATGGCCATGCGGTTTGATTACCTGGCCAGCAAAAAACTTACATTGGGAGGCACCATGGTCAGGCTGAGTGAAAGACCTTTTTTTATCAAACAAAATTTTGGAGATGACCCTATACGCAATACGATGTTCGGAGTGGATTTTGATTACCGGAATGAAATACCCAGACTTTCCCGCTTACTGGATAAACTTCCATTCTATTCTACAAAAGCACCTTCCAGTATTACCGCTTATGGCGAAGCAGCGATGCTGAAACCTGGTCACGCCCCGCAGATAGGAAAAGGAAAAGAAGGAGTAATATACATTGACGATTTTGAAGGAACAAGGAACAGTATTGATCTTCGTTTCCCGCTGATCAGCTGGACCATGGCTTCTACACCGCAAAAATCACCTGACAGATCGAACAATATTCTTTTCCCTGAAGCAGAACTGTACAACAATCTTGAATATGGGTATAACCGTGCAAAACTTGCCTGGTATAATATAGAACAGGTAATGCAGGAATCCAGGAACACTAATAATCCATTACGCGGCAATCTTGCTGAGTTATCAAAACCAGAAACGAGACAAGTGTATTTCAGGGAAATTTTTCCAAACAGAACCCAGGATTTTGGACAAGCAAATCTTACCACCATGGACCTTGCTTTTTATCCAAATGAAAAAGGGCCTTATAATTTTGAACACCGGACAGGAAGAATAAATGCTAATGGAAATTTACTGAATCCAAAACAAGCCTGGGGTGGCATCATGCGCAATATAGATCAAACCGATTTTGAAACAAGCAATATTGAGTTTGTAGAATTCTGGATGCAGGATCCTTTTATCAGGAAACCATTCAGCAGTGGTGGCGAACTTTATTTTAATCTGGGGAATATTTCCGAAGATATTTTAAAAGATGGTAAACGGGTATATGAAAATGGATTACCGACTTTAAAGAATCCGAATTTACCGGTAGATAATAATACCGTATGGGGCAGGGCTCCTTCAAATCCAATTCAGGTTACCAATGCTTTCAGCAACGATCCGGATGACCGTCCGTTTCAGGATGTGGGTTATGATGGGTTACCCGATTCGCTGGAAAGAACTAAACAGGCAGCTTATTTAAACAGTCTTGTTTCAAACTTCGGGGTTAATTCAACCGCTTATCAAAAAGCTATCGCAGATCCTTCGGCAGATAATTTTAAGAATTACCGTGATCCGGTTTATGATCAGCCGCTTGCCGGAATTTTGCAACGTTATAAAGATGTCAATAATCCGCATGGCAATTCTCCTGTTTCGGAAAACACCACTCAATTCATCAATGCATTTACTCTTTATCCAGACCAGGAAGAACTGAACAGGGATAATACACTGAATGAAGTGGAAGAATATTTTCAATACAGGGTAGAGTTGAAGCCCAATATGCAGGTAGGTACAAATTTTATCACCGATAAAAGATCAGTAGATGTAAACCTGGTAGATGGATCATCGAGAACAGAAACCTGGTATCTCTTTAGAATTCCTGTTACCCAATACCAGCATAAAGTTGGAAATATTCCTGATTTTAAATCAATACGTTTTATCCGGATGTTTCTTACCGGTTTTGAAGATACGGTTGTCTGCAGGTTTGGTAAACTGGAATTGATCCGTAATCAATGGCGGCGGTTTACTTATGAAATGGATACCACGGGAATTTTTAAAGCATTACCTGCCAATGACCCTACCAAAGTAGATGTGCTTGCGGTGAATGTAGAAGAAAATGATCAGCGTCAGCCCATCCGCTATATGCAACCGCCGGGAATTGAGCGTCAATCTCAACTTAGTAATAATAATGTTCAGTTATTATTAAATGAACAATCACTCAGTTTGAAAGTAAATGATTTACTGGAAAACACAACCCGCGGAGTATTCAAAACAATGAACCTGGATCTGCGCCAGTACGGCCGGCTTTCAATGTTTATTCATGCAGAGGAATCCCTGGTCCAGGGATTTATACAGGATAAAGATCTGAATGCAGTTATACGGATCGGGAACGATTTTGTCAGTAATTATTATGAGATAAGGGTACCCTTAAAAATTACTCCCTGGGGTGCTTCCGATTCGCTGGCCATCTGGCCCGAAGCAAATAATCTTGATTTTGACATACAGCAACTGGTAAAATTGAAAACACAGCGAAACAAAAGCGGATTTTCTCCGTCTCAATATTTCAGTGAAGTGATTGATGGGAAAAAGTATGCCATCATTGGCAATCCCAATCTTGGAGAAGTAAGGGGAATGCTGATGGGAGTAGAAAATACAAAACCAGATGCATCCGTTTCAGCAGAAATATGGTTCAATGAACTTCGCTTATCCAGGCTTGATGAAAAAGGAGGCTGGGCTGCTTTAGGCCGGCTTGATATTACCGGGGCTGATCTTTTTAACCTTAGTATTTCTGCCAATGCAAGAAGTGCTGGCTGGGGAACCCTGGAACAAAAAGTAAATGAACGAAGCCGGGAAGATTTTTTACAACTGGACATTGCGGCTAACATTGATGCCGGAAAATTGTTTCCCAAAAATGCAAACATTCAATTACCTGTTTATGCAGGTATCAGCCGTACCAGTACTACACCTGAATACGATCCTTATGAACTGGACACCCGGTTAAAAGATAAATTAAACGAGAGCTCAAAAGTAAAACGGGATTCCATCAGGCGGGAGGCTATTGATGTGACAACTATCAAAACGATTACCCTTACGAATGCAAAAGTGAACAGGTCCGGAAATAAAAAATCGCAGCCCTGGGATTTATCCAATCTTGATTTTAATTATTCATATACAAAAATTGAGAAACGGAATCCGTTGATTGATCATGATGAAATGGAAAGAACCAGGGGGGCCATTGGTTATAATTTTGCACCACAGCCAAAGTTTATAGAGCCTTTCAGGAAATTGATAAAATCCAATTCCAGATGGCTCTCCCTGATTAAAGATTTTAATTTTAATTACAAACCTTCACAGGTTTCTCTGAAAGCAGATGTGTTCAGGCAATTCGGAGCTTTGCAACCAAAGAATGTTGGCGGCGGCCCATATAAAATTCCTGAAACATATGATAAGTACTTTACATTCGACAGGTACTATATTTTCCGCTGGGATATTACCCGGTCCATCAATCTGGATTTCAGTGCAACCAACAATGCACGGATTGATGAACCTTTTGGGCGGATAGATACCAGGGGAGAAAAGGATACAGTTAGAAAAAATTTATTGAAGGGCGGACGAAATACAAAATACCACCAGGAGGCTATCTTCACTTATAATTTCCCGACTAATAAAATTCCTTTACTGGATTGGACATCGCTGCGGGCCAGTTATAAAGCCGAGTATGATTGGATCGGGGCTTCTTTACTGGCCAGGAACCTGGGAAATGTATTAACCAACGGACAAACAAAAAACGTAAACGGAGAATTTAATTTTGATCAGCTCTATAACAAGTCGAAATTTTTAAGAGCCGTTTACAGTACATCGTCTCCTGCAAACAACAGGACTGCAAGTCCGGATCCAAGAAAGGCAGTTAAGAAAATTGTTAACAACGATTCGCTTACAAAAAAGAAAGTAAGGTTATTAAGTAAAGCAGAAAAGAAACTATTTAAGAAAGAAAGAAAAGAGATACGTAAAAATCAATTACCTGAAGTTGGCGATGTTATGAAGGGAATTACCAAGCTGGCCACATCTGTCAAACGGGTGGGTGTACAATATAATGAAACCGCCGGCACCACCTTGCCCGGTTACCTGGATAGCAGCAGGGTATTGGGGCAGAACTGGAGCAGCATGCAACCTGGGTTTGGTTTTCTTTTGGGATACCAGCCCGATACTAATTGGGTAAATCAAAAAGGAAGCAAAGGGGTACTCACTCATGACCCTATCTTCAATGCGCTGATTCAGCAACGGTATGATCAGCGGCTAAACCTGACAGCACAGGTAAATCCATTAAGAGATTTTAATATAGACCTGAACATGGATAAATCTTTTAATAAAAATTACAGCGAGTTATATAAAGACACCACCGGGTTGCCCAATGGAAATTTATCCCGTTTAAATCCCTATGCGGCCGGTAGTTTCAGCATCAGTTATATTTCTTTCCAAACCTTATTTACAAAGTTTGATCCTAACCAGGTAACAGAAACTTTCAGGCAATTTGAAGCAAACAGAATTACACTTTCAGGCAAACTGGGTAAGCAAAATCCTTATAACGGTACCAACCCTGCTCCCGGTGCTAATGGTTATTTTGACGGTTATGGCCGCTATGCCCAGGATGTAATCATCCCTTCTTTTCTGGCTGCTTATACCAATAAAGATCCATTAAGTATAAGCCTCATTAAAAACGCAAACCCAGATTTAAGAGCTAATCCTTTTAAAGGATTGCTTCCAAAGCCAAACTGGAATGTTACTTATAGCGGGTTAAGCAGGGTGAAGGGCCTTGAAAAAATATTTACCAATGTGGTAATCCGCCACGGATACCGCAGCACTCTGAGCATGAATAGTTTTAATTCTGCTTTATTTTTCCAGGATCCCTTACGTTACGGTTTTCCATCTTTTATAGATACCATTACAAAAAATTATATCCCTTATTTCCTGGTACCCAATATTACAATCAGTGAAGAATTCAGTCCCCTGTTTTCACTGGATATGACCTTCACCAATCAACTGACAACAAGAATAGAGTTCAGAAAAACAAGACAATTAAGTTTGAGCCTGATTGATTATCAACTGGCGGAAAACAGATCTACTGAATTCACTTTTGGAGCAGATTGGCGGGTTAAAGGTATGCCACTTTTAAAGAAGTTGGGAAAGATGAGCCTCGAAAACGATGTAACCTTCAAACTGGATGTTAGCGTTCGAGATGATGCTACTGCAAACAGCAAGCTGGATCAAAATTCTGCATTTGGTACTGCTGGACAAAAAGTGATTCGCATCAACCCTACAATTGATTATGTAATAAACAGCCGCATCAGGGCATCGCTCTATTTTGAACAAACAAGAAATATCCCCAAGATTGCCACCAGTGCACCCATCACTAATACCAGGGCCGGAGTGCAGTTAAGAATTTCACTGGCGCAATGAAAGAACCATGAGTCGTGAGTCGTAAAAATCATTTGGTTTATAAAGGTACAAAAGCCAACAGCTCTGTCCTACTTCACTTTCTTAAACATCATCACATAGCCACAAAGATTCTTTTTCTTTTGTTTGTTTACCTGTACGGGTTTCATCATATGAAATTCGGAGAAGCGGGGTTGGTAAGCATAAGAAATGATGTTGCCGTCTATTTCACCCCATTTCTTTTGCTGGAAGATTACTTGCTTTTCATTCCAGTCGAACATGCGTACTTCATATAACTTACTGGTATAATCTCCTATAAAAACAAATTGATAAAGACTTCCCTGGTTCAGCGGTACCACCACGGGCATTTCGTATTCGCTTTCCATCGAAATGGAAGCTTCTTTCATTAATATAAAACCATCGGCAGCATAAAGATTTTTCAAACTGTCTACCTGGTGGGTAATCAGCGCATCTTCACATGATTTTACCCGGATCACATTTGATTGGGAGAAAGAAAATGTGGCATTCAGCAACAGTATCATCATCGATACCAGGTACGGTTTTTTCATAAGGGCTTTTAATAGATATTGAAACTATTTAAAATTATAACCAATTCTTTATCAATTTAAACTTTTGATAAGGAATTTCATAACATTAAGTACATCTGCATAG
>DATDPZ010000162.1:0-7495 GCA_035292525.1 Chitinophagaceae bacterium
AGATCATCAGATCCTGGATGAAAAAGTAAAAGCCATAACAGCACTGGTTCCGGTAGTTATTGTAAGTGAGGATGGGGCATCGGTGAAAACTGAAAATAAAAAGATCACAGCTATTCCATATTATACATGGGCAAACAGAGGTAAAAATGAAATGCAGGTATGGTTGCCAACAAAAATTTCGGATGTAAAACTTAACTATTAAATAATGAAATATTTTGCGATGAAGTTTTGTACATTGCTCTTTTTTACTAGCTGTATACTTATGCCCAAAAAGGAAGAGAAAGAAACACAAAAAACTGAGAAAGAAATTTCTAAGATTTTCTTTGGATTGACAGGAACAGATTCTGTATTTCAATTCACACTAATCAATAAAAATGGAATGGAAGTAAGGTTACTAAACTATGGAGGAACTGTCACGCATATCCTGACACCGGATAAAAACGGGAAGTTGGGAGATGTGATACTGGGATTTGATTCGCTCAGTGGCTATTTGCAAACCGGTAATCCATATTTCGGTTGTCTGGTGGGTCGCTATGCCAACCGTATTGCCAATGCAAAATTTTCTTTGGATGGAAAAACTTATACATTGGCCGCAAACAATGGAGCCAACTCTCTTCACGGAGGAATAAAAGGATATGATAAAGTTATCTGGAATGTAAAATCATTCGACGATAAAAGTCTTTCGCTTTCCTATAACAGTAAAAATGGTGAAGAAGGCTACCCGGGTAATTTAACCGTTAATGTAATTTATTCGCTTGAAGAAGACAATTCTTTCAGGATTAAATATGAAGCCACTACTGATAAACCTACACCGGTTAATTTAACCAATCACTGTTATTTTAATTTATCTGCGGGGTCAGACTCCACTATTCTGGATCATGAATTGATGTTGCAGGCAAATGAGTTTACACCAGTAAACGAGCAGTTGATCCCAACCGGAAAAATTGAATCGGTAATGAATACCCCAATGAATTTTACCAATGCAAAAAAAATCAGATCGGATATTTCAAAAGTGAACGGCGGGTACGATCATAATTGGGTTTTAAATAAAAAGAATGATTCTTTGCAATGGATCGGAAGTTTGTACCATGCAGCCAGTGGCAGGTTAATGGAATTTGCTACCACTGAACCGGGCATTCAGTTTTACAGTGGTAATTTCTTAAACGGGACATTAATAAATACAAAAGCAGGTAAAATATATGTAAAGCATGCCGGCCTTTGCCTGGAAACCCAGCATTTCCCTGATTCACCCAACCAGTCAAATTTTCCAAACACAATTTTGAAACCGGGAGAAACGTATAGTCACGAAACGGTTTATAAATTTTCTGTGAAATAGAACCCGGATCATTATGATTTAAAAGATTATAAGGATATGAAAAGGCTAATCATTGTTTTTAACTTCAATTTACTTTTACTTTTTGGTTTTGCACAAAAACCGGAAATATGGTCAATAGAAAAAACAAATGAATGGTATAGTAAACAAGGTTGGTTAGTGGGAGCTAATTTTTTACCCAGCACGGCTATCAATCAGCTGGAAATGTGGCAAGCTGAAACGTATGACCCTTTAACTATTGAAAAGGAATTGGGTTGGGCATCCGGAATCGGTATGAACGTAATGAGGGTTTACCTTCATGATCTTGTTTGGCAAGCTGATGCATCCGGTTTTAAAAAGAAAATGGATAATTTTTTATCCATTGCTTCAAAACTTAATATAAAAATTCTTTTCTGCATTTTTGATGATTGCTGGAACCCTGATGCAAAAACCGGAAAACAACCAGAACCGAAACCCGGTGTACACAACAGCGGATGGGTACGCAGCCCGAACAAAACAACACATGATGATCCCAATAAGTGGAATTATCTTGAGGAATATGTAAAAGATATTCTTACCACATTTAAAAATGACAGCCGCATTCTGATGTGGGACCTTTATAATGAACCGGCCAACAGCGGGTATGGATTAAACTCTTTTCCACTATTGAAAAAAATATTTGAATGGGCCTGGGCCGTAAGACCCTCTCAGCCATTGACTGTGGGTGTATGGTTCATGGAGTTTCCTGAAATAAATAAATACCAGCTTGAAAATTCTGATGTCATTACTTTTCACAATTATTCTGATACAACTTCAATGAAACTTGCAATTGATAGTCTGCAAAAAAGAGGCAGGCCGGTTATTTGTACCGAATACATGGCCAGGACAAATAACAGTAAATTCGAAACTCATTTATCTATTTTAAAAAAACATAATGTTGGCGCCATTAACTGGGGACTTGTAAGTGGAAAGAGCAATACAATCTTTCCCTGGGGAAGCAAAGAAGGAAGCCCGGAACCTAATCCATGGTTTCATGATATTTTCAGAAAAGATGGAACAGCTTATAATGAGAAAGAAACTGAACTAATAAAAAATCTTACACGTAAAGAATGAGAGATATTTTTTTAATACTTTTTTTATCCGTTGCTCAAATTTGTTCAGCACAATCTTATGTGCCGGAAAAAAATAATCCAAATCTGAAAGTAAACCCAGTTGTTCCGGTAAAAGCGTTTGCTTTTAACCTGAAGGAAGTGAAGCTGCTAAACAGCACATTCAAAAAAGCAATGACTTTGGATAGTGCTTACTTGCTTTCATTGAAACCGGACAGGTTACTTCATCGGTTTCATTTATATGCAGGTTTGCCAACAAAAGATTCTGTTTATCGGGGATGGGAGAGCCAGGGACTTTCAGGACATACACTGGGTCATTATCTTTCGGCTGCTTCCATGATGTATGTGTCAACCGGGAATGCAGAATTTAAAAACAGAGTTGAATATATAGTTGATGAACTGGAAAAATGCCAGCGGGTAAGAAAGTCGGGTTATATAGGCGCCATTCCCAATGAAGATTCCATTTTCGGCAAAGTGGCAAAAGGGGAAATAAAATCTTCAGGATTTGATCTGAATGGCGGCTGGAGTCCCTGGTACACGGTTCATAAAGTGATGGCAGGTTTGTGTGATGCTTATTTATATGCTGATAATAAAAAAGCATTGCAGGTAGTTAATGGTATGTCTGACTGGGTTTATAATACAATCAATCACCTGGATGACTCCACCCGATTGGCTATGCTGAATTGTGAGTACGGTGGTATGAATGATGTGCTGGCAAATATTTATGCTTTTACTGGAAACAAAAAATATTTGGATCTTTCTTATAAGTTTTATGATGAATTTGTAATGGGTCAACTGGCCAAAAGAATTGATCCGCTGCCCGGCAAACATTCAAATACCAATGTGCCAAAAGCGATCGGCAGCGCTACACAGTATGAACTTACGGGCAATGAAAGAGATAAAACGATTGCCTCTTTTTTCTGGGAAACCATGGTTCATCATCATAGTTATGTAATTGGCGGCAACAGTAATTATGAATATTGCGGTAAGCCTGACTCATTGAGCGAAAGATTAAGCGACAATACCTGTGAGACTTGTAATACATACAATATGCTCAAACTGACCCGGCATTTATTTGCCTGGAATCCATCCGGCCAGTTAATGGACTATTATGAAAGAGCATTGTATAATCATATTCTTGCATCGCAGAATCCCACCAATGGGATGATGACATATTTTGTTCCACTGAGAATGGGAACACAAAAAGAATTCAGCCGGCCTTTCAATTCATTTACCTGTTGTGTGGGTAGCGGAATTGAGAATCATTCAAAATATGCAGAACAGATCTATAGTCATGATAACAATGATGGGATATTTGTCAATTTATTTATCCCCTCCGTTCTTAACTGGAAAGAGAAAGGAATTATACTTCAGCAGGAAACTGATTTTCCTGAATCGAATTCCACATCCTTTACATATCTGGGAGAAACTGGTAAAACAATGACCCTACTGATCCGGAAACCATTCTGGTCCCGGGGAAGAACCAGGTTTTTCATGAATGGAAAAGAAAACTTCAATATTAAATCCTTCGATGACAAGTTTGAATTTGATCAGGTAGAAGGTTATATACCGGTTAAAGTAGTTATGCAAAAAAATGACAAATTGGAAATCCGGTTCAATATGTATTTGTACACGGAAGCAATGCCGGATAATCCCAATCGGATTGCCTTTAAATACGGGCCACTGGTGCTGGCCGGTTTATTGGGAAAAGAGATGCCCGATCCTGTTTTTGGCACGCCGGTTTTAATGACCGGTAATAAGAATCTGAATGAATGGATTAAACCTTCATCTAAACCGCTGGAATTTTTAATGAATGGAGTTGGAAAACCATTTGACGTAACCTTAATTCCTTTTTACAAAATCTATGACCAGTACTACAGTGTGTATTGGGATTATTTTACTCCCGCTGACTGGACTGCAAGGCAAACGGAATATGAAACAGAAAAGAAAAGACAACAGGAAATTGAAGAAAAAACAATTGACAATTTTCGCATTGGAGAAATGCAACCCGAACGGGATCATAATCTAAAAGCAAGTGAAAGAAGTTATGTAAGCGAAGCAATAGGCAGGATGGGTCGTGAAGCAAGAAGAGACCACTATTTTTCTTTTGAAATGAAAGTGAATCCGCAGGCCACACAAAAACTGATGCTGACTTATATCGGCGATGACAAAGACAGGAAGTTTGATATTTTAGCAGAAGGTGTTATCATTGCCACTGAAGATTGGAAAGGTGGAAAGACCGGAAAATTCTATGAAGTGGAATATAAGATTCCTTCAGAATTGATAAAAGAAAAAGAAAAGATCGCAATTAGGATAGAAGCAAATTATGGTAAAACAGCTGGCCGGGTTTTTGGCGCCAGGATTTTAAAACAGGAATAATTTATATGAGTAAGGTTTGTATTATTGGTGGCGGTATTATTGGGTTAAGCTCGGCATTGTATTTAAAAAGATCGGGTTGGGATGTAACCGTTTTAGACAAAGGAGATTTCAGCGATAATTGTTCTTATGGTAATGCAGGTTATGTTTGCCCCAGTCATTTTATTCCACTGGCAACACCAGGGATCATTAAAATGGGATTGAAATGGATGTTTAATGCCCGCAGCCCTTTTTATGTACAGCCCAGGTTGGATTTTAACCTGATTACCTGGGGACTAAAATTTATGCGAAGTGCCACTGCGGAAAAAGTAGAACAGGCCGCCATCCCACTTCGTGATATTGCGTTGATCAGCCAGGCAGAATTTATGGACTGGCGCAACATTCCTGGTTTTGATATGGCTCTTGAACAACAGGGTTTGATTGAGTTATATCAAACAGATGCTGCAGGTGAGCATGGAAAGCATCATGTGGAAAAAGCAATTGAACTTGGATTGGATGCAAGAATTCTGAGCATGGAACAGATCCGGAAAATGGAACCGGGTGTCAATATCGTTGCTAAAGGAGGAATTTATTTTGATTGTGATTCGCATCTTTATCCCAATAAATTAATGAAAAGTTTGATACAGTATTTGAAAAAGGAAGGAGTTACACTCCTGGGAAATGAAGAAGTGAAAACTTGCAAAAGCGCTGCAGGAAAGATCACTCATATTATTTCTGAAAAAAATGAATATGCTGCTGATAAAATTGTTTTAGCTACAGGATCATGGAGCCGGGGGGTTGGAAAAATGTTAGGGTTGAACTTGCCTTTGGTTGCCGGAAGAGGATATTCATTGACACTGGAAAACTCTCCATACAAATTAAATCATCCATCTGTGTTGATGGAAGGAAGAGTGGCTATCACTCCTATGGATGGAAATAAGATCCGTTTTGGCGGCACGATGGAGATCACTTCTCATAAAACCCCTCCGCGAATGAACCGGGTACAGGGAATCCTGGATGCGGTTAAAAAATATTATCCGGATTTTGATGTAGCACTTCCACCACTCGGAAATATCTGGTATGGGTACAGGCCATGCTCGGCAGACGGACTTCCCTATATTGGAAAAGCAGGTAAATGGGAAAATGTTGTTGTAGCAACTGGCCATGCCATGGTGGGATTGAGCCTGGGTGCCGGAACAGGAAAACTGGTGGATGAAATTATATCAGATAAAAAACTTTCGATGGATATTTCTCCTTTTAATCCAGACCGGTTCAACTGATCATTTCAATTTATTTGACCGGGTGTTTGTATATTTAATAAAAAAAGAATTATTATGAAATATTTTCTACTCTGTATATTCAGCTTCATTGTATTTTTTGCAGCGAAAGCTCAGAAACATGAACTGGTAAAACTTTGGGAAACAGATTCTGTATTGAAAGTACCGGAGTCTGTTTTATTTGATGCTGAAAATAAAGTGCTATATGTAGCAAATATTGATGGCACACAACCCTGGGCAAAAGATAGCGCTGGTTCAATCGGAAAAGTTGGATTGGATGGGAAAGTCATTTCTGTTGATTGGGTTAGTGGATTACATGCGCCTAAAGGGATGGGGATGTTTAATGGGAAACTCTATGTTGCTGATTTAACCGAGCTGGTGGAAATTGATATTAGTTCAGGTAAAATCACCAACAAGTTAACGATTCCTTCTGCTGAAGGATTAAATGATGTTTCTGTTGACAAAGAAGGCAACATTTATGTTTCAGATTCCAGGGGAAAAAAGGTATTCAAAGTAAAAGATGGTATGGCAGAACTTTTTCTTGAAAATTTAAAAGGGCCGAATGGAGTATTGGCACATCAGAAAGATTTTTATGTTCTGGATGCCGGTGGTATGTATAAATTGAATGCGGATAAATCTCTTACAAAGATTGCTGAAGGAATGGAAGGTGGAACAGATGGAATCGAAAATGTAAAAGGCAATGAATTTATTATTTCCTGCTGGGCCGGTGTGATCTGGTATATTCATGAAGATGGCAGCAAAGAATTATTACTTGATTCAAGAGAAATAAAAAAGAATTCAGCGGATATCGGTTTTGATGCTGTAAATAAAATTGTGTATGTGCCAACATTCTGGAGAAACACGGTAGTGGCTTATCAGGTAAAGTAAAGTTAAATTCAGGATCAACTTTATAAATTTATATTGCTGAAATTGTATTTTTCGGATTCTATGGATTGTATAGCCAGTAAAATACCATATCGTCAAACAGGTTACTTCAATAAAATTGTAGTTGACTATATTGACCAGTCTCCATCTTTAAAAGAGTTCCTTACTTATCCGCCAACTCTTGGGGGAATTAAAAAAGCAATTGAAGAAAGAAAGGATTTTAAGTATAATCGGAAAGTATTAGTGGAGGAATTAAAGAAACAGTATTCGGGTCTTCCTGTAAATGAAAAAGTCAATAAGAACATCGAAGCTTTACTATCTTCAAAAACATTTACAATAACTGCAGCTCACCAGACAAATATTTTTACCGGGCCTCTTTATTTTTTTTATAAAATTTTGCATGCCATAAAACTGGCAGAGCATTGTAAATCATCTTTTCCTGATTATAATTTTGTTCCTGTATTTTATATGGGTTCAGAGGACGCAGATTTTGATGAACTAAATCATATTTATCTCGGAGATGAAAAGCTTGTTTGGAATACTAATCAAACCGGTGC
>DATDPZ010000163.1:0-2472 GCA_035292525.1 Chitinophagaceae bacterium
GTTTTAGAACTGGCAAGTACAATAAAAAAAATAACGGATTCAAAATCGGAGATTGTTCACCTTCCTCCTTTACCCGAAGGGGATATGACACGCAGGCAACCCAATATCGAAAAAATGCAATGCCTGCTTCAACGTCCCTTCGTTTCATTGGAAGACGGATTGCGGTTAATTATTGATGCCAGGGGAAAATAAATATATTATTTAAGATCAAACTTTAATTTTTTTAATGAGTAAAATAGCTTTGATAACGGGTGTTACCGGACAAGATGGCGCTTATCTGTCTGAACTTTTATTAAAGAAAGGGTATATCGTTCATGGTATAAAACGGAGAGCTTCTCTTTTTAATACAGACCGTATTGATCACCTCTACCAGGATCCGCATATTTCTCACCGTAATTTTATTCTGCATTACGGCGATCTTACAGACAGCACTAATCTCATCCGCATTATCCAGGAAGTGCAGCCGGATGAAATTTACAACCTGGGCGCCATGAGCCATGTGAAAGTAAGTTTTGATACGCCGGAATACACAGCCAATACGGATGGTATCGGCACCTTAAGAATTTTAGAGGCTGTCCGTTTATTGGGCTTAACGCAGAAAACAAAAATTTACCAGGCATCCACGTCAGAGTTGTTTGGTTTGGTACAGGAAATTCCGCAAACAGAGAAAACGCCTTTTTATCCACGTTCTCCTTATGGCGTGGCTAAAATGTATGGGTATTGGATCACGGTGAATTATCGTGAAGCATACAATATGTTTGCCTGTAATGGAATTTTATTTAACCATGAGAGCCCTTTAAGAGGAGAAACTTTTGTGACCCGGAAAATTACCAGGGCGGTGGCTCAGCTTGCATTTGGAATGAAGGATAAATTATATGTCGGTAACCTGGATGCCAGCCGCGATTGGGGACATGCAAAAGATTTTGTGGAAGCCATGTGGTTAATGTTGCAGCAGGATCAACCGGAAGATTACGTCATTGCCACCGGTATCACCACCAGGGTCCGGGATTTTATTAAAATGGCTTTTACAGAAGCAGGAGTAGAAATTGAATTCAAAGGAAAAGGCAAAGAAGAGAAAGGATTGGTGAAATCCTGTAACAGCGAATATGTATTTAAGCAAGGGCAGGAACTGGTGGCGGTGGATCCGCATTATTTTCGTCCGACAGAAGTTGACTTATTGATTGGCGATGCTACCAAAGCAAAAGAAAAATTAGGCTGGCAGCCAAAATATACATTGAAAGAAATGGTTCACGAGATGGTAACACATGACATTGAGTTTTTCCGTCGTCATAAAATGCTGCAGGATGCAGGCTTTCATGTATTGCCGCAACATGAGTAAATTATAAACCACAGCGAACACAACGGTACACAGCGCTGTGTTTTTCCGTGTTCGCCGTGGTTTAAATTCAAAAATGCACGAAAATAATATTGGCACAACAATCTTAGATGCTGCATTTGCAGTCCATAAAGAATTGGGGCCTGGTTTATTGGAAAGCACCTATGAAGCCTGTTTAAGCTATGAATCAATTGAAAGAGGGTTATTGATAGAAACTCAGGTACCTCTTCCGGTTGTTTATAAAGAAGTAAAACTGGATTGCGGTTACAGAATCGACATCAGAGCAGAAAGGAAAGTGATTGTAGAAGTAAAGTCAGTTGAAGCATTAAATGATGTACACATGGCACAAGTGCTTACTTACATGAAACTTTCAGGATGTAAATTGGGATACTTGATCAATTTTAATGTCAGATATTTAAAAAATGGAATTAAGAGAATTGTTTTAGGTGAGTTATAAATGAAATTCGGCGGTTTCTTTTTTATTCGCTGTGCTACTCTGTGTTCGCCTTGGTTATTTAAAAAAAAGCAATAAACCACAGCTATCTCGTCGATACACGGCGTGGTCAGTTTCAATCGCTGTGATTCTCTGTGATCGCCGTGGTTAAATATTTCATGGAAAAAAACAGTAAAATATATATCGCCGGTCACCGCGGCATGGTGGGCAGTGCCATCATGCGAAGATTACAAAAGGAAGGGTACAGCAACTTTGTATTCAGGACTTCTGCAGAGCTTGATTTAAGAAACCAGCAGGCAGTGGCTGATTTTTTTGCAGCAGAAAAACCGGAATATGTTTTTCTGGCGGCAGCAAAAGTGGGCGGTATCCTGGCCAATAATACTTACCGTGCAGAATTTCTTTATGATAACTTATCCATTCAAAATAATGTCATTCACCTTGCCTGGAAAAGCGGAGTGAAGAAATTATTATTTCTTGGTTCCTCCTGTATTTACCCCAGGCTGGCGCCGCAACCATTGAAAGAAGAATACCTGCTGACAGGATTATTAGAACCCAGCAATGAACCCTATGCCATTGCAAAAATTGCCGGCATAAAAATGTGTGATGCTTACCGCAGCCAGTATGGTTGCAATTTTATTTCGGTAATGCCCAGCAACCTGTACGGGCCAAATGATAATTATGA
>DATDPZ010000164.1:0-6753 GCA_035292525.1 Chitinophagaceae bacterium
TGAAAACTGATGGAGTGGACATGGGTAATAAAATTTTGTTTTTGTCTCTGGTCCGAATTGTTGCTGAAATGGCTGTTTACCCGGCTGCGGATATTAACTGCTTTCCCGATATAAATTATTTTTCCTTTTGCGTTATGAAAATAATACACACCCGGTGTTGATGGCAACTGATCAAAATATTTTTTAGGGACGTTCGGAGGAAGGATCTGTTCTTTTGAATTTCTATGCAGGCTTTTGGCAATAAAATCTTCTTTATCATTTTTAAGCAATTTTTTAAATACTTCCACAGTTGCTTCTGCATCACCGCCGGCGCGGTGGCGATGATTAATTTTTATTTTTAATGAATGACAAAGATTACCCAGGCTGTAGGAAGGAAAGCCGGGAAATATTTTCCGGCTCAATCTTACGGTGCATAGTTTTTTTGATGTTAAATCATAACCGGCTCTGAGGAGATGGCTTTTCAGAAAAGAAAAATCAAAATGTACATTATGGGCAATGAAAATATTTTTTTCAAGAATACGGTAAATGGTTTGAGCTACCTCGCTGAAGCGGGGAGCATCCACCAGCATTTCATCTGTAATGCCGGTAAAGGATTGAATATACCGGGGAACTGGTTGGAGTGGATTGATAAGTGTTTCAAATTTTTCAACCACTTTTTCCCCGTCAAAAACATGAATGGCTACTTCAGTAATACCATTGGCTGCAGCATAACTGCCGGTGGTTTCTATATCTACAATAGCATACATGAATAAAAAAATGATTTGAAAGAACTGACTAAGTTCGGGAAATATTTAATAAAATAAAAAGCGTCCTGAATCCAGAACGCTTTTTCTAAATGAGTGAATAGTTCAGTATAAATAATGTAAGGCTATTTTATCATTAGCATTAAATGGACGGTTTGTAGTTGCACTCAGGCAGGCCAGCATCCACGAATCCGGATCAGGACCGGTGGGAGTGCCGGGGATATGAACGGCTCCAACACCTGAAGTTTCATCGCCTTCATTTATATTTCCACCACCACAGCTATAACTTCTGTTCATATAATCCGTATGACGGAAACCAATGCAATGGCCAATTTCATGAGCAATCACAGTAGCAATAAAGTCTACGCTATAGTTTTGAAATACACTGGAAAATTTTATTTCAGAATAAGGACTTCCATCACTGCCGGGGAATCCTGCCGATGCTATATATTGATTAGAGTTTATCAGATTTATGCTGATCGTACCGTTACCTTTTCTCCCTCCTCTTTGAAAGCGGAGTTCTAAATTTTCCGCATTATAACGGGCAATGGCTTCATCAATGCCGGCGGATAAGTTCTTGCTGATTTTGCCGGTCGTTCTGATCGTAATAGTTTGCGGACCACCCGTTACAAGATTGAAAGTGCGGTACTGTTCTTCTCCGGCAATTCTGAGATGGGGTGAAGCCGGCCTTTCGTTTAAGTTTGCTTCTGACAGAAAAATATCAGCTTCAACCAGGAAACCGCCATCCGTCTTTTGAACGTTTGATGTATTGAATCCAAGATGGGCAATCTTAGATATTATTTCCTGTGATATTTCTTCCTCTTTAGTTTTTTTTAAATTTTTTTTACAGGAAATGATTGTTAAGATGGCAATCATGATAACCATGATTGGTTTCAAATAATTTTTCATGCAGTTTAGTTTGTTGATTGCGAAATCGAAAAGGTTATTTCGTTCGGTAGGAATTTTTAAAGAGAAAAGGTAAATTTATTTATTGAAATAACAGTGAGTTTGCTTTATCTTTTTTGATATTAGCCTGCTCAAACTATCGTATTTTTACTCATTTACTATAAATAATAAAAATTGAGCAATTTGCTCTTTCGGTAATAGGTATTTATGTAAAAAATCTTGTTTTTGTAGCGTATCATTTTTTCTTCCTAATGAAAAATTCAGATGAAAATTAAGAAAATAAATAAATGAAATAAAAAAAGCGTTCTGAACTCCAGAACGTTTTTTTGGTAAAAGTGAATTATTAGTATAAATAATTTAAAGCTATTTTATCGTTAGGATTAAACGGACGGTTGGTTGATGCACTAAGGCAGGACAGCATCCAGGAAGCAGCATCAGGATCGGAAGGAGTACCGGGAATGTGAACAGCTCCTACGCCGGTAGTTTCCTGTCCTTCACTTCCACCAGTATTGCAACTGTATGCCCGGTTCATCCAATCTGTATGACGGAAACCAATGCAATGGCCTAATTCATGAGCCAGCACGGTGGTTAAAAACCCGTTGCTGTAATTCTGATATTGCCTGTTGAATTTTACTTCGGGGTAAGGATCACCACCGCTTGGGAAACCGGCAGAAGCAATATAGGGACCTCCATTTACTATCTTGATATTAATATGACCACCACTGGCTACTCTGGAAAAAGCGAGTGTTAAATTTTCGGCATTATACCTGGCAATAGCATCATTAATTGCCGCATCAATTCCCGAACTGATCTTTCCACTATGGCTTACAGTAATTGTTCGGGTTCCGCCGGTTACAAGATTGAATGTATGGTACTGTTCTACTTCTGCTATTCTGAGTTTTGGAGAAGTAGGTCTTTCATTTAAGTTTGCTTCGGTAAGAATAATATCACCTTCTACCAGGTACCCTCCATCCGTTATCTGTACGTTTGAAGTATTAAATCCAAGGGCAGCAATCTTTGCAATAGTTTCTTGCGAAATTTCTTCCTGCGCTGCTTCTTTTATTTCTTTTTTACAGGAAGTAAAAACAAAGCTTGCAATCATCACAAACATGATTGTTTTCAATAAGTGTTTCATGTATTTAGGTTTGTTTGGTAAGTAATTAAAATTTTATTTCCCAGGTCAGTATTTCAAAGGTAAAAGTTAATAAGTTTTTTGGAATTAGCAGCTATTTAAGAAAAACATTTTTAAATATTATTCCTTTATAAGCGCCGTATTTTTACTTCAGTTAAAAAAAGCTGTATAAATCAATACTTTTGGGAACCATGAGGCCTGTTTCTTCAATAATCTATGATTGCTGGGAAAAAACCATTGCTATTGCATTTATATTCTTCTTTTTCAACGCCATTGCAATTGCACAGGAAGAGACACCAGAACAGAAGATTTCTTCTACTTTACTTCATAAAATTCAGAAAATGCCTGCCGGGGGTAAAATCAAAATCAGGATAACCATAAAAGGAGAGGAAACTCCTGCTGATGTCCGGGCTTTGGCATTTCAAAAAATCCGTTCTTTCGGAAGCATTAGTTTTTTTGAAAGTATGGTTAGCAGGGAAGATTTGATTTCCCGGATTATTTTACTGCCTGAAGTGATTTTTGTTGAAGATGGGAACAGAATCCCAAATGAAGAAGTCCGGGTAAGTAATCTTGATTTAAGCCTGAATAAAATAAATAAAGTGCACAGGCAATTTCCATTATTGAACGGAGATGGACTTACCGTGTCTGTGAAAGAAAATAAACCGGATACTGCTGATATAGATTTTAAAGGCCGGTTTCTTTCCACCCATCTTTCTTCAAGCATAGTAAGTTCTCATGCTACTAATATGGCAACGCTGATAGCCGGTGCTGGAAATACCTGGCATTTGGGCAAAGGTGCTGCCTGGGGCAGCAGGATCAGTTCTTCAGATTTTGCAAGTCTTTTACCCGATGCCTCAGCTGCATACCAGCAGTATTCTATTTCTGTGCAAAATCATTCTTACGGTGTGGGAATTGAAAATTATTATGGAGCAGATGCTTCTGCCTATGATATTACTACCATAAATGATTCAACATTACTTCATATTTTTTCTGCTGGCAATATGGGAACATCAGCAAGCAATTCAGGAACTTATTCAGGCATTCCGGGATTTGCCAATCTTACCGGAAGTTTTAAAATGGCAAAAAATGTGTTTACAGTTGGCGCTACCGATTCTTTTAATGTAATTGCTTCGCTTAGTTCAAAAGGTCCTGCCTTTGACGGAAGAATAAAACCGGATCTGGTTGCCTTTGGTGAGGAGGGCAGCTCAGGTGCTGCTGCTTTGGTTTCGGGTGTTGCTTTAATGCTGCAACAGCAATATAAATTAATACATGGAAAATTACCAGCCAGTGCTTTATTAAGAGCAGTTTTAATTAACAGTGCAACAGATGTGGGAAATGAAGGAATAGATTTTTCAAGCGGATTCGGGAGCCTGAATGCTTTGAATGCTGTTAAAACTATTCAATCAGGAAGATTTTTTAGCGGAGATATTCAGAATCAGGCAGAGAAAATATTTTCTATTTCTATTCCTCCGGGATTAAAAAAAATAAAACTAATCCTTACCTGGAATGATCTTCCGGCCACTGCAAATGCATCTAAAGCACTCTTAAATGATCTTGATCTGGAATTAATAAATAGTGCATCTCAGGAGGTTTGGAAACCCTGGGTGTTAAGTCATTTTCCTCATATTGATTCTTTAAAACTATTGCCAATACGAAAACGGGATAGCCTGAATAATGTGGAGCAAATCACAACTAATGATCCGGTAGCAGGAGTTTATCAGCTAAAAGTAATTGGGAGAAAACTGGTCAATGCCTCACAAAGTTTTTATATTGCTTACCTGTTTGATTCTGTTGATCTTTTCGAATGGGATTTTCCTGTAAAGAATAATTTTCTTTTTTCTTCAGCTGTCAACACTTTGAGGTGGTCTTCTTCATTCAATTCTGGTACAGGTATTTTAGAGTATTCAATAAACAATGGAATAAGCTGGCAACAAATTAATAATGCTGTGGATATTTCAGCAGGTTTCTATAAATGGCAGACTCCTTCTGTTTTTAGCGAAGTAATATTCAGAATGTCAACCGGCAGTCAGCAGTTTCTTTCAGATACGGTAACCCTTGCTGAACGAACATTTACCGGGGTGGGCTTTAACTGTCCTGATTCATTTCTGTTATTCTGGAAAAAATTACCCGGCATAAATTCATACCGGGTTTTAAGATTGGGTGACAAATACCTGGAACCCATGTTTACAACCACAGATAGTTTTTTAGTTTTTGCTAAAAACACAAACACATCTCTACATTATGCAATAGCACCCATTATTGGAAATCATGATGCAGTGAAAAGTTATACATTTAATTATACTACACTGGGGGTGGAATGTTATATCAGGTCTTTCCTTGTCTCCTTACAAAACAATTCTGCGCAATTACTGTTGTCGCTTGGTACTTTATACAATATGAACAGGATTGTGTTGGAAAAATATGATGGGAAAGATTTTAAACCCATTCAACAGTTTACTGCGATTAGTAACCTGCAGGTAAACTTCACCGATGTTTTTTTGATTAAAGGGCTGAATAGTTACAGGATAAAACTTGAACTTTCAGGAGGAAGAAACATTTACTCCGCTATAGAAACGGTTTATTATTTTTCCGGATCAGACTATATTATTTATCCAAATCCTGTTCAGCAATATCAGTCAATAACTATTCTGGCGGATGATCCATTTCCAACAGTCACACTCCAGGTGATGAATGGACAAGGTCAGAAATTATTTACACAGCTTATAGAAGATGTTGTTACTACCTTTCCAACTGGCAAGTTGAGTAAAGGGATTTATTATTTCCGCTTTATAAAAAAAGAAGTAAAAGATCAGATCTTAAAAGTGATAGTACAGTAATATTTTTTAATTATTTTTCTTTTATTAAACTCACTTCTTCTTTCCATACTTTTCCCGGGTATTGTTCCAATGCTTTTTCCAGGCAGTCCATAGCCGCATTGATTGCATTAAGATTCAGCACATAGGCCAGCCGCACTTCATTTTTTCCCAAGCCTTCTGTTCCATAAAAACCGGTAGCCGGGGCCAGCATCACTGTTTGTTTATTATAACTGAATTCTTCCAGCAACCACTGGCAGAATTTATCTGCATCGTCAATAGGAAGTTTTGCTATAGCATAAAATGCACCACCCGGGTTAGGGCAAAATACTCCCGGCATTTTGTTAAGTCTTCCTACCAGTAAATTTCTTCTTTTCAGGTATTCAGCTTTTGGCGCATCAAAATAGGAGTCCGGTAAATCAACAGCCGCTTCACCCATAATCTGGGCCAACCCCGGAGGAGAAAGCCTGGCCTGTGCAAACTTCATAGCAGCATCATATACTTTTTTATTTTTTGTAACAAATGCACCCAGTCTTGCTCCGCAGGCACTGTATCTTTTTGAAATGGTATCCATCAATACTACATAGTCTTCCAGTCCCTCCAGGTGCAGGGCACTTACATATTCTCCATCATAACAAAATTCACGATAAGCTTCATCGCTGAATAAATACAGTTGGTGGTTGATACAAATATCTTTCAGCGCTTCCATTTCTTTCCTACTGTATAAATAACCGGTTGGATTATTTGGGCTGCAGATGAGTATGGCTTTTGTACGGTGAGTTATTGCTTTTTCAAATTCCGAAACAGGAGGTAAGGCAAAACCGGTTTCTATTTTTGAAGTAATGGGAATTACATTTACACCGGCAGCACAGGCAAAGCCATTGTAGTTTGCATAAAATGGTTCCGGGATGATGACTTCATCTCCGGGGTTTAAACAACAAAAAAAACCAAACAGGATGGCTTCACTTCCGCCGGTTGTTATAATAATTTGTTCGTGTGTAACATCAATCCCCACTTTTTTATAATACTGTACCAGTTTTCGCCTGTAACTTTCGTTACCGGCGCTGTGGCTGTATTCCAGCACTTTTATATCTGCATTTCTTACAGCATCCAAAATAGCCGGTGGAGTTTCTATATCCGGTTGCCCGATGTTCAGATG
>DATDPZ010000165.1:0-22357 GCA_035292525.1 Chitinophagaceae bacterium
GATGAGCCAGCTTTTCCACTAAAGCATCATTTACTTCCATGGAACAAATATAGTTTATAGTTTATGGTTTGTCGTTTAAGGTTTAGCTGGAATTTCTGATTCTTTGATGAATGGTCGAATCAAGGGAGCAACTATAGACCCTAAACTCTAAACCCGAAACTCTCCTTATCTTCGTCCACCCATGAATAAAAAAAATGAAACCTTAACTGCAAGCAGGCAGATCGTAATGAGTGGTATCCGGCCCACCGGGTATTTGCACCTGGGAAATTATTTCGGGGCAGTCAGGAATTATGTAAAAATGCAGGATGAATATGAATGTTTTTTTATGGTGGCTGACCTGCATTCTCTCACTACCCATCCCGATACAAAGGAGCTGAAAAAAAATGTACAGCGTGTATTGGCTGAAAATATTGCCTGTGGCCTCGACCCTGATAAAGTAGCCTTGTACTGCCAGAGTCATGTATTTGAAACCAGTGAGCTTTACCTCTACCTGAATATGCTGGCTTATAAAGGTGAACTGGAAAAAACAACAACATTTAAAGACAAAGCCAGGTTGCAGCCTGAGAATATTAATGCCGGCTTGCTCACTTATCCGGTTTTGCAAACGGCTGATATTATTTTACACCGTGCTTCATTAGTGCCCGTAGGAAAAGACCAGGAGCAGCATCTTGAAATGGCAAGAAATTTTACAAACAGATTTAACCATCGCTATGGAGAAGTGTTTCCGGAACCAAAAGCTTTTAATTTCGGAAACGAGTTAATAAAAGTACCCAGCCTGGATGGATCGGGTAAAATGAGTAAAAGTGAGAACCAGCATGCCTCCCTTTACCTGGCAGATGACGATGCATCTATCCGGAAAAAAGTGATGAAGGCAAAAACAGATAGCGGTCCCGTGGAAAAAAATTCACTAAAACCAGATTATATTGAAAACCTGTTTCAGCTCATGAAGCTGGTGAGCACAACTGATACGGTAAAGAAATTTGACGAAGATTTTAATAATTGCAGCATCCGCTATGGCGACATGAAAAAACAACTGGCAGAAGACATGGTAAAATTTATTTCACCAATCAGGGAAAAAGTAAATACAATCCTTGCAGATGAAAAATATCTGAAACAAGTAATGGAGCTGGGAGCTGAAAAAGCCAGAAATAGTGCCCGCCGTACAATGGAGGTCGTAAGAAAAGCAATGAGGCTTAATTATTTTTAATTTGAATATTGTAAATTGTCTATTGCTGCGTACAATCCTCTATCTTTAAATTGACAATTAAAAACAGAAAACTGACATTTTTTCCATGGCAAAATCAAAAACAAAACCTAAGCACATAGCAATAGCAGGAAATATTGGCGCCGGAAAAACAACGTTGACGGAATTGCTGAGTAAGCAATATAAGTGGATTCCTCAGTTTGAGGATGTGGACCACAACCCCTACCTGTACGATTTTTATGAGGATATGCCCCGCTGGAGTTTTAATCTTCAAATTTATTTTTTGAACAGCCGCCTGTCCCAGCTGGTAGCAATACAGAAAGGAACTGAAACAGTAATCCAGGACAGAACGATCTATGAAGATGCTCACATTTTTGCACCCAACCTGCATGAAATGGGACTGATGAGTAAACGGGATTTTGAAAACTATGTTGATTTTTTTAACACGCTGAAGCAGATGGTAAAGCCCCCCGACCTGCTTATTTACCTGAAAGCATCTGTGCCCACCCTGGTAGGGCAAATACAAAAAAGAGGAAGAGAATATGAAGAGAATATCAGGCTGGATTATTTAAAAAAACTGAATGAGTACTACAATAAATGGATAGAAAGTTACAAGGAAGGGCCCCTGCTGATCATTGATATTGATAAAAATAAATTTCCGGAAAACGAAGAACACTTTGGAGAAATTATTTCCAAAATTGACGCACAGATTTATGGATTATTTTAAAAATCAGGCAATGCGACTCCTCCTTATCCTTTTCATTTTTTTAATTAATACAGGTTGTTTTGCACAATCACTGAGGGATTCTCTTTTTAGCGGGAAACTGAAGGTGGACTCCGCCTTACTTATAAAAAGCAAAGTCAATGTATCAAAACCCGTCATGGATTCTTTAAAGAAAACTGAACCGGACACGTTAAATAAAATGGTGACTGATTCATTAAGTAAACAGAATATTTCGCAGAAACCTGTTATCAGTTACCAGGATAATAATAAGATCTGGAAAAAATTTATTGACCAGTACACTGCTGTTATTAATGCCGAAGTATTGCCGGATAAAAAAATAAAACGGGGTACTTATTCTGTGATGATTGAATATGAAATCGGGACGGATGGCGTAGTAACCACCAAAAATGTAACCAGTACACCGCCGAATAATTATTTAGTGGAACAGGTAAAAGAGAGAATGATGCCCGATGCACCCCTCTTAGCTCCGCTGATCAGGGATGGAGTATCCCGTAAATCTGCCAGAAGACAGGTGATTGTTTTTGTAAAAGAGAAAAATTAAAATTGCTTATTTATAATAACCTGCCCAGGGGTTGTATGCATGCAGGCTGTCGTTGATCTTCTTTCTCCAATCTTCCTGTTTATGTTTGTTCCTGCTGTGATCGGTTTCCAGATCATACAATTGCTGGTATTGATCTTTTTCTGCTACAATATTTTTGTAAAGGCTATCCAGATCTCCCTGAAAAGAATTCCTGTTAAACCGGTATTCCGAAAGTGCCTTAAATAATTTACGGGAATAAATTTCAGCAATATCAAAATGGCCTTGCTCATGATCCAGTATGCGGCTGGTTTTTACCATTCCCCAGGACCTGTTTTTTTCAAAACGGCATTCAATTGAATATGAAATTTTACCATTCACAATTTTGTAAGAAAATCCCAGGTGGGTGGCCGTCAGTGCAGCTATATCTCCACTTTTTTGCGGGGTGGCTTTAAAATCATCCCAGGTTAGTTTATCATGTTCACTCCAATTAATAAAGCTGTTTTCTTTTTGAGAAAAGAGTACCAGTGAATAAACATGTGCTAAAAGAAAAAAAATCTTTATCATACCAATAATTCCAAAAGGCAAGATGCATGAAAAATTCCGGAATTGAAAGATGGATAAGGTTAAATAAATCAGAAACCCCTGAATAGATCAGGGGTTTCAGGCAAGCAACGAAGAGGACATCTGTCAAATCTTTGGTGCAGACGACAGTATTTCTTCAGAAACACCGGCTGCGTATTTTTCAAAATTTTTTATAAATAAACCTGCCAGAAATTTTGCTTTTTCATGGTATGCATTTTTATCTGACCAGGTATTTACCGGGTTTAAAATTTCAGAAGGAACATGGGGACATTGCCTGGGAACAGCCATACCAAAAACCGGGTGTGTTTCATAATCCACCTGATCCAGTTCATGATTCAATGCGGCGGTAATCATTGCCCTGGTGTATTTTAATTTCATCCTGCTTCCTGTTCCGTATGATCCCCCGGTCCATCCGGTGTTGATCAGCCACACATTTACTTTATTCTCCCGCATTTTTGCACCCAGCATTTTTGCATATTTACCAGGGTGGAGTGGTAGAAAAGGAGCACCAAAACAAGCACTGAAAGTAGGTTTTGGTTCTGTTACATCCGCTTCCGTGCCTGCTACTTTAGCTGTATAACCGCTGATGAACTGGTACATGGCCTGGCCGGGTGTAAGTTTTGAAATGGGCGGCAACACGCCAAATGCATCACAGGTTAAAAAGAAAATATTTTTTGGTAATCCACCAATAGAAGGTTCCAGTGCATTACTGATAAAATATAAAGGATAGGAAACTCTTGTGTTCTCTGTTATGGTAGCGTCATCAAAATTTATCTTATTAGTTCCCGGAAAAAATAACGTGTTTTCCACCAATGCTCCGGGACGCAGGGCCCTGAAAATTTCCGGTTCTTTTTCTTCTGTAAGATTAATTGTTTTGGCATAACAGCCTCCTTCGAAATTGAAAATATTATCATCTGTCCAGGCATGTTCATCATCGCCAATCAACTTCCTTTCCGGGTCAGCACTTAAGGTGGTTTTGCCGGTACCGCTTAATCCAAAGAAAACAGCAGTATCTCCTTTTTCTCCCATATTGGCGCTGCAGTGCATGCTCAGTACATTTTTTTCATGGGGTAAAATATAATTCAGGATAGTAAAAATTCCTTTCTTTGTTTCTCCGGTATAGCCTGAGCCGGCTATTAAAATCATTTTATGTTTAAATGAAATTAACGAAACATTGTGTTGCCGGATTCCACATTCTATAGGATCCAGTTTCAACCCCGGGCAGGAAAGTACATGCCATTCGGGTTTAAAATTTTTAAGTTCTTGTTCTGCCGGGCGAAGAAACATGTTATAGGCAAACAGATTGTTCCATGGTTTTTCATTTACTACACGAATAGAAAGTCTGTAACGGGGATCTGCACAGGCAAAACAATCACGGATCCACACTTCAGGTAATTTTTCCAGGTAATCCAGCATTTTTTTCCTGATAATGGTAAAATATTTTTCTTCCAGGGGAATATTAAACTCATTCCAATGAACCGTATGTTCTGTTATTTCATCTTTTACTGTAAACTTATCTTTAGGACTTCGGCCGGTAAACTCACCTGTTTTAATTACCAGGGCGCCGGAATCTGATAATTCTCCTTCGCCAATACGAAGTGTGTCCTGTACTAATTCCTCCGGAGTAAGTTGGTAATGTATTGTTTCTGAAAATTTTAGGCCGGATTTTAAAAGGGTTTCTGCAGGAAAAACAGGCGTTGGTACTGACATAATTTTACTCATCATTTAAAATAAAGTAGCAAAGGTAGGGGACAAATATATTTCAAAACATACAAGTGTTAGTGATACACATTTAATTTTGTAATCATTGGATGCTGGTATCTGTCCTGAAAGTCGTTGATTAATAGTACTATTGTAAAAAAACTGAATTTTATTTTTAAAAAATAAATTCTACTTAAATTTTAAAAAAACCAATATGAAATATCTTCCGCTTAATGCAGACATTTTTAAAAAAAACAGAGAACGGTTTTTAAAAGAAATGGCTCCAGCTTCGATTGCCATTTTTAACAGCAATGATGAACTACCCACTAATGCCGATGGATTGTATAAGTTTAAGCAGAATTCAGATTTGTATTGGCTTACCGGAATTACCCAGGAAGATAGCATGCTTATACTTTTTCCGGATAATCCCGAAAAAAAATTCCGTGAAGTGCTGGTCCTTGTGCGGCCAAATGAATTAAAAGAAAAATGGGATGGTAAAAGGCTGCGCAAAAATGAAGCAACTGCCATTTCGGGAATTGAAAACATTGTGTGGCTGGATAGCCTTGATTCATTACTCCAGAAATGGATTCACTGGAGCGAAAACATTTACCTGAATACAAATGAACACGACCGCAAGTCAAACTGGGTGCCTGTAAAAGATTATCGGTTTGCCGAAGAAATGAAAAGAAAATATCCCCTGCACAATTATAAACGCAGCGCTGTTATTCTTAAAAAAGTGAGGGCTGTTAAAACTGCTCTGGAATTAGAAGTGATACAAAAAGCTATTGATATCACTGAAAATACTTTTCGCCGGTTGCTGAAGTTTATAAAACCGGGTGTAATGGAATATGAAATAGAGGCAGAAATATTTCATTCCTTTTTATCACAAAGAGCCACCGGCCCGGCTTATGGAAGTATTATTGCCAGTGGCGACAGGGCAAGAACACTTCACTATGTATCCAATGACCAGGAATGTAAAGACGGTGAATTAATCCTGATGGATTTTGGCGCTGAATACGGGGGATATAATGCTGACCTGACACGGACAATTCCGGTCAATGGAAAATTTAAAGCCCGCCAGAAAAGAATTTATAATCTCTGTCTGGACCTGCACAATTACTGTAAAAGTATTTTAAAGCCCGGCATTTCCGTTCTGGATTATCATGATAAGGTGGGTGATATGGCAACGGAAATGTTTTTAAAAGCAAGATTGCTGAAAAAAACCGATGTAAAAAATGAAGACCCGGAAAACAGAGCTTACCGGAAATATTTATATCATGGTATTTCCCATCACCTGGGTGTAGATGTGCATGACCTGGGCAGCATGACAGAGCCCATACAGGCCGGAATGGTTTTTACCGTAGAACCCGGAATTTATATTGAAGAGGAGCAAATGGGCATACGCATCGAAAACAATGTGTGGATCACTAAAAACGGAAATAAAGACCTGATGAGTAAAATTCCGATAACGGTTGAAGAAATTGAATCCTTAATGAAAAAATAAAGTGAATTGTAATTTATTTCATTATTTCATTCAATTATTCTGATATTTAAATGAAACAAGTTCCCAATTTATTTACGCTGTTAAATCTGGTTTGTGGTTTTTTTGCCATTATATTAATTCTTCAAACGGGTCAGAGTATAGTTTATATAGATGGAGAGGGATATAGCCAGGTAGATCTTCCTGAAAAAATTACCTGGGGAGCCCTGTTCATTTTTGCTGCGGCAATTATAGATTTTCTTGATGGGTTTGTAGCCAGGTTATTTAAATCCACTTCTGAAATGGGGAAACAGCTAGACTCGTTGGCAGATACGGTAAGTTTTGGTGTGGCACCCGGTTTGATACTTTATCAATTACTCAGGATAAGTTTTGCAAGGGAAGATGGTGGGTTGGATATTTCTATGGCATGGTTAGCGCCGGCTGTAATAATTCCATGCGCAGTAGCGTGGAGGTTAGCAAAATTTAACCTGGATACAGAACAACAATACTCTTTTAAAGGATTACCTGCACCTGCAGCGGGATTAGCCATTGCTTCATTACCGCTTATTATTTGGTTTCCTGTTTTGGAAATACAGCTCTACCTTATCAACCAGTGGGTACTCTATGCTATCATTATTCTGCTTTCTTTACTCATGGTCAGCAACCTGCCCATGATGAGTTTTAAATTTAAAGATTTCAGTTTCAGAAACAACTTTTCAAAAATTATTTTAGCTGCTATTTTTATTGTATCAGCCATCATGTTACAATGGCTGGCAGTACCGGCAACCCTTGTTGCTTATGTTATATTATCTTTGCTTTTCAAAAATAAAACTGGGATAAGCACATGAATTATACTGTTCAGATAAAAGTGATGCCGCTGAAAGAATTATTGGATCCACAGGGAAAAGCGGTAATGGGCGGACTTCAGAACCTTGGCCTTGAAGGAGTAGAAGATGTAAGGATTGGTAAAAATATCACCCTTCAGGTAAAGGCAGATACTGCTGAGCAGGCAAAAAAACTTGCGGAAGAAGCAAGTAAAAAATTGCTGGCTAATCCGGTAATGGAATATTTTGAGGTATCGGTAAATTAGTAAGCTGTGAAGTTGTCATTTGTCATTTTCGCTTTCCTTTTGTTTTGCTGTTCTTGCAAAAAAGAACCAATAGATCTATTAACAGGTACATGGTACAGAAAATCTATTATTTATCTGACTAATTGGGACCAGCCACTTGATTTTTCCATTGTTCCAGATACATGTTACTTTAATTCAAAACTTATATTTTTTGGAAACGGTACATGTAAAAGCGAAAATCCCAATTACACCCGATGTAATCCCTTATCTTCATCAAATGGAAATAATTTCGATGCGGATTTTGAATTGTATCCTGATAATAACTTTTTAATCTTAAGAATAAGGGATGGTTTTATCGAATCAGATACATTGCATATTGTTAGTCTTACGAAGTTTAATTTTATTTTTAAGGAAAAATATAAATATCCTCGTTCAAACGGAACAATAGGATATGCTTTGCTTTTTCAACATTAAAGACCAAAACTTGCTTTATCTCGTTCCCACCCCCATCGGAAATTTAAAAGACATTACACTCAGGGCACTGGAAGTATTGATGAATGTGGATTTGATCCTGGCAGAAGATACACGTACCAGCTTTCATTTATTAAAACATTATAACATCAGTAAACCGGTTTCTCCTTATCATCAGTACAACGAACATAATATAGTACAGCATATGGTTGATCAGTTGCTTGCCGGGAAAACCATGGCATTGATAACGGATGCCGGCACACCCGGTATTTCTGATCCGGCATTTTTATTAGTGAGAGCATGTATTAAAGCAGGCATAAAAGTGGAGTGTTTACCCGGTGCCACAGCTTTTGTGCCGGCATTGGTAAATAGTGGGATACCTTCAAACAGGTTTGTATTTGAAGGATTCATTCCTGTAAAAAAAGGCAGGCAAACATTTTTAGCATCACTTGCCGGTGAAGAAAGAACCATGATCTTTTATGAATCACCAGTGAGATTAGTGAAAACACTTGAAGATTTTATTCAGCATTTTGGCGCAGACAGGCAATGTTGCATCAGCCGGGAACTCAGCAAACTTTTTGAAGAAAATAAAAGAGGCACTTTGCTTGATGTTGCTTCTTACTTCAAAGAAAAAACAGTGAAAGGGGAAATTGTGATTGTGGTAGCCGGAAAGAGTTAATACCAAACAGAGACTTCCGCCAGGCTTTTCCTTTTTAACTCAGGCACCCAGCATTCCTTTGCCGCATAACCAACAGGAACCAATAAAAAAGGTTTTTCGTTTTCCGGCCGGTTTAATACTTTACTTAAAAAATTCATTGGGGATGGTGTGTGTGTAAGTGCTGTTAATCCTGCATGATGAATTGCCGCCAGTAAGAAACCACATGCCAACCCACAACTTTCTGTTGCATAATAAACAGTACCCTTACGGCCATCTTCTTTTATTTCATAACTTTTTTTAAATACAATAATAAGAACAGGTGCTTGTTCCAGAAATTCTTTATGCCAATCCGTTTGAAGCGGACGAAGATCTTTCAACCACTCTTCCGGCATCCGGCCATGATAACTTTCATATTCTTCTTTCTCTGCTTCTGTCCTGATTAATTTTTTTATTGCGGGATTACTCACTACGCAAAATGTCCAGGGTTGCTTATGGGCGCCACTTGGTGCAGTAGAAGCAGCGAGAATGATATTTTCAATAACTTCTTTTGGTATTGGTTTAGCCGAGAAATCTCTCACTGTTCTCCGCTTATCCATCCATTCAAAAAAAGATTTACTTTTCTTTACCATTTCAGAAGAAGAAAAGCTGTCTTTAGTATAAGATACGAACGGAAAACCGTCAATCAATTTTGTTTTAACCATAACAAGGATTTACCGAAATTTACGACTTCAATTTATAAACCGTATGAATAAAAAAACTTATTTAATTGCCGTGCTCTCTTTCTGCTTCAGTACCCTGTATGCCCAGCCAGACCGCTGGCAACAAAGAGTGAAATACACTATGAATATTGATATGGATGTTCAATCCAATCAATTTAACGGGAAACAAAAACTGGAATACTGGAACAACTCACCGGATACATTAACAAAAATATTTTACCACTTATACTTTAATGCTTTTCAGCCCAACAGCATGATGGATACCCGCAGCCGGGAACTGGGAAAAATCATGAATGGTAACCGGCCCGATTGGGATCAGCGGGTAAAAGACAGGATTCTTAATCTGAAACCCGATGAAATTGGTTACCATCATATCCTTTCTTTAAAAATGGATGGCCGGCCTCAGAAATTTGTACTGCATGAAACGATCCTGGAAGTAAAACCTGATAAACCCATTTTACCAGGATCAAAAGTTACCCTGGATATGGAATTTAAATCGCAGGTGCCATTGCAAATACGGAGAAGCGGAAGAGATAACCCCGGTACTAAGGTCCGTTATTCAATGAGCCAATGGTATCCGAAAATTTGTGAATACGATTATGAAGGCTGGCATCCCAATCCTTATATTGCCCGTGAGTTTTATGGCGTATGGGGCGATTTTGATGTAAAAATTTCCATTGATAAAAATTACATCATTGGCGGCACAGGTTATTTACAAAATGCAAATCAAATTGGTTTTGGATATGAAAAGCCCGGAACGAAAGTAGCCAAACCTTCCGGAGATAAATTAACCTGGCATTTTAATGCTCCCAATGTTCACGATTTTATGTGGGCCGCCGATCCTGAATTTATTCACCTGACCAGGAAAGTGAGAGACAGTCTTACCTTTCATCTTTTATATAAATCCACTGTTGATAATCCCAAAATATGGACAGATATTCTTGATAATGCAGAAAAAGCATTACCCTTTCTTGAAAATAATTTTGGAACCTATGCTTACAAACAATTTTCATTTATCCAAGGCGGAGATGGTGGCATGGAATACCCGATGGCAACACTGCTGTCTGGTCCGGGAGCCTGGCTTCATGAATGGATTCATAACTGGTATTACGGAATGTTAGGAACCAATGAATCGCAATATGCCTGGATGGATGAAGGGTTTACAGAGTTTGCTACCGACAGGGCTGAAGCTTTTTTGAATAACAGCCTGTCGTTTCCTCATCAGAATAATTATAATAGTTATTATTCTCTTGCAAAAAGCGGAAAGGAAGAGCCATTAACCACCCATGCAGATCATTTTAATTCAAACAGGGCTTATGGTGCAGCGGCTTATTCAAAAGGTTGTGTCTTTTTATCCCAGCTGGGGTATATTACCGGGGAAGAAACGTTTAAAAAAATCATGTTGGAATATTATCGTCTCTGGCGTTTCAAACATCCGAATGTTAACGACTTTATACGTGTGGCAGAAAAAGTAAGTGATATGAAACTGGACTGGTACAGGGAATATTGGGTGAATACCACCAAAACGATTGATTACAGCATTGACAGCTTATGGGAAGAAGGCGCTAAAACAAAGATCCGGCTCAGAAACCTGGGGCAGGTACCCATGCCTATAGATTTTCAATTGACATTTAAGGATGGGAAAAAAGAAATACATTATGTACCTGCTTATTTAATGTTTGGTAAAAAACCTGCAGAAGATTCTTCTGCGCATACAATAAATTATGAAGCATGGAAATGGACACATCCCACATACAGCATTGAAACTTCAGGAAGGTTGGCTGATATTTCCATTGCCGAAATAGATCCAAGCATGCGGTTGGCCGACCTGGAAAGAAAAAATAATAAACTGGAGTTGAAATTTTAAATGATAAAGCCCCTGGGTTAATACAAGGGCTTTATATCAGGCTTTCGGCTTAATTAAAACTTTGGAAAGGTTTAAGATCAATGGTTGCCGAAAGGGACCTTCATTTTAGATTGTAAAAGTATCAGGGCTAAATGTTTCTGCCTATACCCCTTTAGTAGTATTTTTTAAAGGAAAATGGTCAAAAGGGCACAAAAAGAAGGTGTTTTTCTTTAAAAAAGGGTTCTTTAAATAAATTGTGGATTTCTATTATTCGTGGTTGGGTACCACTTTCCTGAATTTCTGATGCCAGGTCTCCGCCTTTGAGACAGATAAGGCCCGATTGAAAATTAAGTTGTTCATCATTAACAGGCAGTAATGATTTATTTTTTTTTAATAAAGGCTTGCTCCAACTCCATAAATCTTTTAATGGCGCCACGGCCCTCGTTACAGCGTAATCAAACTTTTTATTTTTAATTTCTTCGGCACGGATATGCTGCGTACTGATATTTTTTAATCCGGTTTCACTGGCTATGGCCTCCACTACTTTTAATTTTTTTGCGATGCTGTCAACCAGGTGAAATTTTATTTCGTGAAAATAAATTGCCAGTGGAATACCCGGGAAACCACCACCCGTTCCAATATCAATTATTTCCATACCGGGTTTAAATCCGTTATTCAACTGATCAAAAACGGCGGCAATAGCCAAAGAATGCAAAACATGTTTTTCATAAAGGCTGCCAATATCCTTCCGGGAAATCACATTGATCTTTTGATTCCATTCTTTGTAAAGTTTATCAAGCAGGCTGAATTGGGTTAGTTGCTTTTCTGTAAAATCTGTAAAATATTTAAGGATTATATCCATAGTGAAATAAAGTTTTCAACCGCCCTGTCAGGAGATGAGGTTACCAGGTTTTTTGTGGTTTATTCCAAAGAGATGAAGCAAAGATGAAGTAATAAAAAAACATCCAGATATCGAAAAATATAAACAGCGGCCACAGATCTTTTTCATTTAATTTTTTCATAGAAAAAAAATAAATAATTCCCAGCAGCAGCAGGCGAAAGCCATAAACCATCAATGATAATTTCCAGCTGTAGAAAATCGCAGAAACGATCAGCAGCGGATAAAGTAAAAACTGCGTGGTGGCATATAATCCAAGCAGGAATTTGTGCAGCGGTTTATAATATTTAGCGGTAGAAAAATGACGGATCTTTTGCCCGTGCCATTCTTTCCAGGTTTTTTTGGGCCTGGAAAGAGTGATAGCCTCTTTATCAATGACCACTGCAGTATTTTTTTTGTTAGCGGCTTTGTTTACAAAAAGATCATCATCGCCGCCCGGAATATGATTTATAGAAGAAAACCCTTTATGACGGAAAAACAAAGTTCTTTTATAAGAAAGATTTCGGCCAACTCCCATGTAGGGAATGCCTGCCATTGCAAAGGATAAATATTGCAGCGCAGTATGGAAAGTTTCAAACCGGATAAGTTTATTCAGCAAGCCGGGCCGTTTATAATACGCTCCGTATCCTAAAACCAGTTCCACTCCATCGGTGTAGGCATCCTGCATTTTTTGTAACCAAAATTCACTGGCAGGCACACAATCTGCATCGGTCAGCAGCAAAATTTCATGGTGAGCTTCCTTTATTCCCATACTTAACGGAAACTTTTTTCCGGTAATCAGTTTTGCTTCCTGGGTAAGTTCTATTATTTCCAGTTTGTCTTTAAAAGTTTTTTTCAGTTCTAGTAATATGTATTTGCTGTCGTCCACAGAATTATCGTTCACGGCAATTACTTCAAACGTAGATGGATATTGCTGCACCAATAAACCCGGCAGGTGGCGGGCAAGGTTTTCATCTTCATCCCTTGCACATACAATCACTGATACCGGGTGCTGCTGGCTTTTTGTTTTGGGTTTTGGTATATAGAAAGCCAGCCTGCTGAAAAACCATAAATAATAAAAAAGCTGAAGGGCAATTACAGCAGCAAAGGCATAAAATACCAGTTGTTCCCAGTAAATATTTTGTAAAAAGGAAAAATCCATAAGTAGCTTATAGCTGCGAAAATAGGGGAGTAGCAGTTTTTAACTGATAAAATGATTTCACAAGTGTTGAAAAGAAAAAGCAGTTTCAATCATTTTGAAAGGATGTAAGGGAATTCCGAATCCAGTATCTTGCAAGCTTCTATGCCTGTACTCCAGTTTGATTTGCAACATACCGATTCACAGTCCAAAGCAAGGGCAGGAAAGATCATAACCGGCCATGGTGAAATTTTTACTCCCATCTTTATGCCGGTAGGTACTGCCGGTAGTGTAAAAGGAGTTTCTCAGCAACAACTGGTCAGTGATGTAAAAGCTCAGATCATTCTGGGTAATACTTATCATTTGTATTTACGACCCGGTTTAGAAACTATTGAGCAGGCAGGCGGTCTTCATCGGTTCATGAATTGGGAAAAACCAATGCTTACTGATAGCGGAGGTTACCAGGTTTTTTCATTGTCCGGCACCAGGAAAATAAAAGAAGAAGGAGTTACTTTTCAGAGTCATATTGATGGAAGCAAACATTTATTTACGCCGGAAAAAGTGATGGATATTCAGCGAACCATCGGCGCCGACATCATCATGGCTTTTGATGAATGCCCACCCGGAGGAAGCGATCATAAATATGCAAAGAAGAGTATGGAGCTTACCCATCGCTGGCTCGATCGTTGTATTAAACATTTTCATTCAACAAAGGATCAGTATGGGTATGTTCAAAATCTTTTTCCGATAGTGCAGGGTGGTACCCATAAAGATTTGCGTAAAGCATCCTGTGATTATATTTCTTCAAAAAATGCTGACGGGAATGCCATCGGTGGTTTAAGCGTTGGCGAACCCGAAGCAGTGATGTACGGGATCTGTGATTTTTGCTGTAATCATTTGCCTGCATCCAAACCCCGCTACCTGATGGGAGTAGGCACTCCGTGGAATATCCTGGAATGCATCAGTATGGGTATTGACATGTTTGATTGTGTAATACCCACCCGCAACGGTCGTAATGCCATGCTCTTTACTACAAGAGGAGTCATTAATATTGACAATAAAAAATGGGAGCATGATTTTTCACCTATTGATGAAGGACTGGATACAGAAGTGAGTAATTATTATTCAAAATCTTATTTACGCCACCTGTTAAAATCAAAAGAGCTACTGGGGCTTACCATTGCCAGTATTCACAACCTTGCATTTTATATGTGGCTGGTTGCAGCCGCCAGAAAGCATATTATGAATGGTGATTTTTTAAGTTGGAAAAATGAAATGGTTGATGTGCTTAAAACGAGATTGTGAAACAGGACATGCTGCTCTTTTGCTCCGGTTATTAAAACCAAGGGTTGGGTAGTTAAAAAAAGTAAAAGGGAGGCGGGTATCCATAACTTCTGAATATCATCTGCCTTGTAGATTTCTTCACAAATACTTTCATCTATTTTCATTTACTTCGCAGACTGATGAGGAAGATTGACTGGTATATTATAAAAAAGCTGATCGTCACTTTTTTCTTTTGCCTGCTGCTGTTTACCCTGATTACAGTGGCAGTTGACAGCAGTGAGCACACAGAGAATTTTGTTAAATCCGGTCTTAGTACGAAAGAGATCATCACTAAATACTATTTCGGATTTGTTCCTTATATATGGGGTCTTTTATTTCCTTTATTTGTATTTATTGCTGTCATTTACTGTACCAGCCGGATGGCTGTCAATTCTGAAATAATTGCCATCATTTCCAGTGGTACCAGCTTCAACCGGTTTTTGAAACCCTACCTGATCGGCGGTATTTTCCTGGCAGCCATTCTCTTTACGGGCAGCCGGCAACTTATTCCAAGGGGAAATGAAATCAGGAGTAATTTCCAGGTACAGTATATTGATAAGATGGACCCGTTGAAAATGGGAAGATTTAAGGACACATATTACCGGCGGGCCGATTCCAACTCTTATTTCGGAATAAAATTTTATGATTCCACTTCCAAATCTGCCGGAACATTTTTTCTTCACCGGACAAAAGACAGCAATTTAATTTACAACCTCCGGGCTCAATCTATGAATTGGGACACCGCTAAGAAGAACTGGAAGCTGGCAAATGTGGTGGAAAGAAAAGTGCATGCATCAGGAGAGACGGTTACTAATTTTGATACCTTAAATATTAACCTGAACCTGCAACCAAAAGATCTCCGGGAAGATTATTACCTGAAGGATAAACTGACTTCAGCCGAGTTAAAACAATTTATCAAAATGGAAGAATTAAGAGGCACAGAGGGTCTGAATACTTTAAGAGTGGAACATTACCGCCGCACGGCCACTTCCTTTTCTGTTTTACTCCTTACACTGATTGGCGCGGTGATCGCCAGCAGAAAAACCCGGGGCGGCAGCGGGCTACACATTGCTGTTGGTTTTATTTTAGCCTCCATGTTTATTCTGACTGACCGGTTCTCCACCACCTTTTCTGTAAAAGGAAATTTTCCTCCGTTACTGGCTGCCTGGCTACCCAATCTTATTTTTTTAGCCGTCGGTATTTATTTATACAGAAGGGCTCCTAAGTAAAAAATTTTATTCACCGTTGTACAATATTTTGCAGGGCTGCGCAATAAAAATAATTATCTTTGAAGCACTACCTGCAAGAATTTTTAAATCCAAAACAATATGGGTGTTATAAAAGATTTATTTAAAGCAAAAGCTGATCAGACAGCTGCAGAGATCAAAGAATTATTAAAGGAACATGGAAATAAAGTGATCGGTGAAGTAACGCTGAGCCAGATCTTCCAGGGAATGAGAGGAATTACAGGCCTGGTTACCGAAACGTCCCTGCTGGATGCGCATGATGGTATCCGCTTCAGGGGATTTTCTATTCCTGAATTAAGAGCCAGGCTTCCAAAAGCACCAGATGGATCGGAGCCACTACCCGAAGGATTATTTTACCTGATGTTGCTGGGCGAGTTGCCTGAAGAAGACGATGTTCATCATATTTCAAATGTATGGCAGCGACGCAGCCATGTACCCAGTCATGTATTTGATGTGATTGATGCTTTCCCTTCTTATACGCATCCCATGACAATGTTTGTTGCAGCCGTGATGGCTTTGCAAACAGAAAGTCATTTTGCAAAAGATTATGCCAAAGGACTCAGTAAAAAAGATTACTGGAATCCTACTTATGATGATGCGATGGATCTGATTGCCAGGTTGCCCCGCATTGCGGCTTATGTGTACAGGAGGAAATATAAAAACAATGAACACATTCAACCCAACGGATTACTGGATTGGGCAGGCAATTTTGCTCATATGCTGGGTTACGAGGATGAGGGATTTAAAGAACTGATGCGGTTATACATGACCATTCATGCAGATCATGAAGGAGGAAATGTATCTGCACATACTACCCATCTGGTGGGTTCTGCATTAAGCGATGTGTACCTCAGTTATGCAGCCGGAATGAACGGGTTGGCTGGTCCGCTTCATGGCCTTGCCAACCAGGAAGTGATCAAATGGATATTTGAAATGCGGGAAAGCCTGGGAACTGATTCACCTGCCAAAGATCAAATTGCTGATTATGTAAAGAAAACATTGAGTGAAGGGAAAGTGGTGCCGGGTTATGGTCATGCAGTTTTACGCCAGACGGATCCAAGATTTAGTGCACAAATGGAATTTGGTAAAAAACATATGCCTGATGATCCGTTGATACAAACCGTCTGGAATATTTATGAAGTAGTGCCCCCCATTTTAGGATCATTAGGAAAAATAAAAAATCCATGGCCCAATGTGGATGCACACAGTGGCGCTTTATTAGTGCATTATGGCATGAAGGAATACGAATATTATACGGTACTGTTTGCCGTGAGCCGTTCCCTTGGTGTACTGGCCAGTCTTTGCTGGTCAAGAGCTTTGGGATTCCCGCTGGAAAGGCCAAAATCAGTTTCATTAAGACTGGTGAAGCGGTGGCTGGCAGGAGAAGATACCATCTGGGGAGAATAAAAGGCGTTACCCGGAAATTTCTATGTTCTTTTTTTAATTATTTCAGTTGCTGGTATTTACTATTATATGCCTGTTGAGATTTATAAGTATAATGGCATAATACAACAATATAATTATTTATTTCCAGGGAGCCGGTATCACACCCGTACGTTGACCGCTTCCTTTAAGAATCAGGCATAGCTCAAACGTATGCGATCTTTTAGGCGCTTCATTAAGTTTGGAAACTGTCATATCATAAGAAAGTCCAATCTGAAAATTTTCATACCTGAATCCTAAATAAGGAATCACAGCATTATCAGACCAGTACCATAAGCCTCCATTAATAATTATTATTTTATTGTAATCAGGAATAGAATATCCCAATGCGCCACCGATTGAAAAATAACTGGCACCTGACTGATACTGGTAAATTCCATTTGTATTTAATATAAGCTGGTTTGTCAGCAGTTGTTCAAAATTTCCATGAATGACATATCGCGAAGCCAAATAATGGTTCTTGTCATCCAGGAAAGTTTGGCTGGGTTTATTAAAATGAAATGCGGCTAAACCCAGGTCGATATTGGTTTTATCTTTAATATAAGAATACAAGATGCCAGCACTTACAGAAATATAAGGTTTCATTTTCGAGAGAGCTGCTTCACCAGTTGGCAGATTTGTATTAAATCCATTACCGGTAAATTGTTCTTCAAAGTCCACATTACTATAATCTAACCGCTTGTGACCATAGATGAATCCGAAACCGACTCCCAGTCTTTGTTCAGCAGTAAGATCCATTTTTATTTTACTGATATGCCTGATACGGGCACCATTCAGTTCATAACCTTCTTTTTTGATAAGCCGTATATTTCCCGTTACATTAAAAGAGGCATAGTTACTTTTTAAAGCTCCCGCCAATGCCTGGTCATACATGAGCATTCCCCCTATGCCCACCCTTGTAATTTCGTCCACGTAATTACCCACATGATCCTGAAAAATTTTATTATCAAAAGAAACGGTGCCGGTTGTGAAAGGATTGGAAGGACCAATCCATTGATTTCTGTAATTGGATATCATACGCCATTTCTCATCGATGTTTGCTGTCAGGGCCGGATTCACATTTAATGGCGAAGCAAAGAATTGGGAGAAACTTGGATCCTGTGCCAGTACCCGGTTGCTGATTAAAAAAAGAAATAGGATAATAATAATGTTTTTAAGTTTTAACATATACATAAATTTATCTGATTAAAGCTGAATTACCTGTTCGTTTTATTGTTTTGCCATCCATGCCAATTGCTTCTGCTGTCCATGTATAAACATCAATTACCTGTTTCTGGCCTTTGAACATGCCATCCCATCCTGCACCAATCGTATTGGTTTCAAATACCAGTTGTCCCCACCTGTTGAATATTCTGAAATATTTTAATTCCCTGATGTTTACTGTTAATGGATACAGGCGGTCGTTATGCCCATCATTGTTCGGTGACCATGCTTTGGGTACAAACAGGTCTGAAGTGGGTAATGCCGCCTGGGGTGCACTGATTCTTACTAAAAGCGTATCCACTATCGGGCATCCATTATCAGTCAGGATATTCACTTTGTATTCCACTTCCCGGTCATAATTAAATACAGGATTTATAATGGAATTAAAATTCAAACCTGCCGGCGGCGTCCAGTTGTAACCCACTCCCAGGTTCCTGGCAGATAACTGAAGCGGGGTATTGGCCTGCGTAGTTAAAGTGGGATATCGTATTCCCGCTATTTTTGGCACCACATCTACTTTCACTTCTACCGGCCGGGTAGAAGCACAATCGTTTACTACCGATGACTTGATATAATAAGTACCGCTGACTGCAACTGCATCAGGATTTACCAATGGAATGGTTGCTGCCTGGTCCATCCAGTATGTAAAAGTCAATCCCGGATCACTTCCTGCTGTGATGGCCGGCGCCGTAAGGTCAACAGTGGCCGGTGCACAGACACGGGCTGGATTATTAACCACAAGTAACGGAGAACGGTTCACTGTTAAATTTAAAGTGGCCACTGAATCACATCCGTTGGTATTGACCAGTGTAACAGTATAAGTGCCGGCAGCTGAATAACTGTTACCATTCCAGTTGTAAGGAAGATCATTGGAACAGATGGTTGAATTGGTAGTGGAAGCAGTGGTGTCATTCACTGTCAGATTTATTGTGGCAACTGAATCACAACCACCAGCATTTTGCAATGTCACTGAATAAGTACCGCTGGTATTATAATTATTTGCATTCCAGACAAAAGGTAACTGGTTTGAACAGATTGCTATGTTAGTTGTCGATGTTGAAGTTGGATTCACAGTAAGATTAAGTATAGCAATAGAATCACAACCTGCGCCATTTGATAATGTAACTGAATATGTTCCGCTTGTATTATACGCATTACCATTCCAGATAAATGGTAGTTGATTAGTACAGGCTATTGTATTTGTTGCAGAAGTTGAAGTTGAATTAACAGTCAGATCAAGAGTGGCTATAGAATCACAACCTGCATTATTTGTTGTAGTAAATGTATAGATGCCTGAAGTGGTATAGTTATTTCCGTTCCATGTAAATGGTAATTGATCTGAACAAATAATTCTGGTGGTTATTGAACCGGAAGTTGAGATGACTGTCAGGTTCAAAGTAGCAATTGAATCGCAACCTGCAGCATTTTGTAAAGTGACCGGATAAGAACCTGCTGCATTAAAGCTGTTTCCATTCCAGTTGTATGGTAATTGATTTGAGCAAATTGTAATATTTGTTGCAGATGTAGTAACAGGAATAACAGTCAGGTTCAAATTGATAATTGAATCACAACCGGTAGCGTTTGGTAATGTTACTGTATAAATACCTGTCGCATTATAGCTGTTTCCATTCCAGTTAAATGGTAATTGATAAGTGCATATGCTGGTGTCAGTAGTTGATGTGGTGTGTACTCCTCCGGTGAAAATAAGCGTTGTAACTGTTACAGGAGATATACAATTGTCAATACTTTTTGCTGTCACATTATAAACGCCTGCCCCTAGTCCTGAAAATACACCACTTGTATTTGAATAATCTGATCCATCAATACTATAGGTGATTCCGGTTCCAACCGGAGAATTCACTGTAATGACTCCTGAGTTTGTAACACAGGGTGTAGAACTTGTACTGACTACAGGAGCTGTAACGGTAGCTGGCTCAGGGTTAATAACTACTAATCTGTCATTGGAAATACAACCATCACTTGATTTTGCAGAAACCGTATAAATGCCGGAAACTAATCCGGTAAAGACACCAGTTGTATTTGTAAATGTCAAGCCATCTAAACTAAAAGTATAACCTGGGCCGAATGGCAAGGTAACAGTAATAGTACCAGTGGCATTATTGCAATCTGGCTGTGTTGTCGTCACAGTTGGTGGATTTGGCTTGGGATAAATAGTTATTACAAAACTGTTTTCAACAAAGCAATTGGGTGTGGTTCCGGTTTCTCCATATACATAAATTGTTTGCGGAGTATTGATGACTGTTCCGGCCGGAATAGGTCCAACAGCACCCGGAGAACTAAAATATGCGCCATTTGTTAATGCAGGTAAAACATAGCCGGGACAAGTTGACAGATCAGCCGGATCATCAGCCAGTGGTAAAATTGTTTCAACTGTTTCAGAAATTGTTTGAGAGCAACCGTTCACATCTGTTACTGTCACCGTATAGTTTCCGGCATCCAGCCCTGCGATATTTTGTGTAGTAGCGCCATTATTCCAGTTAAATGTATATGGGGCATTCCCTCCGTTTATTGTCAGATCAATTGCGCCGGTAGAAAATGCACAAATTGTTTTTGTAACCGCACCGGTGACAGTAATACTTAAATTATCCTGGTCAACGATAAAGGATCCGTTTTGAGTGCAGCCATTGGCATCTGTGACAGTAACTGTAAATGTACCTGCATCAAGTCCATTGATGTTTTGAACAGTGGCTCCGTTATTCCATACAAATGAATATGGTGCAGTACCCCCATTAATTGTAAGCTCAATTGATCCTGAAGAAGAAGTACAAATTGTATTGGTTATTAAAGCTGTGATTGTAATAGCATCTATATCCTGCCCCACAGTATAAGAACCCATTTGTGTGCATCCGTTAGCATCAGTCACTGTTACGCTATAAGTTCCGGCATCCAGTCCGTTAATATTTTGTGTAACTGCACCGGTATTCCATAAATATGAATAAGGAGCATTACCACCGGTAACAACCAAATCAATTGAGCCACTGTTAGCAGTACAGATTGTATTGATAATTGTTGGTGTAATCGTGATTGTATTCATATCCTGGCCGACGGAAATGGAAACATTTTGAGTACAACCATTGGCATCGGTTACAGTTACGGTGTAATTACCAGTAACCAATCCGGTCACGTCTTCAGTTGTTGCACCATTGCTCCATAAATAAGTGTAAGGAGCAGTACCACCACTTACTGTCAGATCAATTGCACCGGTTGCAGAAGTACAGATCGCATTAGTGACTGAAGAAGATAATGTGATAGTAGAATTATCCTGTATTACATCGAAAGAACCATTTTGAGTACAACCATTGACATCTGTCACCGTAACGGTGTAAGTTCCTGCAGCCAGTCCGCTGATATCTTTTGTAGTGGCGCCGGTATTCCAAACATAAGTATATGGTGCAGTACCACCGGTTACAACCAGAGTAATGCTACCATTATTTGCGATACAGATTGTTGGATTGATTGTTGGAGTGATCGTGATCGTATTATTATTCTGTCCAACATTAATGGTAGCATTTTGTGTACAGCCATTGGCATCAGTTACAGTTACGGTGTAATTACCAGTAACTAATCCGGTCACGTCTTCAGTTGTTGCACCGTTGCTCCATAAATAAGTGTAAGGAGCAGTACCACCACTTACTGTCAGATCAATTGCACCGGTTGCAGAAGTACAGATCGCATTAGTGACTGAAGAGGATAATGTGATATTAGAATTATCCTGTATTACATCGAAAGAACCATTTTGAGTACAACCATTGACATCTGTCACCGTAACGGTGTAAGTTCCTGCAGCCAGTCCGCTGAGGTCTTGTGTAGTGGCGCCGGTATTCCATAAGAAAGTGTAAGGAGCATCGCCACCGCTAATAACTAAACTGATGGAACCATTATCAGCAGTACAAATGGTATTGACAACAGTAGGAGTAATGGTGATGGTATTATTAATCTGACCAACATCAAAAGAACCATTCTGAGTACAACCATTGACATCGGTCACCGTAACGGTGTAAGTTCCTGCAGCCAGTCCGATGATATCTTCAGTAGTAGCGCTATTGCTCCATGCAAAAGTATAAGGTCCTGTACCGCCGGTTACGGTCAGATCAATTGCACCACTATTAG
>DATDPZ010000166.1:0-12323 GCA_035292525.1 Chitinophagaceae bacterium
ATTTTTCAAAGAATAGCAGTTTCAAAAAAATCAATTTCCTGCTTGGTTGTTGTATGAAGAGAAAATTTCTATAGACTAACCGTAGTGATTGTGCGTCTTTACTTGAAATATTCTTTTGAAACAGCTTCCTGTGGTTTAATAAGTTAAACATAGGTATCGTAAATCTACTTTTTGTAAAAGATTCAATCCTGATTGTTTTATATTCAGAAAATCAATTTATACTTTAGTACATTCCAATCGCTGGTAATTTTTTTCGGATCACTTTTCCATGAAATTCCCCTTATTATCTTTCTTATTTAAAACCCGTGGTAAATCCATTTTCCTTTAGGTGATTAAATTTTTTTAATGGGGTTTTAAATAAATAAAAATGAAACTAATTATTTGGTTACTGCTTCTGAGTCTGTCGGCATCTTCGCAAAAAGAGGGATCTGTAAAAAATAAATGGAGGCTGGACAAAAATAAAATATTGACGGGAAGTCTGGTTTTTGCAGGAGGTTCTGCAAAAGGATTTAATGAGACCTTGCAGTTTAATTATCCGATTTTTGAAAAAACTTTTCCCGGTGCAAATAAACAATGGTTTGATCCAAAAGTGAGCTGGCGAAATAAATACGAAGGAGCTAACCCGGATAACGGCCCCCGGTTTTTCCTGTCCACTTCAGCTCTTGTCATGTTTACCGACCAGTATCATTTAAATAATTTTATTCAGCGTACCGTTCTTATGTCGGCACTGGTTATTAAAATCGGGGATGAGAAAAAACCATTGAAACATTATTTACTGGACATGGTTTTTTACACCGCCTGTTACCAGATAGGATTTTCTTCAACCTATTATCCGTTTACCAGCAGGAAGTATAAATAAACTGTTATTTGAATTTAGCTGACAATGCAAGCACTTTTTCCCGGTAAGCTTTCATTTCTTTTTGCCGGCTTTTGATAAAGCTGTTATCATCCAGGCGGCCGGTTACCTGTTCCATTTCTTTTTTGGTTTCATAAACCATTTTCCTGAATGGATTACTGTAATCTTTTGCCCGGGAATCCCGGATCCCTTTTACCATCCAGGTTCTTGTTTTCAGGCATTGCCGGATAAGGGATTGAAAAACTTTCCTGTCAAATGAGGGAGCGTTTAGATTTAATATTTCCATTAAGGAAGTAAAAGCATGCCGGAATTTTTGGTCAGGATATGTTTCACTTTTTAATTTATAAAAATCATGCACTTCCTCCCAGCTGTTTATTTTGCTGCTGTGAATGCTTTTAAAAAATGAATTCATATCTGGTGTAGAAATTAACTGGCCGCCGATATTTTTCCATTCAGTCCTTTTAACTTTAGCGGGGAGTAGTTCCTGTAAACGTTCCCAGGAATTTATTTTATTTCTCCAGCACAAATGTAAGAGTTGATTAGTGCCATAATAAACAACCAGTTCTTTAAAAACAGAATAGGCCTGTGCTGTTTTTAATATTTGCACCGGCCTTCTGGAGTTTTCAAATCCTTCGGCAAGAATTTCCAGTTCTTCCGTTACCGGGTTTTTTTCTTCCAGCAGTTTTTTACCCATTTTAACTGCTTCTTGCTCCGTTACATCTTTACCTGTTTTTTTATAATAAGCCTTGCCGGTAAATTTTTCCAGTAAATAAAGGGCATCAAAAATTTCATTCACACTATCGGGAGCAAGAAAATCATATTCGAGGAATTGAGTTTTATAGGAACGGGTATCTCTTTCTTTATACTTTGCTTCATTTCTTGCCAATGCATACATATTAAACATAAACCAATAGGCAGGTATGACAAGCAGCCTGTTATTACTGACATCATTACTGACAAGCGAAAAGGGAATGGGAATATTTAACTCAGCCGGGAAATCTCCTTTTGCAATGATGGTGAAAGAGGCAAATCTGGAATTGTGTTTTAAACTTACACAAAGTCCCGGCCAGAAACCCCTGGAAGCGATCAATTCTCCGTCGGCACTCCGGCTATTGTGATTGGAACCGATGGTTGCACCCGCTGCCATATTGGATTGACCCATGACCACTGCTGCACAAAGAAAAGAATTGTTGTGGTGCTGTTCATGTGCCGGGAAGATCAGTGAATTCAAAACTTCACAACAGGAGATAGTGGAATTATTTCCCAGGTAAGAATTGATCAAACGGGCACCGTACTTTAATTGTGAATGGGAGGCGAGAACGAAACGGACGGCTTTCACACCATAAAAAACACGGCAACCAAATCCTACGATCCCGTTTACCATTTCACAGCCTTCGCCAATCTGAGATTTTCCTTCAGGACCTGAATTAATGGTCAGGTTTTTCAACTTATTAGCTCCTTTGATATAGGCTTCTGATCCGATCCAGACATCTTTAATAATTCCGCAGTTTTTAATGACTGTGCCATCTCCAATCTTTCCATAATATCCTCTTTGTTTGTCAAATTTTTTTTCTGTGAACAGTTTAAATTTTTTCATCAGGATTTCATCTGCCCGGTACCGGCTCCACAAATAAGCGTCACCCGGAAGCATGCCATTGAATGGTAAAATACGCCTGCCTGCATTTTCATTGCAGACTTCGAGCCAGATTCGTACATCTTCTTTTTCTCCGGCTTTAATAATGCCATTCCCGAATTTGGAATGATCGGAAGCGCTGATCTCATTTACATTTGCCAGTATCACTTCATTGCCGGTGATGTAATGGCTCATGTAGTGTACGTTGTTCACTACTACATTGTCTCCGAAATCGCTGCTGACAATGGTACTGTTATATAAACCTGCCGGCAACCGTACATCATGAAATTCAAGAAAAACCGGCTCCAGTTTTCCTATACGAACCAGCCCGTAAAATTTACAGTTTTTTACCAGTTCAAAATGGAAGGGGTCAGTAACCAATACCTTACTCCAGTCATCTGCGCTATTGTTATTACTGACCAGTAAATTTATTTCGGGAGTGGTGAGATTTCTGTAATGAATACCGCTACGGTTTTGAATATTCCGCAGGTAATATTCGTCTTTTCCCTTTGGGATGAATTCTTCAGAAACAAAATCATAGCCAAGTGTCCTGATGGGTCTTTTTTTTATTTCACTCATACTATTTTTTTAATTATTCTACCGTAACAGATTTGGCAAGATTTCTTGGTTTATCAACATCGCAACCTTTCAGGACGCCAATATAATAGGCCAGCAATTGCAAGGGAATTACATTCAACACCGGGGCTACCATCTCATCAGCCAAAGGAACAGTCATCACATCATTAGCAATTGAAGTGGAAAGTTCATCGCCTTCAGTTATAACGGAGATCAGCATTCCTTTTCTTGCTTTAATTTCCTGCATATTACTCACCACTTTTTCATGGAAGGAATCTTTGGTTGCAACAAAAACCACGGGAAGATGTTCGTCAACCAAAGCAATAGGTCCATGTTTCATTTCGGCAGCAGGATACCCTTCGGCATGAATGTAGGAGATCTCTTTTAATTTCAATGCTCCTTCCAATGCAATGGGAAAATTATAGCCACGGCCCAGGTATAAGAAATCTCTTGCGTCTTTATATTTTGCAGCGATTGATTGAATATGATCTGCTGTTTTTAAAACTTCTTTTACTTTTTCCGGGATATCATGAAGTTCTTTCAGCAAATGCAAATACCTTTCTTCATTTATACTGCCTTTTTGCTTTGCAATTTTTAATGCTACCATGGTTAATACCGCCAGTTGTGCAGTAAAAGCTTTGGTACTGGCAACGCCTATTTCGGGCCCGGCATGGGTGTAAGCCCCGGCATGTGAAACACGGGCAATAGAAGAACCAACCACATTTACAATTCCAAAAATAAATGCTCCCTGTTGTTTTGCTTTTTCAATGGCCACCAGGGTGTCTGCTGTTTCGCCGCTTTGTGAAATAGCCATCAGTAAATCCCCCGGATTGATGACCGGGTTTCTGTATCTGAATTCTGAAGCATATTCCACTTCCACCGGGATACGGCATAGTTCTTCAAAAATATATTCAGCTACCAGGCCGGCATGCCAGCTGGTACCACAGGCAATGATGATGATGCGGTTTGCTGTCGTTAATTTTTCAATATTGTTTTCTACACCTGCCATCACGATGGTTCCTTTTTCTGCATCCAACCTTCCCCGAAGACAATCAAAAATGGTATCGGATTGTTCATTGATCTCTTTTAGCATAAAATGTTCGTATCCTCCTTTTTCGATTGCAGCAAGTTCAATATCCAGTTTTTGAACGAAGGGTGTTATTTTTTCATTACCGAGGTTTTTTAATATCAGCTCATTGGGCTTTACAATGGCCAGTTCATAGTCATTTACATAAACTACTTCATTAGTATATTCCAGCATAGGGGATGCATCTGATCCGAGAAAATGTTCTCCTTTTCCAATACCAATTACTAAAGGACTTCCTTTTCTTGCTGCAATGATAGTGTCCGGATCAGCTTCATCTATCATCAGGATTACATAAGCACCTGTTACACGTTTGAGCGCAACACGAATGGCTTCTTCAAGACCACATTGATTCTTGTTTTTTATTTCTTCAATGAAATTCAACAACACTTCTGTGTCGGTATCACTGGAAAAACTATAGCCTTTTGAAAGTAGTTCTTGTTTGAGCTGCGTATAATTTTCAATGATGCCATTATGGATCATGGCTAATTTACCAGATGCTGACTGGTGAGGGTGGGCATTGCGGTCACTGGGTTCACCATGTGTGGCCCAGCGGGTATGGCCAATACCAGTAGTGGCATGTAAATTTTTCCCAACTAAAAATTCTTCCAGTTCTGCCACTTTCCCTTTCTTCTTATAAACTTTTAGTCCATGGTTTAATAAAGCAACTCCGGTACTGTCATATCCACGATATTCCAGTCTTTTCAGTCCTTTGATGATGATGGGATAAGCTTCTTTAGAACCGGTGTAGCCAACTATTCCGCACATAGTATTATTTTGTTAATGGTTTGGGTAGTTAAGTTCTATTATTTGAATATGGCGAAATTCACCAAAAATGGGCAGACGGCAAAAAGACGAAGAGTGTTGAAAATCAATAGAGTTATGTTTTAAACCAGGGAAATTCTTAAGGTAACAAGAGCGTTGTGAAAAACAAATAGCTGTTCTGGTTAAATTTATTTATATCTTTTACTTCAATTTTATTTTTTCATCTAAAACCAAAATTATGAACACAAACAAATTTCTTATCGGAGGTATTATTGGCGGTATAGCTAATTTTCTCCTGGGGTGGTTGGTTTGGGGCATGCTGCTTATGAATTTTTTGAAAGAAAACATGGGTACTGCTACCGGGGTGATGAAGGCAGAGAACGAAATGGTATGGTGGGCATTGATCGTTGGAAATCTTTTCTGGGGTTTTGTATTATCTTATGTGCTTAACAAATCTGGAACTAGCGGTGTTGGTGGCGGGGCCACAACAGGAGCAATGTTGGGATTTTTAATTGCTGGTGGATTTGATTTTACCATGCTTGGTACTGCAAACATCATGACGCTGAATGGAGTCTTGGTTGATATTGTTGCCAGTATTGTTGTATCAGCTATTGTGGGTGGAGTGATTGGCTGGTATTTAGGAATGGGAAAGAAAGCTGCCTGATAAATTTAAGGCCTGATCAATTTTTTGGAGGCGATATTTTAATGTCGCCTCCTTTTTTTATAATAAAACTCCTTTTAATAATAAAAATGCAGTACCGAAATAAATCAATAAACCGGTAACGTCAACTAACGTTGCAATAAATGGAGTAGAAGAAACTGCTGGGTCAGCTCCTGATTTTTTTAAAAGAAGTGGTAGCATGGAGCCTATCATTGTTCCCCACAAGACCACACCGATAATTGCTATACTAATGGCATATCCAATCCGGATATAATGTTCGCCAAATAAACCAAAGACCTCATGTCCGGTAAAAACGATAGAGAAACCAATAATGCCCAGGGTGGTTCCCATCAGCAAACCGGTAATAATTTCTCTTTGTGCAATACGCCACCAGTCATTCACAGTTACTTCACCAAGTGCCATCGCTTGTATGATCAGGGTAGCAGCCTGGGAGCCGCTGTTACCCCCACTTGAAATGATCAACGGAATAAAAGTGGAAAGCACCATAACCTGTTGCAATGTTTGCTGAAAACTCGACATGGCAGCGATGGTCAATGTTCCGCCAATAAAAAGTATCAGCAACCAGATAATTCTTTTTCTGTAAAGTTTTGCCAGAGGCACATCCAGGTAAGGCTGTTCCAGGGCTTCAGTACCCCCCATTTTCTGCATGTCTTCACTGAATTCTTCTTCGGCTACCCAAAGAATGTCATCAATGGTTACAATTCCCAGAAGTTGATTATCATTACTGACTACGGGCAATGCCACCCTGTTTTCTTTTTTAAAAACCTCGCTGGCAGTTTCCTGGTCATCATAGGCGTTCAGCGATGTCACCCTGTAATTCATCAGGTCTGACACTTTTTTATCCCGTTGGCTCAATATAAAATCCCTGATCCGGATATCATCGAGCAATTCACCTTTTTCATTAATAACATAAATCACATGGATCGTTTCACTGTCTTTGCCAAATTTCCGGATAGTGGCAAATACTTCTTCAATGGTATTTTCCGGATAAACATAAACATAGTCAGGGGTCATTAAACGGCCGATACTATCCTCGGGATATCCCAACAAGGATAAAGTGATCTTTCTTTCTTCCGGGTTTAAAAGTTTGATCAATTCCCTGAGTACAGTACTGTCTAATTCCTCCAGAAAATCAGTCCGGTCATCCGGAGACAGTTCATTTAGCAGTTCAGCCGTTTTATAGGGAGGTAATTCATGAATGACCTGTTTCTGGACAGAGAGATCAATGATTTTAAACACACTCACTGCCCGGTGAATGCTCATGTTTTTAATGATAAAGGCTTCCTGGCCGGGAAAATCATTTATGAGTTCTGCCACATCACTGATGTTCTGGTCGTCCAGGAACTCACGGATGGCAATTTCACTCCCTGTTTCAACAAGAAGTTTTTCAAATTGCTTATTAATGTTTTCAACTAATGTTTCGGACATCTGCTGTTCATTCGGCCAAATTTAAGTCGCTTCACTCAAATTGAGTTTGATATTTTTGTTCTTTTATGATTCATCCGGCATTATATATCGGAAACAGCGAAGGCAGGGGACATGGTGTATTCACTTCAGAAGACATTCCGGAGCATACCGTAGTGGAAATATCCCCTGTAATAGTCATGAAAAAAGAAGAAAGGGAACTGCTGGATAAAACACTATTACACAACTATATCTTCGAGTGGGGAGCAGAAAAAGATAATCCGAAAGCTATCGGATGTTGTATGGCTTTAGGTTATGTGGCTGTTTATAACCATTCTTTTATGTCTAATTGTGAACATGAAATGAATTACGAAGAAGGAACGATCAGCATAAAAACAATCAGAAATATAAATGCAGGAGAAGAGCTTTTCATTAATTATAACGGCAACTGGAATGATGCGAAGCCCTTGTGGTTTGATGCATTATAAAAAAGCCTCCGGGCGGAGGCTCTTACATAATATTTTTTAAATGGGTTAAAGCCTGGTAAGTATAATCTGGCCACGTATCTGACCACCGGGGTTTACTGCCGTGTGAATATTTGCATAATACTTTCCGGATAGTAAATATTCTTCTTTAAATTTTACTCCATCCACTAATAAAGTACCGCTATAGCTTCCCAAAGTAGCAGCGGGGAATCCATTGAATGTTTGTAATATACCTGCATTTACCCCTTCTTCAGCTAATCCATGTATATGTGCGCCAGTAGGGTTACCGGAAAGTCCGATCCAGGTGATGGTATAATTCAGAACTTTATCACGTTGGCTGTACGTAACACGAATGGTACCCGAAGCTGTAGTAGTTACAGCAGGTACTTCCTGTGATCCGGACATGGTAGTTGCACCAATATAATCTCCGGGTTCAAGATTTAATTCTTTATCACATGAAAAAAAGGCAAACGAAAAAAGAAATAAAGCAGCAGTTAGTTTTAGAGATCTCATATAAATTTATTTGGTATAAAAATAGGAAGTTTTTGGGATTGACAATCAGATCAACAATTTTTCTCTTTCAAAATATTTTTTTGTGGGAAACCTGTTTATTTCAAACGGTTTTTAATCTCCTGGAGTTTTAATAAGGCTTCCACCGGTGTCAGCCGGTTGATATCAATGTCATCCAGGATTTTCCTTATCTCATCAAAGGTTTCACTATGTGCATCGAAAATAGAAAGCTGCACGTCAGGAGTCCTCACTTTTTTTACAGCATCCTCCATGCTTTCGTCCACATGTTTGCTTTCCAGTTGGGCTAAAATATTATTGGCTCTTTCAATCAGGGAAAAAGGCATACCGGCCATTTTGGCTACATGAATACCAAAACTGTGTGTACTTCCACCCCTAGCCAGTTTTCTAAGGAAAATAATCTTATTGCCTGCTTCTTTATTTGTTATATGATAGTTTTTCACCCTGGGTAATTTTTCTTCCAGTTCATTCAGTTCATGATAATGGGTGGCAAAAAGTGTTTTTGGCTGCTGGGCTGAATGGTGCAGGTATTCGGCAATGCTCCAGGCAATGGAAATGCCATCGTATGTTGATGTACCCCGGCCTATTTCGTCTAAAAGAATCAGGCTGCGCTGTGAAATATTGTTGATGATGGAAGCGGTTTCATTCATTTCCACCATGAAAGTAGATTCTCCGCCACTTAAATTATCGGATGCCCCCACACGGGTAAAAATTTTATCAGTTAATGAAATGAAAGCTTCAGAAGCCGGCACAAAACTACCCATATGTGCCATCAGGGTGATCAGGGCAGTTTGTCTCAGTAACGCAGATTTTCCACTCATATTCGGGCCGGTAAGAATAATGATCTGCTGGTTGGTTTTATTCAGTTCAAGATCATTACTGATATAGCTTTCTCCAACCGATAGGTTTCTTTCAATCACCGGGTGCCTGCCTTCTTTAATCACCAGTTCTGGGCCTTCATGCAACTCAGGTTTTTTGTAATGGTAGTGAATGGCATTGTGGGCAAAACAACTCAGGCAATCCATGATAGCTAAAATATTTCCATTGGTTTGAATGGGAGAAATGTATTCATGCAAGTCATTGAGAAGTGAATCGTAAAGCTGCAATTCAAGATGTAATATTTTTTCTTCCGCTCCGGTAATTTTTTCTTCATACTCTTTTAACTCAGGAGTGATGTACCGTTCAGCATGCGTAAGTGTTTGCTTTCTCATCCAGTCTGACGGTACTTTATTTTTATGGACATGAGTTACTTCCAGGTAATAACCAAATACATTATTAAATCCGATCTTAAGTGAGCTGATTCCGGTTTTTTTTGCTTCTGCCTGCTGTAATTCCGCCAGGTATTTTTTACCACTGGAAGAAATTTTTCTCAGTTCATCCAGGTCTTTATTAACGCCGCTGTTGATCATTCCGCCTTTTATGGCAAGTGCTGGCGGGTTTTCAATAATTTCTGTAAAAATTTTTTCTGAAATAAAAGGGCAGGGGTTCAGAGCGTCTGCCAGTCTTTTCAGGAATTCGTTTTCTGCCTGGCTACAAAACTGTTTTATTTCATGTACCTGTTTCAATCCCCTTCCTAGTTGTAATAACTCCCGTGGGTTTATTTTTTTCAACGGGATTTTTGAAACCAGTCTTTCTATATCACCACAGAATTTTATTGCCTGAGAAATTTTGTGGCGGAGATCAGTTTTTAAAATAAAAAATTCCACCAACAGCAACCGTTCATTGATCTTGAGTATATCTTTTAGCGGGAAAATGATCCATCTTTTTAAAAGCCTTGCACCCATAGGCGAAACAGTATTATCCAGTACGCTAAGAAGGGTATGGTTGCTTTCTGAATTGCCTGTGACCAATTCCAGGTTCCTGATGGTAAACCGGTCCATCCAAAGAAAATCATCCCGGTCTATCCGTTGCAGGTGGGTGACGTGTTGAAGATGGGGGTGTTCCGTTTCTTTTAAATAATGGAGAATGGCCCCGGCCGCTGTGAGCCCGTTTTTCATTTCCTCTACACCAAAACCCTTCAGGGTATAGGTCTGAAAATGTTTTAATAAAATGTCTTCAGCATAAGCCGGATCAAAAATCCATTCGTCCAAAGTGTAACTGTAAATTTTTGATCCGAAATATTCTTTAAATTTTTTCTGTTTATGCCTTTCGTATACCACTTCCGCCGGTTTTAAACTTTGTAAAAGTTTATCTGCATATTCCTGATCGCCTTCCGCAACTAAGAATTCCCCGGTGGACAGATCCAGAAAGGCTAGACCGAATTCTTCATTTGCGGTGATATGAACACCGGCTAAGAAATTATTGGAATGATGTTCCAGCAACTTGTCATTTACAGTAGTGCCGGGAGTTACCATTTCTGTGACCCCTCTTTTCACAATACCTTTTACCATTTTTGGGTCTTCCAGTTGATCACAGATAGCCACACGGTAACCGGCTTTTACCAATTTATGTAAATAAGTATCCAAGGCATGATGCGGGAAGCCGGCAAGGTCTGATGAGGAGGCTGCCCCGTTATTTCTTTTTGTTAAGGTAATACCGAGTACCTGTGAGGCCAGTACAGCATCTGGTCCGAAAGTTTCATAAAAATCCCCCACCCGAAACAACAGGATTGCATCCGGGTATTTTTGTTTGATAGCCCGGTGTTGCTGCATCATGGGAGTATCTGCTGTCTTTGTTTTAGCCATAGCTTATTCCGGTTGACGGTAGGCGACAAATATAATGACAATGCGTTCTTTCCCGAAAGCTTTCTCCATTTTGTGAATTACTTTTGCGCCATGCGAAAATTAAGCATGGAAGAGTTGGGTAGAAAATCTGTGGAAGAATTCAGGCAAGCGGATAAAACACCCGTCATTGTTGTACTGGAAAATATCCGCAGCGCTTATAATGTGGGCAGTATATTCCGTACTGCCGATGCTTTTTTAATAGAAGCTGTTTATATCATTGGTTATTCTGCCAAACCTCCTCATAAAGAGATAAAAAAAACTGCTTTGGGAGCAGAAGAATCTGTCAGTTGGAAATATTTTAATACCAGTGCAGAAGCGATTGCTGAATTAAAGCAGAAAGGGTATAAAATATTTGCTATAGAACAAACGGAAGTATCTCTGAAACTGCAACTGGTGAACTTTAAGCCGGAAGAAAAAGTAGCTGCTATTTTTGGAAACGAAGTAACGGGAGTAGAACAATCAACCATTCTTCTTTGTGAAGGATGTATTGAAATTCCTCAATCAGGAATGAAACATTCACTGAATATTGCCACTGCGGCGGGGGTGCTGTTATGGGAGCTGGTGAGAGGAAGAATAAATGATCATAGTTCATAGTTCATGGTATTGGAAGAGGTTTAATTTATTTTTTTATATTATTTAGATCTGAAGATTTAAAAAGTTTGGCATATCACCGTTGACCTGTCAAATGAAATTGATTTACTTGTCAAGTCTTTTCCTATAGATGAAAGATTCAGCCAGGCTTCTCAAATGAAGAGAGCAGCAGATTCAGAGGGTTTAAATATTGCTGATGGAAGTACTGGTCAATCTGTTCCTGAATTTAAAAGGGTTCTTGATATCGCCTTACGTTCGGCTATTGAAGTTGTGGCTTGTTTATTTCTGGCTCAAAAAGGAAAATATATTAATAATGAAGATATTGAGAAATATTACAATAATTACGAGATATTTTGCAAAATGATTACGAAGCTCCGGAACTCAATGTGATTACAATGAACTATGAGCCATAAACTATGAACTTTTGAATATTATATGCATAAAATAAGGAACTATCTCAACCTCATAAAATTCTCACACAGCATATTTGCCATGCCTTTTGCCATGGTTGGATTTTTTTTAGGAGTGAAATCATTGGAAACAGAATTGATTTATGAGCCATGGTATGTACAATATGGAAGACTTTTTATTCTGGTTGTTTTGTGTATGGTTTTTGCCCGTAGCGCCGCTATGGCATTCAACCGGTACCTGGACAGGTATTTTGATGCAAAAAATCCAAGAACTGCTATCCGGGAAATTCCGGCCGGTATTTTAAAAGCGAATCATGTTTTACTTTTTACTATTATAAATTGCATGCTGTTTATTGCTGGTTGTTTCTTTATTAATAAAATTTGTTTTTTTCTTTCCCCCATTGCAATGATCGTTGTATTAGGATATAGTTTTACCAAACGGTTTACCCCGCTTTGTCATTTAATTCTTGGATTGGGTTTAAGCCTTGCACCCATCGGCGCCTACCTGGCAGTTGCCGGCCACTTTGATTTTTTACCCATACTTTTTTCTTTAGCTGTTTTGTTTTGGGTAAGTGGTTTTGATATC
>DATDPZ010000167.1:0-20644 GCA_035292525.1 Chitinophagaceae bacterium
ATAAAAATTACGATTACAAAAGCCGGTTTGAAGACGGTACCTATACCAATCCGGAGGAATTAATTGCCGCGGCACATGCCGGCTGCTTCTCGATGAAGCTGGCTTTTATACTCGGCGCGGCAGGGCTTACGCCAAACCGGATAGAAACAAAATGCACCGTAACGCTGGAAGCTGGTGTGATCACTGGCAGCCACCTGGAAGTAAGAGCCAAAGTGCCTAAGATGAAAGCAAAGGATTTTCCGCAATATGCGGAAGAAGCCAAGAACACCTGCCCGGTAGGCAAAGTGCTGAATTGTGAAGTAACAATAGACGCACAACAGGTGAAAAGTTTTAAGGCACAGGTTAAAGCTGCTGATGCAGGTAATGGGGGACAGGAAGAATTGGGCGGTGAAGGCTGAACGGTAAACGCTGAAACAGTTATTCAATATCCCGTCACTGGCGGGATTTTTATTAAAAAAAAACATACACTCAATCCGTTATTGTCGATAGAAAACATAAGCGGCCTTTGCTATCCTGGTAAATGCCTTTTTTTTGATTACTGATCAGCCCGTCTTTAGGTGTGTAATGCACAAAAGGGTATTGCTGTGCTGAAGAAACAGAACAAATAATACAGTATGCAAGAAAGAGGAGAGTTCTTTGCATACTTAAATTTACTTAGAATAAATTTTACCGGGATAAACTATTATGCCTGGTAATTATCCAGCCAGTCCGGGTCGCTCATTTGCTTTTTTATCCTTTCTTCATCCCCGAAGCTGGATACCAGGATATCATTTCTTTTTTCATCTATCAGGTCTTTTGTAAAACAATTTCCTGATTCCATAATATAAGCAGCCATTTGCTGACCGATTACTTTCATCAGATCCATCCGGTTGATATCGGCCATATCAATATTCCCAAGAATCTTTTCATCCAGGTCCCAAAGCCATTTTGATTTATATTTCTTTGGATCTAACGCATCAATATTGGGAAGTTTTTTTAAGGCAGTAGGGTCCAGCGATATCTGGTACCTCCGGTACACCACCGATTCCAGCATCATAAAGGAACGGAAGGTATTTGTTTGTACCGTACTGGAGTCTTCACCGGTTTCGCTGATCAGCCAGTCCAGCCAGAACTTCAGATCAATCCCTTTGGGATTAAGTGTTTTGGTGGGTTTAATAAATTTCTGGGTAGCACCGGTGCCCAGGCTGATGACGGTCATCTGTTTTGTATAATACTCCCGGAAATCCCTGTCTTTATACCGGGTGCTGTAAGATACGGCTTCGATAAAAGCGGCCAGGCTCGGATTGTTGTAAGTGGTCACACCGCCATCAACAAACCTTTCCAGCGGGTAAAAATAAGTGGGCGCCGACATGGTGGATTCCATCACGGCCCTTAATAATACATCTTTATAAGTACCGTAATAGCTTCCGTCTTTTTTTTGTTTGAAGCAGGTAAAAAAAGTTTCTTCTGCCGCCGCCATATCTCTTGAGGTGAGCAATAAATCAAGGTCTTTTATTTTACCGGCTTCTTCCAGCGTCAGCTTGTTGCCAATGATGTTTTTTAATAATTGCCGGTAAACTTTTTTGCTGAACTGGGGTGGATTGACAAAACGGTTGCCTACAGGCCGGGGATGAAATACCTGTTTTATCAGCATTTCATATTTTTCTTCAATTTCCACTGCGGTAAATCCTTTTAAAATCAATCCGGCAATGATACCACCGGTAGAAGTGCCGGCCACCATGTCAAAGAGGTCATAACAGGGAATGCCGGCCGCTTCTTCCAGTTTTTTTAAAAGCTGGATGGTGAGCATTCCTCTCATACCTCCGCCATCCATTGAAAGAATTACCCGGTCATTGGGATCAATCTTAAGGTTTTGAAAAGCCTTCCTTCTTTCCGGGGGCATTTTGTCTCCAAGCGGTTTTGCCATAAATTATTTTTTAATAGGGGGAAATGTTTAAGGGAAATAAAGTAAAAATATAAATCTAAGGAAAAGGGAGATGAGAAAAGAAAAGAATTAAAACTAAAAAATTTTATTGCAGGTGAGAGGTGTTGATAGTGATTTTTCCCTTCATCATTTCCAATACCACTTCTTTTATTGCAGCAGTATCATATCCACATTCACGTTGCAGTTCTTTAGGGGTACCGTGTTCAACAAGACGATCAGGAATACCAAGTATTTTTATTTCAGCTTTGTAATGATGTTCATTCATAAATTCTAAAACAGCAGAACCAAAACCACCCACCACTGTTCCATCTTCTACAGTAATCACTTTATCAAACTTTTTAAAAACTTCATGAAGCATTTCTTCATCCAGCGGTTTTACAAACCGTAAATCATAATGAGCAGGAGTCAATCCCTCATTTTTTAAATCTCTTATGGCGGCTGCTGCAAAATTTCCGGGATGGCCCAATGAAAGAATAGCGATATCTTTTCCATCTTTCAGCTTTCTGCCTGTACCAATCTTAATTTCTTTCATTTCTGTTTTCCATTCCGGCATCACCCCTTCGCCACGGGGATAACGGATAACAAATGGATTTTTTACAGAATCTAATTGTGCCGTGTACATCAGGTTGCGCAATTCACTTTCATTCATCGGGGCGCTGATGATCATATTGGGAATACAACGCAAACAGGCAATATCATAACATCCATGATGGGTGGGGCCGTCATCACCTACCAAACCTGCACGATCAAGGCAGAATATTACCGGAAGATTTTGTATTGCTACATCATGCACTACCTGGTCGTAGGCTCTTTGCATGAATGAAGAGTAGATATTGCAGAAAACTTTCATGCCCTGCGTGGCCATTCCCGCACTGAGAGTGACAGCATGCTGTTCTGCAATGCCCACATCAAAAGCCCGGTGTGGCATTTTTTCCATCATGTATTTTAAGGAAGAACCGGAAGGCATGGCCGGGGTAACGCCGAATATTTTTTCATTCTTTTCTGCCAGTTCTATAATTGTATGACCAAATACATCCTGGTATTTGGGAGGTTGGGGCAAGTCAAATTTCTTTTTATGAATTTCCCCGGTTATTTTATCAAACAAACCCGGTGCATGCCATTTGGTTTGATCTTTTTCAGCCAGGTCATATCCTTTTCCTTTCACTGTTATTATATGTAACAGTTTGGGCCCGGGAATCTCACGCAGGTCTTTTAAAGTATCCACCATTTTGGTGATATTGTGCCCGTCTATAGGTCCGAAGTAACGAAGGTTCAGGGCTTCAAAGAGATTGCTGCTTTTGCTTACCATTCCTTTCATACCGGCTTCCAGTTTGCCGGCCATTTCCCTTGTAAAATTTTTGCCCACCGGCAATTTACCCAGCAGGTTCCAGACTTCATCCCGGAATTTATTGTAAGTGGGAGAGGTGCTGATATCAGTGAGGTATTCTTTCAAAGCCCCTACGTTTGGATCAATGCTCATGCAATTATCATTGAGGATGATCAGCATGTCCGAATCAGCCACCCCGGCATGATTTAATCCTTCAAAAGCCAGCCCGGCAGTCATGGCGCCATCACCAATAACGGCTACAACTTTCCGGTCTTTCTCCTTTTTATATTTTGCGGCCATGGCCATTCCCAACGCTGCAGAAATGGAAGTGGAGGAATGGCCCACGCCAAAAGTATCATATTCGCTTTCGCTTCTTTTTGGAAATCCGCTCAACCCCTTATATTTCCTGTTCATCGGGAAATGATCCCGGCGGCCGGTAAGAATTTTATGTCCGTAAGCCTGGTGACCCACATCCCAAACCAGCAGATCATAAGGTGTATTGTAAATATAATGAAGAGCAACAGTGAGTTCTACCACACCCAGGCTGGCCCCAAAATGACCGCCATGAACACTGACCACATCAATAATGTACTGGCGCAGCTCATTACAAACCTGGTGAAGTTTTTCACGGGGCAGGTTTTTCAGATCATCCGGTGAGTTGATCGTTTGTAAAAGCGGGCCTGCTGTAATTTGCATGGGAGTGATTTGCGGTGTAAAAATAATGTTTTATAAATTTATTCCTGTTGTCAATATTTTTTATAGGGTTGCCAACCTTATAGGGTTGCCAACCTTTTGAAGGTTGGCAACCCTGCAAAGCAAGGCTGTGTCATAAAAAAGCAATTTATTACCTTCCGTTTCCATTTACCTTTCCTATTTACCATTAATCAAAAGAATAGGTGCTGGCCTGCTGAATGGTTTAATTTTGGTATTATATTTATAGCCTATGTCAGCAAATAAAAGATACTGGCTCTTTCAAATAGGTGGTTGGGGATTATTTGCCCTGATCAATCTTTTCTTTGCTTTTTCTTTTGATAAACTGGGTACACCGGCAGACCGGAATGCTTTTTTCGGACGACTTGTAATTTTCGTAAGCACTGGTATTGTCTTCACTCATATTATGCGTTATGTGATCATTGGCCTGAATCTTTTGCAGAAAAGATTAGAAAGACAACTGTTACAATTCCTCCTCATCACTTTTTTATTTGCAGTAGCAGCTTCCACCCTGGATAATCTTTTGCTGATGAATTTTGAATTGCTGAACAGGACCGAACGGGAATTTAAAAACAATTTTTTTCTTTTAATACTTAGCGGCGCTTTTTATTTTTTCCTTTATTTCTTTATCTGGAACCTGATTTATTTCATGTATCATTTCGTTACCAAAAGCCAGCGGCAGCAACTGGATACGTTGAAACTGGAATCGATGGTGAAAGAACTGGAGTTAAAAACCATTAAAGCCCATATCAACCCGCATTTTATTTTTAATGCATTGAACAGCATCCGGGCATTGATCGATGAAAATCCAGACCGTGCCAGGAATGCGATCACGGAACTGAGTAATATTTTAAGAAGCAGTTTGCAAACAGAAAAAATGGAAACGGTTCCCCTGGAAAAAGAATTGGACATTGTAAAAGATTATCTTGCTTTAGAGTCAATGCGGTTTGAAGACCGGTTGCAGGTGGAATATGAGATTGATGAGGACACGCTGGATCAGCCCGTACCTCCTATGATGCTTCAAACGCTGGTGGAGAATGCCATTAAACATGGAATCAATAAATATGTAAGTGGCGGCAAAGTAAAAATCGTTTCCAGTTTCAAAGATGATTTTCATGAACTGTCTGTTCAAAACACCGGGAAATTAAACGGGGTGGATGTCAGTGAAAGTTTCGGGCTGCCCAGCACCCTGAGCAGGTTGAGTCTTTTATACGGCGAAAAAGCGAAATTTAATATTGAACAATTAACACCTGAAGTGGTAGAAGCAAGAATAGTACTCCCTTTACAAACACACTACTAAAACACTTTTCATGCGAGCAATCATTATCGACGACGAACGTCTGGCAAGAACCGAGCTAAAAAAACTTCTACAGGATTTTCCCGAAATTGAAGTGATAGATGAAGCAGCCAATGCAGATGAGGGGATCAAAAAAATAGACAGCTTGCAGCCCGACCTGATTTTCCTGGATATTCAGATGCCCGGTAAAACCGGCTTTGATATGTTGAGTGAACTGGACAGGGCTCCCCAGGTCATCTTCACTACGGCCTACGATGAGTATGCATTAAAAGCATTTGAAGTAAATGCACTTGATTATTTACTGAAACCCATTGAGCCCAAAAGACTGGCTGATGCCATACAAAAATTACATTATGCAGAATTAAAAGATCAGCATCCGGAGACTGCCGGCGCCAATCAATCCATGCTTACAGAAAATGACCAGGTATTTGTAAAAGATGGCGAACGTTGCTGGTTTGTGAAATTAAACGAGATCCGGTTGTTTGAAAGTGTGGGCAATTATGCCAAAGTTTTTTTTGGTGTCAACAAACCATTAATCCTGAAATCGCTGAATGCACTGGAAGAAAGACTGGATCCTAAAACATTTTTCCGGGCCAACCGGAAACATATTATTAACCTGCGAATGATCGACAAAATTGAACCTTATTTCAATGGCGGATTATTACTGGATCTGAAGGGCGGCGAAAAAATAGAAGTAAGCCGCAGGCAAACCGTGAAGTTTAAAGAGATGATGAGCCTGTAATTATTTAATATTTTTAATTTTCAATTTAATATTTAATGAAGAGGTCTATAGTTCTAGGGTTGTTGATCACAACAACCTTTTTTGTTTTTGGGCAAAATAAAATTGACATCATCAATGCAAAAGAAGTGGAGCGTATTGAAAAAGTTCTTTCTGCCGATGAAATGAGGGGAAGGAAAACATTTTCCCTGGAAATTGATAAAGCTGCAGATTTTATCTCAGATGAATTTAAAAAAGCCGGATTGCAGGTATGCAATACCAATGAGGATTTCAAACAAAAGTTTTCACTGATTCAGGCAAAGCCTGTCAGCTTATCAGCCCTTGTGAACGGGGAAGTGGTTAATGAAAAAAATCTGGTCGTGGTTTCTTCTAAGCCTGGTTTAACGATTAATGAAAGATCGGGGTATGAAAAAATCAATATCAATGCTGGTGCGAATCTTTTTCGTGAAGCAAGAAATTTAATTCAATCAGGCAAAAATCTGCTTGTCCTGGTGGATAGCAGTCATGCATCAAATTTTGCACGACTCACCGGGTTAAAACGGGGAATATTCAAATCAGATTACAGTGTAGTATTTATGCTAACCGGAAAGGATCCTTCTTCTTTTTCAATAGAAGTAAAGCAGGGGATAACAGAACAGCCACTTGTCAATGTACTGGGAATACTGCCCGGCACAACGAAGAAAGAAGAAGTCGTTGTTTTTTCTGCACACTATGATCACATTGGCGTGGGGAAAGCGGTTGATGGTGATTCTATTTATAATGGGGCTAATGATGATGCAGCTGGAACAACTGCTGTCATTATGCTTGCAAAATATTTTAAGGCTCTTGGAAATAATGAAAGGACAATTGTGTTTGTTGCTTTCACAGCAGAAGAAGTTGGCGGCTTTGGCTCGCAATATTTTTCCAGGCAACTCGATGCTGAAAAAGTAGTGGCTATGTTTAATATTGAAATGATAGGTACGGAAAGCAAGTGGGGAAAGAACGCAGCTTTCGTTACAGGTTTTGATAAAACAGATATGGTCGCCATCATGCAAAAAAATTTACAGGGAACCGGTTTCACATTTCATCCCGATCCCTACCCGGAACAAAATTTATTTTACCGCTCCGATAATGCTACACTGGCCAGGTTAGGGGTGCCTGCGCATACTATTTCCACTGCTAAGATGGAAAACGAACCGCATTATCATAAAGTAACTGATGAAATTGAGACCCTGGATATAGAAAACATGACGCAGATTATTAAATCCATTGCACTCAGTTCAAAAACTATTGTTTCAGGAAAAGATACACCAACAAGAGTGAAAGTGGAGGAACTTCGTTAGATTTTATGCCATTGTTGGCATGAGGCGTAGGCTTTTTCTTAGCCTGCCTGCAAAACTGATTAAAAATACTCCACCTATTCAATATTTGAACTTAGCCGGGTTTTGTTTCATTCCCCAAAACAACAATATTTCTATTTGCCTTTTTCCAGGCTTGTAATGATACACTATCTGTGTATGCTTGTCTAAAATGCCTATACGAACATTTTTTCTCTTTGAAGACGGGCGGCACATTTCAGGATAACGTTTTAATGTAGCCAGCATTTCTGTAGTTCGGTACACAAACTTTTCAACTTCTCTTTCTGTCCATTCCTGCCGCAAGTATTCCACTATCTTATTAAAGGTAATTTTGGCACTGTCAGTCCATTGAATTTCCAGTACTATTTCTTCAGCCATTTCTTATACTTTTTCATTACTTCATCATTCGGTGTCAGTTTACCGGCTTTCACTTCAGCTAATGCTTTATCAATTGCCATTTGCTGTTCTTCACCAATTTCATCCCACCAGTCTTTTTGTTCTTCCATAAAAGTTTTTACCACAGTTAACACTGTTTTTTTCTGCTTCACATTTAATTGTGGAAGATAATTGGTAATCTCTTTGTCTAAAGATGTTGCTGTATTCATAGCTTTATTCATTTCTTACAAATTTAGATTAAATAATTGGCTACTCAAATGGTTGAGATTTGTGCAGATGTAAAAACAAAGCCCGCAGCAATCTGCTACAGGCTTTAAAATATTTTATAACCCCATTTTACCATCTTCCCCACACAGCCAGGGCCTTTTAAGAATCCTTCAGATCCTGACTGAAACAGCAGCATTGAAATTAATACCGACGTGAAGAGTAAAATAGTCCAACAGTTTTTCAGTCGGCATAATACCATCTAAAATTTCCTCATAGTCCTTTGGACTATTTCGTAAATCAAGATGGTATTACCTGCTGTCATCTCAACTCTTCATCATTGGTTGTCTTTTCCAATATGTCAATGACCGCCACAACCACTCAAACGGGCCGAACTGATAGTAACGTAACCAGATGGATGAAAAAATGATTTGAAAAATCCAAACGGCACCTACAATAAAAAATAACTGGTGGTACTTAAGTTGGTTGTAGTAACCCAATCCATATCCATAAAAAAATAATGTGCAGATAATGCTTTGCATTAAATAATTGGTAAAAGCCATTTGTCCCACATTGGCTAAGCCTTTCATCAGCCAGGGAACGATCCTGCTACGAAATACAAGTATTATCAGGCAGGCATGACCAAGTGAAAGCAAAACCATTCTGAAATCATTTAAGGCCCCATGTCGTACACGGTATACATCAACATAAACTCCAAAATTTAACGACCCTACCCAGCCTTTTGAGAACATTACCCACCCCAGGGGAATACCTATACCATACCCAATGATAAGTGCCATAACATATGCTGAAGTGGAAAGTTTATTGGAGAAGAAACCAATGCTGAATAAAGCCATTCCAATAAACATCAGGCAAAGCGAACGCCAGATACCATGATAAATTTCCCAGGAATTACTTTTTGATTGTCCCGGGAGCCTGTAATTGAAAATTGTCCCGTAATCAGAACGCATTTTACTAATGTTTCTTTTAGTTCTGGCACTATCGGGTCTCCTGTTTTCTATTTCCAGCCATATGGTTTTATCTTGTTGTTGTCCGGCTGTTAATTTTTTACCTGCTTTTTCTGCCTTCACAGTTTCATGATATGCAGCTCTTTTTTCCCTGGTCTCATTGTACCTGAGCTGCCCTTTTAAGATAACTATACCAATACACAGAATACTGAGAAGGAATAACCATTTCGCTGGGGTTTTGCGGAAAGGATACAGCAGCATTCCGGTAAGACCATAGAAATAAAGAATATCTCCCCACCAGATCAGGTAAGCATGAGTTATCCCAAACAATACAAGCCACAATAACCGCCGGTAATAATATTCAGCTACCGTAACACCGCCTTGCGTGTCTTTTTTATTCATGGTAAACAAGATCATTCCTGCACCAAACAGCATGGCGAACAAGCCAGCCATGGTATCTTCAAAGAAGATACTTATAACAGCCATGGTACGGAAATCAGTAGTATCCTGCGGGCCTCTTATCACTGTAAACCACATGCTCCCATCAATACCAAAACCGGGTATATTCATCAGCAATATGCCGAGCAAAGCCACCCCACGCACTATATCAATTGTTTTAATTCGCTCTTCCGATGCTACCGGCCGGGCTGTTTCTGTGCTAATTGGTTGTGGAATATTTGTATCCATTTAGATGTTATTTCCTCATCGGTTGTCTCTTCCAGTAAGTTAACGACCGCCACAGCCATTCAAAAGGACCGAACTGATAGTAACGTAACCAGATGGATGAAAAAATGATCTGGAAAATCCAAACAGCTCCAACGACGTAAAATAATTGGTGATATTTCAGATGGTTGTAGTAGCCACCGCCAAATCCATAAAAAAATAATATGCAGATAATGCTTTGCATTAAGTAGTTGGTAAAAGCCATTTGCCCCACATTGGCTAAACCTTTCATCAACCAGGGGATGATCCGGCTTCTGAATACCAGCATTATAAAGCTTGCATGACCCAGACACAGAAACAGTCGTTTGAAATCATACAAAACCCCGTGTGGTACACGATAGGTATCAACATAAGCTCCAAAATCAAACGACCATAACCAAGGTTGTGAGAACATGGTCCACCCTATAGGAATGCCAATGCCATACCCAATCACAAGCACCATAGCATAAGTTGAAGTGGAAAGTTTATTGGAAAAGAACCCTATGCTTAACAAAGCCATTCCTATAAACATCATACAAAGCCAATCCCAGATATTATGAAACATGCTCCAAGTTTCATCACTTGAAATGTAAGGGATGAAGTAGATGAAAATTGTTCCGTAACCGGAATGCATTTTACGAATGTTTCTTTCACTTCTTTCAGGGTCCGGTCTCCGGTTCTGCATTTCCAGCCACGTTGCTCTGGCCTGTTGTTGTTCTGAAGTTAATTTTTTGCCTGCTTTTTCTGCTTTCACAGTTTCATGATAAGCAGCTCTTTTTCCCCTCGTCTCATTGTACCTGAGCTGGTCTTTGAGCATACCTATGCCAATACATAGCATACCGAGAATGAACAGCCATTTAGCTGTTGTTTTGCAGAAAGGATACAGCACCATACCCGCAAGGCCATAGTAGTAAAGAATATCTCCGGGCCATAGCAAAACATAAGCATTGATTACACCGAACAACACCAGTAGCAGTAACCTGCGGTAATATAATTCAGCCACCGTAACTCCCCCTGGTGTTTCTTTTTTATTCATGGTAAACAAGATCATTCCTGCACCAAAGAGCATAGAAAATAAACCCCTCATAGTGCCGCTGAAGAAAGTTTCTATAACAGCCATGGTACGAAAATCAATTGTAGAATGCGACCCCCGTTCAATTGTAAACAGTTGGATCCAGTCAATTCCAAAACCTTCTATATTCATTAGCAAAATACCGAGTAAAGCTACCCCACGTACTATATCAATAGTTTTAATTCGCTCTGCCGTTGTCACTGGCCGGGCTGTTTCTGTGATAATTGGTTGTGGAGTATTTGTATCCATTTAGATGTTATTTCCTCATCGGTTGCTTTTTCCAATACGTTGCTGAGCGCCACAGCCACTCAAACGGGCCGAACAGATAGAAACGTAACCAGATGGATGAAAAAATGATTTGGAAAATCCAAACAGCTCCAACAACATAATACAGTTGATGATATTTCAGTTGGTTGTAGTAACCCAGTCCATACCCATAAAAGAATAAGGTGCAGATAATGCTTTGCATTAAGTAGTTTGTAAATGCCATTTGTCCCACATTCGCTAAACCCTTCATCAGCCATGGGATGATCCGGCTTCTAAATACTAAAATGATCAGGCTGGCATGACCAAGGGAAAGAAAAACCCTTTTGAAATCGGATAAGACCCCATGGGGCACCCGGTATGCATCAACATAAGCACCAAAATTCAATAATACAAAAATTCGGGCATCAAACATTTTCCAACCAATAAGGATGCCTATGCCATATCCCATCAGTAAGCCCATAGCGTAAGTGGAAGTAGAAAGTTTATTGGAAAAGAAACCAAGGCTGAATAATGCCATTCCTAAAAACATCATACAAAGATCAACCCATACTGCATGATAAATACCCCAGGATTCATCATCTGAATTCCAGGGGGTGAAATAGGTGAAAATGGTTCCATAGCCGGAATGCATTTTCTTTATATGTCTATCTCTTCTTTCAGGATCAGGCCTCCTGTTGTTTTCAATTTCCACCCATGTCGTCGTTGCTTGCTGTTGCTCTGCAGTTAACGCTTTGCCTGCTTTGTCTGCTTTAACTGCTTCAACATAAGCCGCTCTTTTTTCCCTCGTTTCATTGTACCTGAGCTGGTTTTTAAGCATACCTATTCCTATACATACAATGCCCAAAATGAATAGCCATTTTACTACCGTTTTCCGGAACGGGTAAAGCAGCATTCCGCCTAAACCATAATAGTAGAGAATATCATCCCACAGTAGTATGTAAGCATTGATCACACCAAAAAATACCAGTAGCAGCAACCTGCGGTAATATAGTTCAGCTATGGTAACACCTCCCAATGTTTCTTTTTTGGTCATTGTAAACAAGATCATCCCCGCACCAAACAGCATAGAAAACAAACCTCTCATCGTACCTGAAAAAAACACCGAGATGACCTGTTGGGTACGGAAATCAGCCGTATTATGCGGTCCTTGTAAGATGTTATAAAAAACGCTCCCATCAATACCAACGCCCTGGATATTCATAAGCAGTATGCCGAGCAAAGCAACACCGCGTACTATATCAATGGTTTTAATTCGTTCTGCCGATGCTACTGGCCGGGCGGTTTCTGTGATAATTGGTTGTGGAGTATTTGTATCCATAAAATGTTATTTCATCATCGGCTGTCTATTCCAGTACGTTAACGACCGCCACAGCCATTCAAACGGTCCGAACAGATAGAAACGTAACCAGATGGATGAAAAAATGAGCTGGAAAATCCAAACGGCAGCAACAACAAAGTACAACTGGTGAAACTTAAGATGGTTGTAGTAGCCTAATCCAAATCCGTAGAAAATTAATGCGCAGATAATACTTTGCATCAGGTAATTCGTGAACGCCATTTGACCCACATTGGCTAAACCTTTCATCAGCCAGGGGAAAAGCCGGCTACGGAATACCAGCAGGATGAGGCTGGCATGACCAATACAAAGAAATACAATTCTGAAATGTCTTAAGGCCCTATGTGGTACACGATAGGCATCAACATAAGCTCCAAAATTTAACGACCCTAACCAACCTTTTGAGAACATTACCCACCCGAGAGCAATACCTATACCATACCCAATTATAAGTGCCATAACATAAGTGGAAGTGGAAAGTTTATTGGAAAAGAAACCAAGGCGGAATAAAGCCATACCAATAAACATCATGCTAAGCCATTCCCATACCTCAAGATAAGGTCTCCAGGATTCCATATCTGAATTCCATGGGATGAAATAACTGAAAATGGTTCCGTAACCGGAATGCATTTTACGAATGTTTCGGTCACTTTCCTCAGGGTCCGGTCGTTCCCCGTTCTCAATATCAAGCCAGGTTATTTCAGCCAGTTGTTGTTTGGCAGTTAATTTTTTGCCTGCTTCTTCTGCCTTCACTGCTTCATGATAAGCAGCTCTTTTTTCCCTCGTCTCATTGTACCAAAGCTGGCTTTTAAAAATACCTATGGCTATACACAGAATACCGAGAAGGAACAACCATTTCGCTGCGGTTTTTCGGAAAGGATACAGCAGCATTCCGGCAACGCCAAAGCGGTAAAGAATATCTCCTGGCCATAGCAAAACATAAGCATTGATCACACCAAACAGTACCAGTACCAGCAACCTGCGGTAATATAATTCAGCCACAGTAACACCCCCTGCTATTTCTTTTTTATTCATGGTAAACAGGATCATCCCCGCCCCAAAAAGCATAGAGAACAAGCCCCTCAAGGTACCATGAAAGAAGGTTTCTATAACTGCGAGGGTACGGAAATCAGCAGTATCATGTGCCCCTCTTATTATCGTATCGAATATACTCCAATCAATACCAAACTCAGAAATATTCATCAGCAGTATGCCGAGCAAAGCCACCCCACGTACTATATCAATGGTTTTAATTCGCTCTGCCGTTGTCACTGGCCGGGCTGTTTCTGTGATAATTGGTTGTGGAGTATTTGTATCCATAAAATGTTATTTCATCATCGGTTGTCTTTTCCAGTAGGTGAACGATCGCCACAGCCACTCAAACGGTCCGAACAGATAGAAACGTAACCAGATGGATGAAAAAATTATCTGGAAAATCCAAACGGCACCTACAACAAAATACAACTGGTGGTACTTAAGTTGGTTGTAGTAACCCAAGCCATATCCGTAAAAGAATAATGTGCAGATAATGCTTTGCATTAAATAATTAGTAAAAGCCATTTGGCCCACATTGGCCAAACCTTTCATCAGCCAGGGGATGATCCGGCTTCGAAATACAAGTATAATCAGGCAGGCATGACCAAGACAGAGAAATACTCTTTTTAAATCATACAATGCCCAAAAAGGTACACGATAAGCATCTACAAAAGCGCCAAAATTTAACATACTACTCTGACCCTTAGAAAACATTATCCAGCCAATCGGTATACCGATGCCATATCCAATCATTAAGCCCATTGTGAAAGTAGAAGTGGAAAGTTTATTGGAGAAAAAAGCAAGGCTGAATAAAGCCATTCCCAAAAACATCATGCAGAGCGAATCCCAGATACCATGATAAATTCCCCAAGCCTCACCACCTGAATTCAAGGGAATGAAGTAACTGAAAATAGTTCCATAGCCTGAATGCATTTTTTGATCGTTTCTGGCACTTCTTTCAGCATCTGGTCTCCAGTTCTCTCTTTCCAGCCACGAAGTCCTGGCCTGTTGTTGTTCGGCAGTTAATTTTTTTCCTTCTTTTTCTGATTTTACTGCTTCAAGGTATGCAGCTCTTTGTTCCCTCGTTTCATTATAACCGAGTTGTCCTTTGAGCATACCGATACCCAAACATACAATGCTCAGAAGAAACAGCCATTTTGCTGCTGTTTTCCGGAAAGGATAAAGCACCATGCCGGCTAATCCATAAAAAAAGAGAATATCTCCCGGCCATAACAAAACATATGCATTGATCACACCAAATAATACCAATAATAATAACCTCCGGTAAAATAATTCTGCCACAGTAACGCCACCCAAAATTTCTTTTTTATTCATGGTAAACAAAATTATTCCTGCACCAAATAGCATGGAGAATAAGCCTCTCATAGTACCTTCAAAAAATACAGAGATTACCTGCATAGTACGGAAATCAACCGTATCATGTGGCCCTCGTCTGATGGGATACAAATTGGCCCAATCAATACCAAAACCGGGTATATTCATCAGCAATATGCCGAGCAAAGCAACACCGCGTACTATATCTAGTGTTTTAATTCTTTCCGCAGCGGCTACGGGTCCTGTTGTTTCTATTTGATTGGTTGTATTGAAATCCATATAAAAATTTTGAAAAGAATTAATTAATGAAGACTAAACATGAATGGCGGGTTCATTTATAGATTCCTTCCGGAATTTATCCGGCAGCCTCTTACCATAACTTATCCGGCGGAGCAACCATTCAACCGGTCCGTAATTAAAGAGCCGTAACCAGATAATACTAAATGCAAACTGCAGCATGATAACTTCACCTACAAACATATAAAGTTGCAACTGGCTTAATCTTCCAAAATATCCCATCCCATAACCATAAAAGAAAATAGTACAGACAACGGTTTGCATTATATAATTGGTAAGTGTTAATTTTCCTACACAGGCAAAAACACCCCATAATCGTTTTAAGAAACCAATAGATAAAAACAACATAACAAAGCTTGCATAACCCAGGGCTATTACTGCTCTTTCTATAGGAAAAAAGAAAGTATGAGGCAGTGCATGCCGGTTGATATATTTTACATAGTCATGCAATGTAATTTGCTGAAAGTGCAGCCTGTACCATCCCAATAACAATCCTCCGGTTAAACAGACCAGTCCCAATAACAAATACTTGTTGCGGGAGAAGCGATGGCTGAAGAATCCAATCTTGTAAAGAAGCATTCCTAAAAATATCATGCTGGCAAAATCCCATATTCCAATTCTGTAGGTCCATTGTGCCTCTCTGGACTGAATCTGAGGCAGCAAATAATTCCACGTTTTTCCATAATCAACCCTTCTCATCTTTTTATTAATCTCATCATCTTTTTTCAGATCCACTTTCATTGCTGCCAGCCTTCCTGTCCATGCACTTGTATCTTGTTTTTGCAGCTTCGTTAATGTATCTTTTTTAGCCGTAATTCCTTTTTGAGTTTTGTCAATTGAATCTTTTTCAAATTTTTTTGCCAGGTCGGTTAAGGTGAGATATTTATTGTACATTTTTTTATCATCAGCATAATTCCAGTAATTTTTTCCACAATAGATAAAAGTAGTGAGTATTGCTGCAATCAATAAACCCCGATGAGAAAGCCGGACAAATGGAAAAAGAAGAATGCCCATTACACCCAAATGAAACAGCACATCCTGTGTCCATAAAAGGAGCAATGCATTTACGAGCCCAAAAATGATGAGCCACAATTGTCTTTTAATAAAAGTATCTGCCTGTAATGTTATAACAGATGATTTTTCTTTAAATAAAAATAAAATCATAGATGCACCAAAAACCAAAGCGATCAATGCCCGCATTTTTCCCTCTAATAGCAAATTTATTGCGGCCAACATACGGTAGTTCCAACCTTTTGATTCGAGTATCAGTTGGTTTTGTTGTTGATTACTAAAGCCGCCAAACATCCAGATGCTTACAAATAAAGCACAGAGAACTGCTATTCCCCTTAACACATCAAGAGATTGAATTCGGTTGGAAAATGAAACGGGTTTGAAAGAATGAGCAGCAGGTTGCTCATCACTGACGGGAGTAGTTGGTATCATTTGCCGTTGGTTTTGGTTTTGTGATCCTGGGAAATTCAATACTAATGTAGGAATATATATTAGTAAAAAAATAAATTATGCGGTAGATCTTAAAACTTACAGTACTAATTTGGCAAACAGAATTCTTATCTTGTACTAGAAATTTTACCTTTTGAAATGAGACTCCTTTATTACTTTTTAATTATCCTTCATGCTGCTTGTTCATCTTCAAACAGGAAAGAGGAAGACAAGCGATATAAAGAACTGGCACAAAGAGTTACTATTATAAGAGACATCTGGGGTATTCCTCATATCTATGGCAAAACAGATGCTGATGTTGTATTCGGATTGATGTATGCCCAATGTGAAGAAAGTTTTGAAAGAGTAGAAAAAAATTACCTGCAGGTAATGGGAAGAATGGCTGAGGTGCATGGAGCAGCTTATTTATACCAGGATCTGCAGATGAAAATTATTTATGATACAGCAGCGGCCATTGCTGATTATCAAAAAGCACCTGCCTGGCTAAAGAAATTGCTACATGCATTTGCCGATGGCATCAACTATTACCTGTATAAACACCCGGAAGTAAAACCTTTGGTATTAACACATTTTGAGCCATGGTTCCCTCTACTGTTTACTGATGGCGCCTACATTTCTACTAATACCGGCGGACTGGAAACAGAGGATATAAAGAATTTTTATGGTAAGAATATTCCGGTTTCACAAATAAACAAAAGAACAATTGTAAACAGCGAATCAACTGGCTCCAATGCATTTGCAATAGCGCCACTTAACACAGAATCAGGAAATGCGTTGCTTTACATAAATCCTCATGTTTCATTTTACTTCCGTACAGAAGTACATTTGGTTAGTGAAGAAGCCAGCCCGGATGATCCGGTCGGACGGGGATTGAATGCTTATGGTGCGGCTACATGGGGACAATTTTTTATTTTCCAGGGGTTCAATCAGAATTGTGGCTGGATGCATACTTCATCAAAAGCCGATGCAGCAGATCTCTATGAAGAAAAGATTATTCAAAAAGGAAAGGATTTTTTTTATGAATATGATGGAGCGTTAAAACCTGTTTCAGAAAAAAAGATTTTCATCTCCTATAAAAAAAATGGAAAGATGTTGACAGATTCTGTCAATATTTATTATACGCATCACGGGCCTGTATTGGGAAGCAGAAATGCCCGCCCGGATGACCCGGTCGGACGGGGAAAATGGCTAAGTTTAAAAGAACAAAACCGATCAATGAATAGTTTGATCCAATCCTGGCAGCGGATGAAGGCAAAGAATTTTAGGGAGTTTAAAAATACAATGCAGATAAAAGCTAATGCTTCTACCAATACTATGTATGCAGATGATAAAGGAAATATAGCTTACTGGCATGGCAACTTTATTCCAAAGCGGGATGCCGCATATAACTGGAGTTTGCCTGTAGATGGAACTGTCTCAGCAACGGAATGGAAGGGTGTACATGAACCAGATGAAATTGTGCATATAGAAAATCCTGTGCAGGGCTGGATTCAAAACTGCAACTCCACACCCTTTAATATCTCTGGATTTAATACAATCAATAAAAAAAGTTATCCGGCGTATATGGCTCCGGAAGGAGAGAATTTCAGATCACTGAGAGCCATTGGAGAAATTGAAAGAGAGAAAAAATTTACGATTGAAAAATTGATGGCAGTTGGTTATGATCATTATCTCAGCATTTTCGATAGTTTGCTCCCAGCATTATTTAAAGCTTTTGACACATTACCTGTTACTGATCCTTTATATTCCGGGTTAAAGGAGCCTGTATCAATGCTCCGTTCATGGGATAAAAGATCTTCTATTACATCTGTCCCAACTACCCTGACTGTTTTTTGGACTTACCAGATTGTTTCTGCTGATGGGGTAGATGGCGATCAAACAACAAATGACCAGGTTAGTTTTATCAGAGCAATTGTAAAGAATACTTCTGCAAAACAAAAGTTAGAATTTTTGTATAATATTATTTCAGGTTTGCACAACATGTACGGATCATGGAAAATTCCCTGGGGTGATATTAACAGGTACCAACGTACAACCGGAACAAATTATCCAAAATTTGATGATAATGACCAGAGTTTTCCTGTGGGTATGGCACCTGCCTATTTTGGTTCACTGCCGGCATATGAAACGGTTTGGCAAAACACACAAAAGCAATATGGCGTAGCAGGCAACAGTTTTGTAGCTGTAGTAGAATTTGGAGAAAAGATAAAAGCAAAATCAATTGTGGCTGGCGGACAATCTTTTGATCCACGTTCTAAACATTTTCTGGACCAGGCAACCATGTTTACAGAGGGAAAATTCAAGGATGTTTTCTTTTACAAAGAAGATGTAGAAAAAAATGCTGAAAGTAATTATCATCCGGGAGAGGAGAAATAATTATTGTGTGGCGTCAAATTGTTTTACACTTTTACAGGAATAGAATGAATAGCTGCGGCCATTTCTTTTATTAAAGAAGCATCTTTTTCAATGGCATTGCCGATCACGATCAGGTCGGCGCCAGCTTTACAATTTCTGTAAGCTTTTTCGGGTTCAATTATTCCGCCACCGATTATCAGCGGCACTTCAATGTTTTTTGCAACGGACTCAATCATACTTTCTGTGACAGGTATTTTAGCGCCGCTGCCTGCATCCATATAGATTAATTTCATCCCCAGCATTTCACCGGCCATTGCTGTGCACATGGCAATCTCGTTTTTATTTGCAGGAATCGGAGCGGCATTGCTGATATAAGAAACCGTGGTAGGTGCACCGCCATCAATGACGAGGTAACCGGTTGGCATTATTTCTAACCCGCTTTGTTTTACAAAAGGAGCAGATACAACATGCTGACCGATCAATAATTCTGCATTTCTCCCGGAGATTAATGAAAGATATAATAATGCATCAGCAAATTTACTTACCTGGTTGGGGCTGCCGGGAAAAAGAATAACCGGGATGGAACAATTTGTTTTGATATGCTGCACTACTTCGTCCAGCCGGTTGCTGATAACCAGACTGCCGCCCACAAGAAAGTAATCTACGTTGGCTGCAAGTGAAAGCTCAATGAGCTCATCAAGTACAGGAACAGTCACCTTATCAGGGTCAATGAGTACAGCAAATGATTTTTTGCCATCCTTCTTTTTTTGAACCAATGATTGATAAATGCCATGTTTCATCGGGATGCTGTTGATGTTTTGCAAAAATGCAAAAAGTTTTCGGGTTTAGCTCAATTATATGTGTCTTCTTTAGCGGGAAAGAAAAACAGGATTTTGAATACATGATTTTTTTACGATCTGTTTTGACCACAGTATGCAACGTCATATAAAATTTCGCCTGTAAACCGGCGTTATAACTATTTGCTTATTGCAGGTACAGTAAATGCTTTTGCTGTTACAGGTTTCAGCCATTTTCTTTTTAAAAATGCAGTGAATACGGCCGTTTCAGCGGATCATTTTTTATAAAAGCTTACCTGTTGTATGTTTCAGATTAATAAAAAAAAAGTAACCAGATATTAGTACTATCAACCATGATTTCCAAAAAAATTTTTCAGGAAAAATAGTTATGTAGTGTGTAAAAATTCTGAAACTGGCTACCCGCCTGACTTCTCAATTTTTCCATTTGCTTTTCCACATTGTGTTGATATTTGTGGGTTTGAAATATAGAATGATAAAAATATTTTCGTTACCAGCTTCCACTCAGGAATGCAAAAACCAGAACCGACAAAATTCTTTACAACTATGCCCGTTAAAAAAAAACCTTCCCGCCAGGCGGGATTACAGTTCCTTCGTCGCTTTACAAAAGAGGATGTAAATGTATATGACCTGTTTGAATACGACTATCGTACCTCGGTGATCAGAAATCCGAATGGGGAAATTGTATTTGAAATGAATAATGTGGAAGTACCCAAACAGTGGAGCCAGATTGCCACCGATATTCTTGCCCAAAAATATTTTAGAAAAGCCGGCGTACCCCAACCGGACGGAAGCCTGGGCCGGGAAACTTCTGCCAAACAAGTGGCACATCGCATGGCTAATTGCTGGCGGGTGTGGGGTGAACGCAATGGCTATTTCGCTTCTGAAAAAGATGCACAGGTTTTCTATGATGAGTTGGTTTACTCTATCCTGGATCAAATGTGTGTTCCCAATTCGCCTCAATGGTTCAATACCGGCTTATATGAAAGCTATGGCATCAAAGGAAAACCACAAGGCCATTACTATGTAGATGCAAAAGATGGGCAACTGAAAAAATCAACTTCTG
>DATDPZ010000168.1:0-6405 GCA_035292525.1 Chitinophagaceae bacterium
ATAAAACAAACAATACGAAGGGTAATGTGAATGCCTGGGCTGAACCAAAAAGATTTCGATTCGTCATCAGGCCATAGGGTATAAAATTTCCCGGCAGATCGGTAAATGCAATATCATAAGTCTGTAATATGCCCACAAAACTTTGCGCCAGCGAAACCAGCGTAACCGCACTGCATATCTTCATTATTGATGAAGCTTCCTGCATTACAGTTATCATGATTATAAAAAGTAAAACCAGGTTCAGCAGATGCCGGCTTATTTCAAAATATCCCTCTTTGAAATTGATAGCGCCGGCCATGCCCGGCAGGCTCCACAATCCGTAGGCAGTGCCCAGGCCAAATACAATTTTTATGGAAACAGAAGAAACAGCGCTGAATCTTTTGTGTAGTACAAAAAAGAATAAAATAAACAGCAGAATAAAAATGCAAAGAAATATATGTCTTACGGCAACTGCAGAATCCAGGGGCACTTCAGAAAATAAAAAAGGAAGTATAAGAATCAGTACCAGCAGCCAGTTGCTCATAATACCCGGCAAAGGAAGAGAAGCGTTTTTTGTTTTTTGGGCGGTTCCGGTTTTTCCCGGCGAGGCCTGATTCTTTTGTTGCCGAAGAACCCTTTGTCTGCGTTTGTTCATAAAAAATAAAACATAGATACTATTAATTTAGGGGAAATGCAATTAATCTCCCCCACCCACTTTCCGCAAAGAGAAGAGCTGGGTGGAGAAGTAAAAACTAAAAAGGATTTAAGTCAAGGGTTAACATAAATAAAGTAAGGCAAGACATTAACAGAAAAACAATTAAACTGGTAAAACAGTAAGGATATTTTAGTGATGGCGGAAAAAACCAGGCCATCCCGTATAAAAGCGGGGTGGCTTTTTTCTTTGTTCGGATTAAAGACTTTTCATCCCCTCCACCGGAGGCCCGCCCGTGCCGGTACGGACGAGGGCGGTAGAAACTACTAATAAAGAACTTTCGATGGGGGTGGGCTGACTTCTTACTGATTTTTTTTTCATCAATAAAAAAACCGCGGCGGACACGGCGGGCCACTGCGCTGTATATTCTCTGTGTTCGCTGTGGTTTATATAACTTTCTGGATTGTTGTGGTCTTTTAGATTTGAGCAGCAGGTTATATCATTTTCCTGTACTTCTTTTTAGGATTTCTTTTGTGATGGTAAATAGCAGATACAATAATAAACTGCTTTGCTTTTTCAATCGTATAAATAATTGTGTAAGGGTATTTTTTTAATCCCAGCTCATAATAATGTTTATATTCATTACGCCAGCGGGTAGGATAATCACAAATCAGTTGTAATACATTATCTATAACTGTAACAATGTTTGCAGCGGCCCGTTCACTCCTTTCCATATACCACTGCAAAGCTTCTTCATAATCTTGCTGGGCAGCCTCATGAAGAATGTAATTATAACTCATTTCCCGGGCCTGGATTTTAGAATTTTTTGTATCCTCCTTTTGCTTTCTGCTGCTGTAATCATTTTTGCTTTGCCGCTTTTGTAATCAGCATAACGCCTGTCCAACTCCAATTTAAATTCATCTGAATATTCAACTGCCGACTCCTTAATCACTTCTTCCATCATCACATACATCGCTTTCACTTTTTTATCATCTGCCACCTCCAGGTAACTGTGCAGTTTTTTACGTATAGTATTTGTTGACATTACCATATTTGTTTTTTACAAATTTACTTTTTTATTTTTTCTTATACCAATGATATTTTTTCCCTCAACAGCTTTGGTATGAAGGCTTATGTGTACAGCGTAAAAACAAACAGTTCATCAGGGTTTGCATCCGGTAGTTGGTGCAACTGATCTATCTGGCTTAACGAAGCAGCAACAAAGGCGTAACTGTAAAAGCCTATCCCAACCCAACCGGGCATCAGTTCCAGTTGGTATGGGAAAACGGCAGCAATGAAAAAGTGCAGGTAACTGTATATGATGCCATCGGCCGGCAGGTGAAGAAGATAGAAAGAAGCGATAGCAACCAAGCACCTATCCGCTTTGGCGAAGACCTGAAAGCAGGAGCTTATATTGTAGAAGTACGCCAGGGAGATAACCGAAAAACAATTAAACTGGTAAAACAGTAAGTATATTTTAGTGAGGGCGGAAAAAACCAGGCCATCCCGTATAAAAGCGGGGTGGCTTTTTTTACACAAAACAAGTAAGTGAGTTTACCCTGTCCCCCGCAAGCGGGGGAAGGGGCCCAGCCAAAAAAAATTCTCAACCAGGGGTGGACTTCCCTTACGCCAACCGAAATAAGTAATGCAACAAATCCCCCAAAGGGGTAAGCACTTCATCCAAAAAGTTTTTCCAACCAGGGGTCAAACTAAGCGCCAATTTTTTTCTCAATCCATTCTTCCAAAAAAGAACAAACCGAATGAATATTATTCAAAACTTCATCATCAGTAAACCGAAGAACAGTGAAACCCGCAGCTTCCAGGTCGGCGGTTTTCTTTTTATCTTTAATGATTGTTTCTTCCCAAAGATGAGTGATGCCGTCCACTTCAATCACCAGCTTTAATTCCATACACATGAAGTCGGCTATATAGTTAAGCACAGGCCTTTGCCGGTGAAACTGATAACCTTTAAGCTGCCTTGCCCTGAGAACGTATTTCCATAAGCAAACTTCTGATTTGGTCATCCTTTTTCGCAGCTTGTTGGCGAAGGGTTGCAGGTTTTTATTGTAGGCGTGATTATCGTATTTACTTGTCATTGATTGAAAGTTACAGATTGCCAGGGTTTTTTGTCCACCCCTGATTGAAATATTTTTTTTCGCAGTGCTTCCCCCTCCAGCGGGGGAAATGGATTAGTCTTCATTTCGCAAAAAAAGATGAAGTATTTATTAGCTGGTCATTACGCCAGCCAAACAGAAAGCTATGCACTGTCCCCCGCTAGCGGGGGAAGGGATTCGATTGTAAAGGATCTACAAAAAGGGGTGGACCCCTACGCCAGCCAAACAGAAAGCTATGCACTGTCCCCCGTTAGCGGGGGAAGGGATTCGATTGTAAAGGATCTACAAAAAGGGGTGGACATACGCCACCCGAAAAAAGCTGATCGGAATTACAGGAAGTACAAGTGAGTGACACAACTGGTGCTGAACAGAATTACAAAAGCCGGCAAAAAAAAAATCAATACACCCCCTTAATCACCCCGTCCTGCCATTTAATAAAATAAAGTTTTTTATTCTCAAAATAATCCAGCGTCATGGTTTGCGGATTAAAAACAGGACGAATATCAACCTCACGAAACAGGGTGAATTCACTGCTGGTCAGGTTGGAGGCAATTTCTTTTCTGTAACGCATCAACAGTTTGGAAAACTGCCAAGTAACTTCATATCCACGCATCACCATATCGCTGGGGCGGGCAAACATTTTTGTGCTGAAAAAATTAATGATCTGCTTACTCACCGTGTCTTTCCTTGCATTGTAAAAGGGCGTGGAATAAATAAATTCAGGCCCTTTGAATTCAGGCTGGTAAAAATCCCTGCTTGTATTTTCCAGGGTGGGCATACCCAGCAAAGTGGTTTTATAAATTTTATGGATAGAAGCTAAATACAATGCCAGCTGGCGGTTAAACGAATCGTCCAGAGTACCGGAAATGCAAACAAAATGCTGGTTGCTGTCCAGGTGATTTACTACTTGTTTAATATTAAAGTCAGCGGGCAGCTCCACTACTTTTATTTTCAGCGGCACCGAAGCGGTGTTTTTTCCGGCTTCAGTAAAATATTCACGGATCAGGTCTTCCATCGCTCCCTTTTTTCTGAAAAGTACAATCGGATGCAGCGGGTAATTTTTTTGAAGAAAACGATAGTCCTCTTCCACATGTGTTTTCAGCGTGGAGTTCAGCAATAAAAAATACGGATTGTTGGTAATGCCGCCATTATTGGGAAGGTTGGCATTGACATAAGGGATTTGCCTGTTTCTTGCTTCTTCAGCAAATAAAAAATTTTCCTGCGGGCTGCAGTAAGCAATGATCAGCTGCACGGAATCCATTTGCTGCAGTTGCTCCATTATAGATTTACCGGCAGATTTGGTATCATAAATAAATACTTCAAGCGGCAGGCCTTCCTTATTTAAAGAGTCCAGTGCCAGTTGTACACCTTCATAAAATTCAAGACCGGGGTTAATGAATTTTGGAAACGATTTATCATAGCGGTAATTATGTTGTGCATCAAATGCGGAGTCAAGATAAAGGGGTGCAAACACAGCTATTTTTTGCTTGGGCAAAGTTGTACTGCTTTGTGCCAAAAGAAGCTTTACATGAATTAAAAGAAACGGTAATAAGATAAGTATCTTTTTATTCAACATGATTCAAGTTTAAGGTTTGTGAGCTTGCCTGTTCTCCCCCATTGGGGGAGTTAGAGGGGGCTGCTCTATTCCCACTCTATTGTTGCAGGCGGCTTGCTGCTGATATCATATACCACCCTGTTTATTCCTTTTACATTATTGATTATCTCGTTGGACACATAAGCTAAGAACGCATAGGGTAAATGTGCCCAGTCGGCAGTCATTCCATCTACACTGGTTACGGCACGCAGGGCAATGGTATATTCATAAGTTCTTTCATCGCCCATAACCCCCACACTTTTTACCGGGAGCAAGATGGCACCCGCCTGCCATACCGTTGCATAATGCTGATGCTCTTTCAGGGCATTTATAAAAATATGATCAGCCTCCTGCAATAATCTTACTTTTTCTTCCGTCACATCTCCCAAAATCCGGATGGCAAGGCCCGGTCCCGGAAATGGATGCCTCTCCACCATTTCTGCAGGCAATCCAAGTTCCCTGCCAACTTTTCTTACTTCATCTTTAAATAAAAAACGCAGGGGTTCTACCAGTTCCAGGTGCAATTGCTCCGGCAGTCCACCTACATTGTGATGTGATTTGATAGTAGCAGAAGGCCCATGTACGGATAAACTTTCTATCACATCGGGATAAATAGTTCCCTGTCCCAGCATTTCAATGCTATCTCCGCCGGCCGTCCTGTGAATAAGTTGATTTGCCTCTTCCTGGAATGTTTCAATAAAAAGCCGACCGATGGTTTTTCGTTTTTCTTCCGGATCGGTTTTTCCTGCCAGCGCTGTATAGAAATTATTTTTTACATCCACGCCTTTTACATTCAACCCGACCCTGGTATAAGATTCCAATACATTTTCAAATTCATTTTTGCGAAGCACTCCATTGTCCACAAAAATTCCAACCAGCCGGTCGCCAATGGCTCTGTGAATTAAAGTAGCTGCCACGGTAGAATCCACACCGCCACTCAGTGCCATGATCACTTTCCTGTCGCCAATCTGTTTTTTCAAGGCAGCTACAGTATCTGTTACAAAATGTGCCGGCGTCCAGTCTTGTGAGCAGCCGCAGATATTCACTAAAAAATTATTCAATATTTTTTTCCCTTCTGTACTATGATATACTTCAGGGTGAAACTGTAATCCGTAGAGAGGGAAAGCTGAGTGCTGAGTGCTGACTTCCGGCTTCCGTCTTCTGACTTCTGACTTCCTGAAAGCTGCAATCGGGATACTCTCTGTGGTTGCCAGCAATTCAAATCCTTCAGGCAGTTCAAGAATAGTATCTGCATGGCTCATCCACACCTGGCTTTGTTCTGTTACTCCTTTCAGCAGCAGATCTTCTTTTTTTTTATTTAGCAGGGCCCTGCCGTATTCACGTTTATTGCTTTTTTCCACCCGGCCGCCATATTGTTTGGCTGTCAGTTGTGCACCATAGCAAACGCCCAGTACCGGCACCCGGCTGATCATAAATTGCACATTTACATCCGGTGCATTTGCATCATTTACAGAAAATGGCGACCCACTAAGGATGATTCCTTTCAGCCCGGGTTCGTATTCAAAAGGTTTATGAAAGGGGATGATCTCGCAGAACACATTTGCTTCTCTCACCGCACGGGCTATCAACTGGGTATACTGGGAACCAAAATCGAGAATAAGTATCTTTTCAGTCATGAATAAAAAGGATAAACAATTTTATGGGCTTTTTTTCCATAATCCTGGTATAGGAAGGTTATGGAGCTGCGAAGATAAATAGTTTGTTCCGAAGGAATCCTTTCGGGTAGTTTATAGTTTACCTCAACCTCAACCTCAACCTAAACCTCAACCTTAACCTTAACCTTAACCCCACCTCCTGTAACCTCTCCTTCATTCCACCCGTCATATTGCCGTATTTTCCCGGGGAAAACTTTTTAACTTCGGTAATCTTAAACCAACTGCAATGAAAAAAATATTTTTCTTTTTAATGATTGTTTTGATAACTGCTTCCGGCTGCAGGGATATTTTCGGGAAAAGAATCCGTGGCAATGGACATGTCACTACGGAATCCCGCAATATTTCTTCATTTCACAGTGTGGACGTAAGTGGCGCCATTAATGTTTATGT
>DATDPZ010000169.1:0-2496 GCA_035292525.1 Chitinophagaceae bacterium
ACTTTTGTAATGAAATCAAATACGAAAGGCGAATGCATGCCATGACCTTTGCTGCCGGAAGCAGTCAGGTAATAGTTCAGGTATTTTATTGTAAGTTGAAATGGGGAATACATGTGTAACGAAATTAGAAATAAGAAACAAAAAATAAGGACTGAGAAAGTATTTAATGCCTGTTTATTCCCATCTTCCAATTCCTTATTTCACATTTTTTATTCTTTATTTTTATTTCGCTCCCACAGTTGAAACGAATAAGTATATGCATGTTTTTCATCAGCAGGATTATCCGTATTTTTAAGCAGGGTCCATTTTGATTCATCAATTGGCGGAAAAAAAACATCCGCTTCAAACTGATGGTGAACCCTTGTCATAAAAATCCGTTGCGCTTTATCAAATGCCTGCTTGTAGATTTCGCCTCCGCCAATAACAAAAACTTCTTTCACATCCATGGCTTCTGATTTCTCCAGCGCTTCATCCAGGTTAGCTGCCCTGATTACTCCGCCGGCTTTCCAGTCAGCCTGTCGGGTGATCACAATATTTTTCCGGCCACTTAATGCTTTCCCTCCCATGGATTCAAAAGTTTTTCTGCCCATGATCACCGGCATAGCCCAGGTTATGTTTTTAAAAAATTTCATATCCCTGGGTAAATGCCAGAGCAATTGGTTGTTTTTACCAATGGCATTGTTTGTGCTTGCTGCTACGACGAGAGAAGTAATCATAATAAGAAATACAAAATAAGGAATAAGGAATGAGAAAGTTAATTCGCAGCAGTTTTATTTTTGTTTGGCCGTATCAATACTTTTTAGAAAGATAGCCATCAACTCATTTGCTTCTTTAAATGCTTTTTCAGCTTTTATATTAATAACAACGGGCTTTCTGATTATTATTTTCAAATTCATACCTGACTCCCTGATTTCCTTTAATACCATTTTCATTTTATGAATAAAATCTGCTTTAGATTCAGCAGCCTGAGCTTCTCCATAAATTAAGGCGCTAGCCGTACAACTTTTTGAAAGTTGAAATTCCAGGTTTTAAGCTGCTTTGGAATTTGGCAAAAGATCACAAACTTCCAGGCACATGCATGCAAAGTCAACTAATCTGTCTTCCAGGTCAAATTTTGTTTGTTTTATTATCCATGTTTAATGATTTATTATTTCTCATCTCTTACATCTCGATTTTACCCACTTTCCAATTCCTTATTTCACATTCCTTATTCCTTATTTAAACCGCCACTTTCCCTTTAATTGCTTCATGACACTGGTAATTCTCCAACATGAAATCTTCATATTTAAATCCAAAAATATCTTTTACTTCCGGGTTGAGTTTCATTGTTGGAAGTGGAAAAGGAGAACGACTCAGCTGAAGCCTTACCTGCTCCAAATGATTATTGTAAATGTGCACATCTCCAAATGTATGAATGAACTCTCCCGGCACCATTTCACATACCTGTGCAATCATCATGGTAAGTAAAGCATAAGAAGCTATGTTAAAAGGCACACCCAAAAAAACATCTGCACTTCTTTGATATAACTGGCAAGAGAGCCTTCGTCGTCCTCCCCCGTTGGGGGAGTTAGAGGGGGCCGTATAAAACTGGAACATCGCATGACAAGGCATCAATGCCATTCCGGATAACTCAGCTACGTTCCATGCACTTACTATCAGTCTCCTGCTGTCAGGATTTGATTTAAGTTGTTTAATCAATTCAGTGATCTGGTCCACTACTTTTTCATTTTTGCCTTCCCAGCTGCGCCATTGCTTACCATACACCGGGCCCAACTCTCCGTTTTCATCTGCCCATTCATCCCATATCCTGACTCCGTTTTCTTTTAAATACTGAATATTGGTTTCTCCCTTTAAAAACCAGAGCAGCTCATGAATGATGCTTTTCATGTGTATTTTTTTGGTAGTCACCAACGGGAAACCGTCCTGTAAATTAAAACGCATCTGGTAGCCAAAACAACTGAGAGTACCGGTACCGGTCCGGTCAGTTTTCTGTTCACCAGTATCTAATATATGCTGAAGTAAATGAAGGTATGGCTGCATGGCTGCAAGTTAGAAAAAAGCGGTGAGCTATAAGCGGTGAACATCGGGCTGTGAGTAAAATGGGAACTTACCGGTGAATTTTATGAATGACTTAAGTGTAAAATTTGGGCGATGGGCATAATTAATCATCTGATTTATGGTGCTTCTTTATAAAACAATAATCTGAAAATCATATGTGATACTTCTTTCAATGATTATATATACTTTGTAGTATCCCCTGTGAGCAAAGTAATTTTTAAAAAAAATAAAATCTTACCTTACCGTTGTAAGAACATAAGAAGCCCCCAATGACAAGTACAACGACACTGACACGACTCTTCAATGATTTTTTTAACAGTGGAAAATCAGGTGGAATAATTTTAATTTTTGTCCCCATTATTTCTCTGGGGCTTGCAAACTCTCCCTGGCAAACCGATTATATTAACTTTTGGCAATTTAACTTAGCCGGAAAAAGTA
>DATDPZ010000170.1:0-11710 GCA_035292525.1 Chitinophagaceae bacterium
TTTTGAATTTGATATAAAAAAGAATAGTTGGAATGAAAAAAAATCATTGCCCTATCCTTTATCAGCAGGCACAGGTAAAGCTATTGATTCATATAACATTTTAATGATTGGAGGCGACAAAGGGGAAACATTTCATAAAACAGAATTATTGATTGCTTCAATTAATGCTGAAACTGATGAGATAAAAAAAACGGAATTAATTCAGCAGAAAACTGAATTACAAATTTCACATCCCGGATTCAGCAAGGAGGTACTATTATATAATACAATAAAAGACGAGTGGAAAATAATTGGCACAATACCTTTTACAACACCGGTTACAACTTCTGCAATCATTTCGGATGGTTGTGTGATTATTCCAAGCGGTGAAATAAAAGCCGGGGTCAGGACTTCCAAAATATTGATAGGAAAGCTTAGTAAAAAAAATAAATGAAGGGTTCAAAAAAATATCCATGGATTGTTGTGGCATTGCTTTGGGTGGTGGCATTATTAAATTATATGGATCGGCAGATGCTTAGTACCATGAAGCCGTCTATGCAAATTGATATTCATGAATTACAAACGGCTGCCAACTTCGGATATTTAATGGCCATCTTTTTATGGATCTATGGATTCATGAGTCCAGTAGCTGGAATTATAGCTGACAGGGTAAATAGAAAATGGCTGATTGTAGGAAGCCTGTTTGTATGGAGTGCTGTAACATTTGCAATGGGGTATGCTACTACTTTCAATCAGCTTTATTGGCTTAGAGCTATCATGGGACTGAGTGAAGCTTTATACATACCAGCCGGGTTGTCACTCATTGCCGATTATCATTCGTCCAAAACAAGGTCATTGGCAATTGGTATTCACATGACCGGATTATACATGGGCCAGGCACTGGGTGGATTTGGCGCTACTATAGCAGTTACATTTTCATGGCAACAGGCTTTTCATTCATTTGGTATTATCGGCATTATTTATTCTTTTGTACTGATTTTGTTTTTAAGAGAAAAGAAAAATCCTGAAGTTATAAACACGGATAATAAAATTCCATTTAAAGAAAAAGCACCGCTGCTCAAAGGACTGGGATTATTGTTCACCAATATATCTTTCTGGATCATACTCTTCTATTTTGCTGTACCCAGTTTACCAGGTTGGGGTATAAAAAACTGGTTGCCTACTTTATTTGCAGAAAACCTAAATATTGATATGAGCCGGGCAGGGCCAATGTCCACCATTACCATTGCAGCATCTTCATTCCTCGGTGTTATTTTTGGTGGAATACTATCTGACAGATGGGTGCAAAAAAATCTTCGTGGAAGAATTTATACCAGTGCCATCGGACTGACACTCACTATACCGGCATTACTGTTTATTGGTTTCGGGCATTCCTTGTTTACAGTAATTGGTTCTGCATTTTGTTTTGGTTTTGGTTACGGTATGTTTGATGCCAATAATATGCCTATACTTTGTCAGTTTGTTTCTTCAAAAAACAGGGCTACTGCCTATGGTTTAATGAACATGGTAGGTGTATTTGCCGGTGCATTTATTACCGATTTATTAGGTAAATCAACTGATGCTGGAAACCTGGGAAAAGATTTTGCAATGTTGTCTGGTATTGTGGGACTAGCATTGATAATACAACTTGCATTTTTACGGCCAAAGTATAATGATTTTGTTGACTGATTAAATAAAATTTATGAATAAGATTAGTTATAATTTCCGAATGATCGTTTTGTTCTTCGGATTATGCAGCTTCGAATGTTCAAAAAAATCTTCAACACCTGTTCCCGGAGAAATTCAGGCATCATCCTACTCGCCAAATGTGCCTGTGTTAAAGGGCCTGGCTGCTAACCCGGTTGTAAGGGTTGTTGTTTCTATACCTGCGGGAAATGCCGAACAAAATTTCCGTAGATTACAATGCACATTAAGTGCAGTATCCATTAACGATATTCAGAAAGTAGATGTATATCTTACCGGTGCTGAACCTTTTTCTGCTGTAAACCTAATTGCTTCTGTTAATCCATCTTCTTCAGTGTTTGATATTCCCGTATTTATAAATCAAAAAACAGGTGTCGGGTTTATTTGGTTAAGTGTTATTTTAAAAACCGATGCAACACTAAATAAAATAATAGAACTGCGTTGTCTAAAATTAATCAACGAGGCAGGAAAAGAATTGCTGGTGAAGCAAGATAGTTCTGTTTATACAAAACGAACTGGGATAGCCATTAGAAAAGCCGGTGATGAGGGAGTGAATACCTATCGCATTCCGGGCATTGTTACCACAGATAAGGGTACATTACTTTCTGTATATGATATCCGTTACAACAATGCAAAAGATCTCCCGGAAAATATTGATGTAGGTCTTAGCAGAAGTACGGATGGTGGCAATACTTGGGAGCCAATGAAAATTATTATGGATATGGGTGCGCCGCATGAAAATAATGGAATAGGTGACCCCGCCATTTTATTTGATCCTGTTACAAAAAAAATCTGGGTAGCTGCATTATGGAGTAAAGGAAATCGTTCCATTGCAGGTTCATTACCCGGTATATCACCAGATACTACTGGCCAGTTTGTGTTGGTGAGCAGCAGTGATGATGGACTTACCTGGTCTGCTCCATATAGCATTACACCACAGATAAAAAATCCGGCATGGCATTTATTTTTTAATGGCCCGGGAAGCGGTATTGCTATGCAGGATGGTAAATTGGTTTTTGCAGCACAATATTGGGATGAAAAAAAGATGCCTTATTCAACAATCATTTACAGCGATGATCATGGATGTAGCTGGAAAGGTAAAATAGCAGGGCCAAAATCAAACACTACAGAAAGCCAGGTGGTGGAAACAACTCCCGGTACATTGATGCTGAATATGCGGGACAACAGGGGAAGTTTCAGAAGCGTTGCCACAACAAATAATTTAGGTACTAGCTGGACCGAACATTCGACATCATACAATACATTAGCTGATCCGGTTTGTATGGGAAGTTTAATAAAAGCTAAAGTAAAAGTGAAGGGTGTGATGAAAGATGTTTTATTTTTCAGCAATCCCAACACTTCATCAGGCCGATACAATATTACTATCAAAGCCAGCCTGGATCTGGGAGAAACATGGTTGCCGGCAAACCAATTGCTGATTGATGAACGATTGTGCTATGGCTATTCTTCACTTACAAAAGTGGATGATAATACGATTGGTATTTTATATGAAGGCAGCAAAGATTTATACTTTGTGAAAGTGCAGGTAAATGAAATCATAAAATAAAATCGCTAATGGCATTTTCAAACAAAGAATTAATTGCATTAAAAGATTTTTATTCAAATCAATTGTTGAACGATACGGTTCCTTTTTGGTTTCCCCGTTCATTTGATAATGAGCATGGAGGTTTTTTATTGATGAGGGATGCAGATGGCAGCTTGATTGATGACGATAAAGCAGTTTGGATACAGGGTCGTACAACATGGATGCTGGCTACATTATATAATACTGTAGAAAAAAAACAGGAATGGTTGGATGGTGCGAAACTGGGATATGATTTTTTAAACAAACATTGCTTCGATGCAGACGGCCAGATGTTTTTTCATGTAACAAGAGATGGAATGCCAATAAGAAAGCGTCGATATTTTTTTTCTGAAACTTTTTTTGTGATAGCGGCAGCAGCCTATGCAAAAGCAAGTGGCGACGAAGCAGCAGCAGATAAAGCAAGAAGGGTTTTTGGAAGATGTATTGAGTATACAACAACACCGGGATTGTTACAACCCAAGTTTACCAATACCCGTCCATCAAAGGGGATTGGGGTGCCCATGATCATGATGAATACCGCACAACAGTTAAGAGAAACGATCGGCGACCCTCGTTGTGATGAATGGATTAATAAATGGATTGTTGAAATAGAAAAAGACTTTGTAAAAGTTGATATTCAATGTGTGATGGAACAGGTGGCGCCGGATGGAAGTATCATTGATCATATTGACGGACGCACATTAAACCCTGGTCATGCCATGGAAGGAGCATGGTTTATTTTGCATGAAGCAAAACACCGAAACAACGATAAACAATTAATTGATTTAGGTTGCCGTATGCTGGATTACATGTGGGAGCGGGGATGGGATAAAGAGTATGGCGGCATCTTATACTTCCGTGATGTGTATAATAAACCGGTACAGGAATACTGGCAGGATATGAAATTCTGGTGGCCGCATAATGAAGTGATCATAGAAACACTACTTGCTTATTTAATGACAAATAATGAAAAATATGCCCGGTGGCATAAAATGGTGCATGATTATTCTTATGTACATTTTCACGATAAGCAAAATGGTGAATGGTTTGGTTACCTGCACCGTGATGGAACAGTGGCGCAAACCGCCAAAGGGAATTTATTTAAAGGCCCATTTCATTTGCCAAGGCAGGAATGGTATTGTATGCAGATACTTCAGGATTACCTTAAATAAAAAATGAGATTTTTTTTTCTTTTCATATTATGCTTGCCCCTTGCAGTTTCTTCTCAACTTCAGCTGGCAAAAATATTTTCTGATAATATGGTTATGCAACGTGACCAGCCCATTCATATTTGGGGTAAAGCAATTCCGGGACAAACAGTTTCTCTAAGTTTTGCAAATGAAAAAGCCAGCATAAGAGCTAAAATCGACTCAACTTGGATAGCAACATTCAAAAGGCAGCAAGCAAATGCAACTCCGCAAACCCTTTCCATAAAAAGCGGAAATGAAAAGACAGAAATTAAAAATATTTTAATTGGAGATATATGGCTTTGTATCGGGCAAAGCAACATGGAATGGCCAATGCAGAAGGAAATGCATTACACAGAAGCATTGCCAAATAGCCGCCAACCGTTGATGCGTTTATATAATCCAACTTACGCCGGAAAAAACACTTACAATGTTTTATTTACTGATTCCATCATACAAAACTTAACTAAGGAAAATTTTTATAAAGGCCAATGGCAAAACTGCGACAGCAATTCATTTAAAACAATGAGTGCTGTCGCCTGGTATTTTGGAAAAGAGTTAGCGACTAGAATAAATATTCCTGTTGGATTAATAAATATTTCCATTGGTGGTGCACCACTCGAAACTTTTATCAGTACTGAAGCTTTAAAAAACAGTAAGCAGTTTGCAGATAAATTAAATGGGGACTGGCTAAAGAATGATGCACTGCCTGTTTGGATAAGGGAAAGGGGAAAACAAAATGTAGGAGGTTTAACAATAGTTCCGCAAGATGAATATGGGAACAACCATGCCTTTAAGCCAGGACTTGCCTTTGAAGCGGGTATTGCGCCAATAATGAATTTACCTATCAAAGGAATTCTTTGCTACCAGGGCGAAAGCAATGCACAGGAAATAGAAAGAGTAATTGAATATGCAGCATTATCCAAACTGATTATTGAGGACTATCGAAAAAAATGGAAACAGCCTGATCTCCCTTTTTTTTATGTACAATTATCTTCTATTGACACAATGAACTACAAAGGACACCTATGGCCTCAATTCAGGAATGAGCAAAGAAAAATGCTGAACCTGATCCCAAATATCGGTATGGCTGTTTGTAGTGATATTGGTTTTAAAAATGATGTGCATCCAACCAACAAAAAAAATGTGGGAGAACGGCTGGCAAGATGGGCTTTGAATAAAACCTATTATAAAGATAGTATTCCATCGGGGCCGTTGCCGTTAAAAGCAAAATTTAATGATGGGGAAATGATTATTGCATTTCAATATTTCAGTAATGGTTTAAAAACATCTGATGGAAAATCAATACGAGGATTCTCTGTTGATGGAAAAAACGAAATACCTGCCTTCATAAAAAACAATCAAATAGTAATTAAAACAGAAAAAAAACCTGAATGGATTTATTATGGTTGGAAACCGTTTTCAGATGCTAACCTGTCGAATTCGGAGAACCTGCCTGCTTCAACATTTAAAATAAAAGTTCAATGAACAGATTTTTATTAATAATCATAGCTTTTATTTCGGTTTTTCCATTACATGCACAACTTAAATTGCCGGCTTATCCTGATTCTTTATTTTCTACCTATTATCATCAACGGGTTTCACTTTTTAATGCATTGCCACAATCAAAAGATGATATTATTTTTTTAGGAAACAGCTTTACAGATGGTGGAGAATGGAGTGAGTTGTTTAATGATATCAAAATAAAAAACCGTGGCATCAGTGGTGATATTACTGCCGGAGTTTTAAAGCGGATAGATGAAGTGGTGAAAGGAAAGCCGGCAAAGGTTTTCCTGATGATTGGTACAAATGATTTGGCAAGGGGAATCACCACTGACAGTGTGGTGAAAAATATTCTGCTGATTTCAGTTTACATAAAACAGGAAAGCCCTGCTACAAAATTATTTGTTCAAAGTATTCTTCCGGTATCAGATGTGTTTAAAAAATTCAGTGGGCATACCAGCAAAACAGATTCTATTTTAAAAGTAAACAACCATCTTAGTAAAGCATCGGAAACATATCAATATATCTTTATTAATTTGTATCCATCCTTTTGTAATCAACAAGGAAAGTTAAACGAAAAATATTCCAATGATGGCCTGCATCTTACAGGAACCGGTTATTTACTATGGAAGCATCTTGTATTTTCGCATGTTTATGGCGTACAGGAAAAGCCATCCCTTCTTCCATTGCCTCAACAGCTAAAATGGAACGAAGGTTATTTTCCGTTGTACAACGCTACATCAATCATCTTACATGATACAGCTCTTTTCAAAGAAGCAAAACAGTTAAAAGAAATTATTGCCAATAAAGGGTGGCAGTTAGAAATAAAAAACAAAGCCAACAAAGGTGAAGTAGTTATTGAATTGCAACTGGAGAAAAATAGTTCAGCTGAAATTTCTGACGAGTCTTACACTTTGCAGGTTACTGAGAATAAAATTTCGATTGCTGCAAAAACTCCACATGGAATCTTTAATGCCATTCAAACCTTGAAGCAATTGATGAGAGATGGGATGATGGTAGATGCCTGTGAAATTAGGGACAGGCCTGCTTTTTCATGGCGGGGGTTTATGATAGATGTGGGCAGAAATTATATGTCAATGAAATTGCTGAAAGAACAGATTGATGTGTTGGCAATGTTTAAACTGAATGTTTTTCATTTTCACGCCACAGAAGATATTGCTTGGAGGATAGCCATCAAACAATACCCGCAACTTACCGCACCGGAAAATATGCTGCGAAATAAAGGCATGTATTATTCAGAAGCAGAAATAAAAGAGCTGATCAGTTATTGTAAAGAGAGATACATCACATTTGTACCGGAAATTGATATGCCCGGCCACAGTGCTGCTTTTAAAAGAGCTATGAAAACGGATATGCAAACTGATTCAGGATTGATGATTGTAAAAAATATTCTGAAAGAATTTTGTACGACTTATGATGTGCCTTATATCCATATCGGCGCTGATGAAGTAAAGATCAGCAATAAAAATTTTGTGCCTGAAGTAACAGGGTTTATTCAAAGTTTCGGAAAAAAAGTGATCGGTTGGGAACCGGGTGGAAATTTTACCGATAATACTATCCGCCATTTATGGATGGATGATTTGAGTAAAATAAAATCGGATTCATCTGTTCAATATATAGATTCCCGTCATTTATACCTTAATCATATGGATCCGTTGGAGGCTGTAACGACTATTTTCAATAGAAAAATTTGTAATAGAGAAAATGGAGACGTTTCAGCTTTAGGCGCCACACTTTGTATGTGGCATGATAGGGCAGTGGCAGATGAAAGCGATATTATGAAAATGAATCCTGTTTATCCGGGGATGCTGGCCTTTGCTGAAAGAAGCTGGCGTGGAGGGGGGTTGGCAGGCTGGGTATCTAACATCAGTGATGGAAATGAAAAAGCTTTCACAGAATTTGAAAATCGCTTACTGGAGAACCAGCATTTATATTTCAAAAACAAACCCTTTGCTTATGTTAAACAATCCGGTTTGAAATGGAAATTATATGGTCATTATAATAACAGCGGAGATTTAACCAGGTCATTTGAACCCGAAACTTTATCATGGAAGGAACAAAATGAAAAAATTTATAAACAAGTCACAGGTGGTACAATAGTTCTTCGGCATTGGTGGGCACCTTTGATTAAAGGGGCAATAGATGAACCAAAAGAAAATACAACCTGGTATGCCACTACAAAAATCTGGAGTGATGAATCCGGTGATAAAGATTGCTGGATTGGATTCAATAACCTTTCCCGGTCACCGGCTACTGATTCGCCGCCAGAAAATGCCTGGGATAAAAAAGGAAGTGCTGTATGGGTAAATGGAAAATTAATTTCACTACCTAAGTGGAAAAGATCCGGGCAAAAAGGAAATTCAGAGATTCCATTAATAGATGAGGGCTATGAATACAGGCAACCCACGAAGGTATTTTTGCAAAAAGGATGGAACAATGTATTGCTAAAAACTCCGGTGGGCAGTTTCAAAGGAACTGACTGGCAAAATCCTCTGAAATGGATGTTTACTTTTATTATCATATTTGAATAGCAAGTAGAACGTAAAAGAGAGTGACACAACCGGGTTCCATAGTAGTACTTAAGCCGGCCGCATAAAAATTTGCCTTCTTCGTAAACCTGCCGATCTGATAAATCCTGACAGTTCCTTACCTTCGCTCCTCATTTAACCTAAAAATAATTTTGTAATGAGTACAGTTAACGTTGCAATCAACGGATTTGGCCGGATTGGCCGCCTGGTTTACCGCCAGATATATCAAATGAAAGACATTGATGTCGTAGCAATTAACGATTTAACAAGTCCGAAAGTTCTTGCACATCTTTTAAAGTATGATAGTGCTCAAGGCAGGTTTGATGCAGATATAAAATCAACTGAGGATTCAATTATAGTGAACGGTGAAAATATTAAAATTTATAAACAGAAAGATCCTGCACAGATACCCTGGAAAGAACATAATGTGGATGTGGTATTGGAATGTACCGGATTCTTTGCTGATAAAACTAAAGCTGAAGCTCATATTGCAGCAGGTGCAAAAAAAGTAGTGATTTCCGCACCGGCTACCGGTGATCTGAAAACAATTGTTTTTAATGTAAATCATCAAATTCTTGATGGCTCTGAAACAGTTATCAGTTGTGCTTCCTGTACAACAAACTGTTTGGCACCCATGGCACAGGTGCTGGAAGAAAAATTCGGTATCCTGACCGGGTTAATGACAACAGTACATGCTTATACAAACGATCAGAATACACAGGATGCTCCTCATGCAAAAGGTGATCTGCGTCGTGCAAGAGCTGCCGCACAAAACATTGTACCCAACAGTACCGGTGCTGCAAAAGCAATCGGCCTTGTGTTGCCGGTTTTGAAAGGAAAACTGGATGGCAGTGCTCAGCGGGTGCCTACATTAACCGGATCCTTAACTGAATTAACCGTTGTTCTTGGAAAGAAAACCTCAGTAGAAGAAGTGAACGCCGCTATGAAAGCAGCATCCAACGAAAGTTATGGCTATACGGAGGATGAAATAGTAAGCAGTGATGTAATTGGTATTACTTTTGGCTCCTTATTTGATGCCACACAAACTAAAGTGCAAACTGTTGGAGACAACCAGATTGTTCGTACCGTAAGCTGGTATGACAATGAGATGAGTTATGTTAGTCAGCTTGTTCGCACTTTACATTACTTTGCCAACCTGATCAGTAAATAAAAAAAATAGTTGTCATAAAAAAAGTCTGAGCTGCCACGCCAGACTTTTTTAATTTTAGGACTTTATTCATCCATGTCATACAAGATTAATAAAAGACGGTTTCAAAAAATCATCAACCGGGTTAAACAATTACCGGGAGGAATAAATTTTTTCAGGTATAGCAGAAATAAACTTTATGGACTTTTACTCAAATCATTTAAAAGCACAAAAGTTCCTTTTCCTTCTTCCATTATGCTGGAAGTAACCAACCATTGTAACCTTGGCTGTATCACTTGTCCAAGAGAATATGGATTCGGACATGCGATGGATAAAGGCAGCATTGATCTGGATAAAATGAAAAAAGTAATTGATGAAGTGGGACCATATATAGATTCTATCGGGCTGACAGGATTGGGAGAAACCATGCTTTATAAAAAGCTGGAGGAAACATTACAATATATTAAAAGCAAGAACAGGGGGATACAAACTTTTATTTCTACAAATGCACATATACCAGGAGCAGAAAATTATATTGAAAGAATGGCCCCTTACCTGGATACAGTTCAGATTTCCATTGATGGCATTGGTAAAACCTATGAAGCCGTAAGATTGAAAAGTGATTATAGTTTCTTTTTTGAAACCGCCCGGAAAATGGTAGATGTGTGCAAAAAAAATAATGTTTCAGTGATGTTTAATTTTGTAGCAGTAAAAGAAAACTATACACAAATGAAGGAAGTGGTAAAACTGGCTTCAGAGATGGGCGTTTCTTTTGTTAATATCACTCCGGTAAATGTGGGCAGCATCACATCAGCATCTGTGGAATATTATAATTTATTCTATGGTCAATCTTTTAAAGATGAATTAAAACAAGCATTTGATCTTTCCAAAAAAGCGGGGAATGTGGAACTGAGTATATGGGATGTGAAGAAGAAAAATGAGTTTAAAAAATGTCATCTCCCCTGGAATCATTTTTATATCAGTTGGGATGGATACATGACACCTTGCTGTGCCAAGCCTTTCCCCAAAGAATTAAATTTCGGGAATGTATTTGATACCTCGCTGATGGAATGTTTGAACAGTAAAGAATACAGGCAATTCCGAAAGATGTGGTTTGAAAATGAAACACCAGATTTTTGCAAAAAATGTCATGTGGTGGATATGAAACCCATTGAACTTGATTTTGACATCGCTTTGAATTAATAAAAAAAAGAGTATGAGTAATTTTTCTAATTACAATTTTAAAGATCAGAAAGCATTGATCCGCGTGGATTTTAATGTCCCCCTTGATCAGGAATTCAATATTACTGATGACAGCCGGATGCAGGCAACCATACCCACTATCAAAAAGGTGCTGAATGACGGCGGTTCGGTAATTCTGATGAGCCATTTGGGAAGACCCAAAAAAGGTCCGGAAGAGAAATATTCTTTAAAGCATTTGGTAAAACATGTAAGCCGGTTACTTGGCGGCGTAACTGTTGATTTTGCCGGCGATTGTATAGGTGAGCAGGTGCAGCAAAAATTCGGGGCTCTACAACCGGGCGAAGTGCTGCTTTTGGAAAATCTCCGGTTTCATAAAGAAGAAGAAAAAGGTGATGAAGAATTTGCCAAAAAACTTTCTCAGCTTGCCGATGTATATATCAATGATGCATTTGGAACCGCTCACCGTGCTCATGCATCCACAACTATTATTGCAAAATTTTTCCCGGCTGATAAAAAAATGTTTGGCCTGTTAATGGAAGCCGAAATTGCAAGCGCCGAAAAAATTATGCTGAAAGCTGAAAAACCTTTTACGGCAATTATTGGCGGTGCAAAAGTGTCTGATAAAATTTTAATCATAGAAAATCTATTACAAAGAGCATCCGATATTATCATTGGAGGGGGAATGGCTTATACTTTTATGAAAGCCTTAGGGGGTAAGATCGGGAATTCGTTGTGTGAGGACGACAGGTTGGGCACGGCAGAAGAGCTAATGAAAAAAGCCGTCATGAAAAATGTCTGCATTCATCTTCCTCCTGATTCTATTATTGCTGACAAGTTTGATGCAAATGCAGAA
>DATDPZ010000171.1:0-29690 GCA_035292525.1 Chitinophagaceae bacterium
CTAAAAAAAATGTTTGAATTAAAAGCATTTGGCGCCGAGGAAGATTATATTGTTACCATGCAGCAGTCAAACGATTTGAGATTACTATTGAAGAAAATACTTAAAGAATTTGTTCCCTGAAATTTCTTTAAAAACAATTTATACTTTCCGGGAACAGTGCCTCCTGTATATAACCTGTAATAAAATGCTTGGGGTAATCTCAATTATTGCAGCGGAGTTGTGATGACATTTAAATAAAATCCATACAAAAAAGGATGTCCTTAAAATACGGCACCTCCTTGTTGTTATTTTTAAAACATTTATAGTTTCTTCTCTGTTGATTCAGGATAAGTGTATTCTTTTACCCAGAAATCTGCATTTTTAATTCCCAACGAAACCGGGTCAAACACAGGATCCTTCCCCTCTTTCTTTTGTTTTTCATAATCCTTCATCGCCAGCAGAGCAGGTTTTTGAAGAATGATAATTGCTACCACATTTAACCAGGCCATAATACCTACTCCCAAATCGCCAAGATCCCATGCTATAGTAGCTGTACGTACACATCCGAAAAATACTGAAGCCATGATGGCTATTTTCAATAAAAACATCAGCAGCGGCCCACCTCTTGTTTGAGTTAAATAGGCTACGTTTGTTTCGGCAATATAATAATAAGCCATCAGGGTAGTAAACGCAAAAAAGAATAATGCGATAGCTACAAAATAACTTCCCGTTCCCACATAATCCGGATGAAATGTTTGTTGTCCTTTACTGAAAGCTTTATCAATGGCTGCCTGTGTATAGGTAGGGCTGCCGTCCACATGTTTTACGCCATCCTGTACATAGTATACGCCATTATCTACTATTAAATTATTATCGGCACCTTTCACATTATACATACCGGTGATAAGGATCATAAATGCAGTAGCAGAACAAACAAAAAGTGTATCAATATAAACAGAGAAAGCCTGCACCAATCCCTGCTTGGCGGGATGCGATACTTCGGCTGCTGCTGCAGGATGGGGGCCGGTACCCTGTCCGGCTTCATTACTGTACACACCGCGTTTTACACCGATGGAAATCATTGCACCAACAATTCCTCCAAAAGAGGCGTTGGCTCCGAATGCGCTGCTGAGTATTAAAGAAAAAATTTCCGGTATTCTTTCATAATTCATTACCATAATGACCATCGCCACCAAAATATATGCAATGGCCATAAACGGAACCACAAATTGTGCAACATTGGCAATAAGCCTGATGCCTCCGAAAATAATCAGGCCCAATAACACGGCAAGCAAAATACCCGTGTACACATATTTAATGGCAAAGGCGCTTTTTACAGCCGATGCAATACTGTTGGATTGCACTCCCGGCAATAATAATCCACAAGCCATTATGGTGGCAATTGCAAAAACAATGGCATACCCTTTACCGATTCTTTTATTTTTAAATCCTTTCTCAATATAAAATGCCGGTCCACCTCTGTATTGCCCTTTTTCTTTTCTTTTAAATATCTGGCCAAGGGTAGATTCTACAAAAGCAGATCCCGAACCCAGGAAGGCAACTGCCCACATCCAGAAAACAGCACCGGGTCCGCCAATAAAAATGGCGGTAGCTACGCCGGCAATATTTCCGGTTCCCACCCTGCCCGATAAGGATACAGACAAAGCCTGAAATGATGAAATACCCGCTTTGGATTTATCGCCTTCGATCATGAGTTTCACCATGTCTTTAATCATCCTCACCTGGAAAAAACGCATTCGAAAAGAAAAATAAATACCAGCCAGCAGCAATAAATAAATCAGGGCATTGCTCCAGATAATGGAGTTGGCAGCAGTTACAAAGTTTTCAAAATTTTCCATAAAATAGTGATCGTTTTTATTTTACAAAAAGAAGGCAATATAGAGCATAAAACTGATTGTGTACATTTGAAAAACTACTATTTTATGTGAGGGTTGTTGTTCTTATTTAAAAAAGTAATTTGAAGGGATGAGTAATGCCTGTATTAACGTTCAGTGAAAAAATCATTGGCTTCAACGTGACTACAAAAACAGGAACTATGAGAGAGTAGTAATTTCATAAAAAAAACCCGGAGTTACCCGGGTCTTTAATCTGTTTTATAATCTTACTGTGAGCTAAGATCTTTTCTCATTCTCATGATATAAACTTCTGTTTTATCAACAGCCCCATCCAGAATTTTTACTCTTTCATCCCAGGCATTGTTTCCGTACATTTTTGAATAGGTATCACGGAAATTAGGTGAACCCTCCGGTGCCGGAGCATAAAACCCGGTCTCCAGAGATTTAAACCCATCTTTCAGGTTACGGATCGTAACCGTTACCTGGTCCGACCCATCCCATAACTGATCAAAAAAACTAAAGCTCAGGTTTTCAAAAAAAGCTCCTTTCAGGCTGCTCAATACTTTTACAGCTCTGGCCAGTTCTCTGGTGTAATCACCTGTATTAAGTGTTTGCTTCAGGTGTCTTACAGTTACAACATATCTTTCCGCTTCTGTTTGCGGACGCAGGCTTAGGCTATCTACAAAACGGTAAGTGCCGTTTATCGTTTCGTCCAGCAAAGGGAAGAAAGTCTTATCCAGGTCCAAACTATGAGTAGTAGCATCGGGTCTGTCTTTATCAAAATCTGCAAAAGCTCTTCCGCTGTTTACAAGATGATAGTAGCCGGCATAGGAGCCGCTTAAAATTTCATAAGTGCTGATTTTTTCATCCCCTTTATGAAATTTGGCAATATGTAATTTATAATTTGTTTCAAATGCCATCTTCTGACCTTTTTTTGGTTTTACTGAATTAACAGTGGTCAGGTCCGTTTTCTGTGAGTAAGCTGCCAGGGTTGTTGCCATGAACAGTAGTAGAAGAATCTTTTTCATTTGTGTGTTCGGTTTGGTTAAAAAATAATTATTAAAGTAATTCGTAAAAAGGAAATGGAATCCATTAGCATTCTATTAGGTTACAGTAACATTATACGGGAGGGTATTACCGGGTATTATAAACAGGGTTGGGAAGACTGATTAGTAAGTGTGTGGTTTTAGTAAGCAAGCAAACTATTTACAATAATAAGAACTATTATAGTTAATTAGTTCAATATCACATGAATTTTTTTTCCAGTAATTAAGATACTGCACCGGATTAATATCCGGATGGCTGACTACATAATAACTCGCTATACCCGATATCTCAGAGGACAATAAAAAAAGGAATAAGCAACCGGTATTATTTCATCCTTTTCTCCAAAATCAAGACTGAATGTCTGGAAAGCTGATCTTGTATCAATCACTGTTTTCTAACTGAAAATGCTGGTGATAAGCGCTGGCTGCAATATGCATGGCAAATGCTGCAATGGCGGTATCTTTTAAAATATTTATCAATGCCAGCTGTTGCGTTTCTGGTGATCCTGCATTCAGGTAATTTGGCACATGAATCGTTAAAATAAAAATAATCAATAAAGTTGCAAGCAGGTAGCCTGTAAATTTTACAAACTGGTTGATTATAAAAGACACGCCAACTAAAATAAATGCAGTTCCTACAATATATGCCCATACAATGCCTCCTAAAAGTGAGGTGGGCACATACAACATCAGATCCCTGGGGTATTTTAAATGGAAAAATCCAAACAGAATAAGTACAATCGCTAATAAATAAATTGCAATCCGGGATATGATATGATAATGTTTCATGATAAAAATTTTAGAAAAGTTAAGAAAATCTGCCCACTTTAAAAATGATTTTTAAAAGTTTGTTATCACACTTTCACCATACAGAAAGTCAAGGGATAAAAAAGTTAACCAGATTTTCCAGGGAACATCTTTCCCGGCCGGTATTATTTACAAAACCTTACACTGAACAATTCACAAGTTTGATTATAAAAATAACCGTGTCAATCTGTCAACTCCCGGCCCTTTGGAACAATGCTTGTAAGCTAACAGTAATATTTTTATAATTAATAAACTAAAATAACCATGATAGACGAGAAAGGCAGCATTTCCATTAATACAGAGAACATCTTCCCGATCATTAAAAAGTTTTTATACTCAGATCATGAGATCTTTCTTCGGGAGCAAGTGAGCAACGCTGTAGATGCCACCCAGAAAATAAAAAGGCTGGCCAGTCTTGGTCACTACAAAGGCGAACTGGGTGACCTGAAAATTCAAGTGTCATTTGATGCTGAAGCCAAAACCATTACGATTACTGACAGCGGTATTGGCATGACTGCTGAGGAAATAAAAAAATACATTAACCAGGTAGCTTTTTCCGGCGCCACAGAATTTATGGAAAAATTCAAAGAAGCCAAAGATGCCAATGAAATCATAGGCCGTTTCGGGCTTGGATTCTATTCGGCTTTTATGGTGGCCGATAATGTGGAAATAGAAACCCTCAGTTACCTGGATGATGCCGAACCGGTTCATTGGTCATGCGATGGAAGTACTTCATTCGAAATCACCAAAGGCTCACGGACAGAAAGAGGAACTTCTGTCATAATCCATATCAATGAAGAATCAGAAGAATTTCTTGAAAAAAACCGGATACAGGCTATATTGGATAAATATGCTAAGTTTCTGCCGGTTCCTGTCCAGTTTGGTACAAAAACAGAATCGGTACCGGACGAAGAAGACAAAGACGGCTCGAAAAGTCCTGCTGACAAGCCAAAATATAAAAGCATTGAAGTTGACAATATTATCAATAATACCAATCCAATCTGGACCAAAGCTCCGGCCGGTCTGAAGGATGAAGACTACCTGAATTTTTACCAGGAGTTGTATCCTTTTAGCGAAGAACCACTGTTCTGGATTCATCTGAACGTAGATTATCCTTTTAACCTGACCGGTGTTCTTTATTTTCCCAAACTGAAAAATGATTTTGAAATCACTAAAAATAAAATCAAACTATTCAGCCGCCAGGTGTTTATAACCGATGAAGTGAAAGACATTGTACCGGAATTTTTATTGTTGCTGCATGGAGTGATTGATTCCCCGGATATTCCCCTGAATGTAAGCCGGTCATTTTTACAATCCGACAGAAATGTAAAAAAGATCAATAGCTATATCAGTCGCAAAGTGGCAGAGAAATTACAGGAACTTTTTAAGAAAGACCGAAAGAACTATGAAGAGAAATGGTCTGACATTGGCATTTTTGTAAAATATGGCGCTTTGAGTGATGAAAAATTTTATGAAAAAGCCAAAGACTTTATATTATTAACCAATACCAATAAGGAACATTTTACGCTTTCAGAATATGAAATGAAAGTGAAGGATTTTCAAACAGATAAAAACGGAAGACTGGTGTACCTGTACACAGCGGATGCGGAGCAACAGCATAGCTATGTGCAGGCTGCTCAAAAAAAAGAATATGACGTGTTGCTTATGAATTCACCGATTGACAGCCATTTTATTCAACACCTGGAAATGAAGCTGGAAAAAACCTCCCTGAAAAGGGTGGATGCAGATGTGCTGGATAAACTGATTGAAAAAGAAGATGCAGACAAACATTCTTTGACAGAGGCACAAACAAATTCCCTGAAATCTATTTTTGAAAAAGCGATTAACAATACAGCTATGAAAATAGATGTAGAGAGTTTACCTGCCGACGCCATGCCGGTTACTTTAACAGAAGAAGAATGGATGCGCCGGATGAAAGACATGAGCAGGATGGGCGGTGGTGGCGGAATGAATTTTTACGGATCCTTGCCGGATAATTATAAGGTTGCTGTGAATGCCAATCATCCGCTGATCACTAAAATTTTAGAAGCGGAAGAAGCGCAGCAGACCATTCTGGCAAAGCAGGCTTTTGACCTTGCCTTGCTGGCAAAAGGGATGCTGAAAGGAGCAGACCTTACTGCTTTTGTAGAAAGGAGCGTTGGCGTATTATAAAAGAGCAGTAAAGGCAAAAGTTATTTTTTTGAAATTTAGTTAATAAGATACTTTGTAAGTTTTATTTATGTACCCGGTTTATGAATAGTCCGGATTTTCATCATGTGTGTTTTGAATATGAAAAAAACAGTTTTTTATATAGTACTCAATTTAAAAACCTCTAAAGGTTTTGAAAGCTTCGGTAAGTTTTATATCGGAAATAACCGGAAAACAGCTAATAGTATTTTTAAAAGTCTTGCCGGGAATAAAGATGTTAATGAAAAGGATATACTTTTAATGGAGTTAATGGAAACAGTTGACGGACTTCCACTGAATATAAGAGCCATCACCTGTTCGTTGGCAGAACTTGCTGAAAATTGTAAGATCATCACTAAAGAAATATTTAAGTTTTTTAACCTGAATGTAATAAAGGAATAGCTTATTATTAACTGCTGTTTTCTTATCAGTGCAGCCGGAAAATGTATCAGGAGGATTTAGGTAAAGAAAAGGAGAAGCTGCTGCCGGTTCCGGGATTGCTTTCTATATGAAGTTGTGCGTTATTCCTGGCAAGGTATTCTTTGCAAAGCATTAACCCCAGGCCCGTACCCGTTTCATTGGCTGTTCCTTTGGTTGTAAAAAAATCTTTATTATTGATTTTCCTGATTGAGTCTGCATCCATTCCGGTGCCATTATCCATTACATATACTTCTACAAACTGGTGATTTTCCTGTATGCCTACAGTAATATGTCCGTATGCCGGCGTAAATTTTATGGCATTGGAAACCAGGTTACGCATTACCAGGTGAATCATGTCTTTATCCATTGTAACAAAAATATTTTTACTTTCATGGAAATCAATTTTGATTTTTTTCCTTTCCAGTTGAAGACGGACCAACTGAAGTACTTCTGCAATCAATTTTCCGATATCAGCTTTTTGAGTATGTATATTTTCTGCCTGCATCTGCGTTCGGGCCCAATGCAGCAGATTTTCCATTAATTCGGTGGTATAATTAAGGTCTTTCACTACTTCGGGAATGGCTTTATGTAAATGGCTGAAGGGAATATTTTTTTCATGAACATTAGTAAACAACTGACGTAGGGCATGCAGAGGCGCTTTCAGGTCATGAGAAACAACACTGAACAATTTATTTTTCAAACCGTTTAATTCTGTCAGCTCTTCCGTTTGTTTTTTAAGCAGGTTGGCTGTTTCATTGAGTTTTTCTGCCTGTTCAGTTATCTGTATATTTTTTTCCTGTAGAATTTTATTCTTATCCAGAATGAATAGCTGGTACAGGGAGTTTTCGTTTTTTATCAGGTATAATCCATAAAAAATAAACAGGATAGCCAGGCCCTGGTTTACCATGTATAATCCTTTACTTATGACTTCCAGGGGATATTGATACTCTTTTAAAACAACAGTGAGTACAAAATAGCTGACCATGGAAAAACTTATAGAAAAAACCATATAACCGGTATCCCGTAAAAAGAAAACAGAAAGGATACCATATAAAATAAAAAAAAGATTGAAACCCGGATTAATACCATAGAGGTACACCACACAGGTTAAGAAAGGATAAAACATAAAATATACAATCCGGGCTGCGTCGTATTTAAAAATTTTGTTCAGGTATAAAACAACTACGCTGACAAATGCCGGCAAACAGGTGACCAGCCAGGCAAATGCGGGTAGTTGGTTGTTCAGTAACAAACCAGTAATGGCTATTAAGAATAAAGTTACAATCTGGAAAAAATTTAGTTGGTTGAAGATGCCTAATTTTCGTTGTTCGTATGCTTCAAGATCCTCACTGTTTCCGATTGTTTTTATCCTGTGCAGTAAAGAAAAAAAATAATCTGCCGGAAAAATATATTTGCGCTGCAACTGAGGTAAACTTAAATTTTCAAGTTGGCTGCTGATTTGTGGCTGACTTACTTCCATGATTTTTCTTTGGGTTAGGATTTTGGTTTAAACAAAATAGTAATTTAATCGGGAAACACCTGTACAGGAGTGAATGAATAAACAGAAGTAGTAATTTTTCAGAAAGCCATACCGTAATGTTTCTTATTATAATTCCGGGTCGGCTGGCCGAATCTATGTTTTGTTGTGTTTCCGATCTTTGTCTTTTTTACAGGGTAAGTGTCCCCGGGCAAAAAGAAGTATTCATAACTTTAAACCACACATCCCTGCATTGAAAAATTATTTTATTTATATACTGTTTTTGTTTCCGCAGGTTTTGGCTGCACAAGCTGCCAAAACCAATTTCAGTTCGCAGGACAGGAAAATTGGTTTTATTAAAGAAGATAACCTGGACTCCCTGGCACGCAAACTGGCACAGCTTGGAAGTACTGACCGGGAAAAAGCAAGAGCTGTTTTCAGGTGGATAGCGGAGCATATCAGTTATAATGTCCGAATTTATAATCGTAACAGAACTGACCCTGGAAATTTTTATGAAGAACCAGATGATTCATCTGCAGCACTCCCTTCATTAAACGAACGGGTGGCGGCGAAAGTGCTGAAAAGAAAAATGGCTTTTTGCGACGGATACTCAAGGTTGTTTGCAGCACTTTGCACAAAAATGGGGATCCCAACTGAAGTGATCCATGGATATGCAAGAACCAGCCAGACCCGCCAGGGAAAGTTTGGTGTAAACCATAGCTGGAATGCTGTGTACCTGGAAAACTCCTGGCATTTACTGGATGTAACCTGGGCCAGTGGCTTTGTTTCCTATAGCAGTCAATATATCAAACAATACAACGATTATTATTTTCTCACTCCGCCTGCTGATTTTTTCAGGGATCACTATCCGGAAGACATTCAATGGGCATTACTCGATCAACTCCCCCTGTACAGAGAGTTTAACCAGGCAGCTTTCCGCCATTCAGGATTTAATAAGTATGCCATTATTTCTTTTATTCCTCAAAAAGGAATCATTGAAGCGGCTGCAGGGGATACTATTCGCTTTGAAATAAAAACAAAAAAAGAAATAAGAAATTTTTTGGTGGCTGATGCTTACCAACCAGCCTCCTTTCTTTTTTTACAACCGGCCAGATACACTGTTAGCGGGGAGAAAATTAACTTCAATTACTTTGTAAAAGGTAACGAGGGTGGTTGGCTTTATCTTTTTTTCAATGAAGAAGCTGTCTTGTGTTATAAATTTAATCTGAATAAAAACTGAATTATCATAACTTCTTTCTGTTTTAAGTACAAAAAAATTAAATAAAAAAACCGGCTGTATAATACAACCGGTTTTCTGAACAAGTATAAAAAAAAATTAATTGCCGGGAGGAGGAGGTATAACGCCTTTACGGGTAGCCTGGAACATCATGTCAATTTTACCGGCATTATTAAAACGCCAGGTTTCCTGCAGGCTGACTGTATCCACTTTCCCGTTCATGTCTGTTTGTATTTCAGAACCCCAAACAGCAACCCAGTTTTCATTTTTGTCTGTACTTTTTACAGCAAAAATTGCATCCACAGTTACTTCCATTCCTTTAAAGGAACTTCTGTAATCCTGCATGTTTTTTAAAATACCATCGGTGGCACCCACCATATTGGTTCCATCAGCCAGGAACAGGGAAAGGCTGTCGGCAAAATGTGCCCGGCTACCTGAAAGACTACCATCTTTCCAGTCTTTCCATAAAGCCAGAACCGTTTCAGAATTTTTTGCAGAATCCATAACAAAAGAGAATGAATAACCCGGGGTAAAGCCAAAGGTATTAGCAGGTACATTCGCTTTGGCTTCAGCAGTTGTTTCGGTTGATGCGCTGTTGTTACAGGCCAGCAATGAAAGGGCAAAAGCGGCAACAAAAATTCGTTTCATGTTTAATATTTAAAGGTGAATAAAAAAATTTTGACAGCTATCATAGTGTTGGCAGGAAGAATGTTCTAAGGTAATTTTTTTTCCATATCAGCACAAAAATTTTTTTAAAAAAAGAACTCCGATGGCTCAAAAACCGTAAAAGAAATTATTATGTATACTTCAGTAGTTAAAATACAAAATCCCGGAGGGCAATAAGGTCTAAATCATGTATCATTATTCGTTATTTTCAGTTTCAGAATAAATTTATAAATACCGGTAAAATAATTGATCTGCAAACAGGGAAATCGGAGTAAAATTTGCATTTACATGTTGAGACGATTATGGCTTACCAAAGAGGAACTTTCACAAAAGATCAATGAATTTGAACAGGCATTTATAAGTGCAATTCAAAGTATAGATAATGGAATTCCATATTTTATCAACACAACTATTGGATCCGCTACATTCCGGAAAGGTAGTATAGCAATTTAATAAATGAGTATATGACGTTTGCTGAAAAAATCTATGAAACAGAAAATAGCTCTTTGTATGCTTCTGGGTTTGATTATATATAACTGACCCAACTATATGGTGGATTTGTTTCTTCAGCTCTCTTTTCAATCTGTACATTTCAATTGATATTTTTTTGATGAAGGACTGCCGGATGCCCGGCTTTCCGGACGGGCAGGGAAGCGGCACCGGAGCGAAGCGGAGGTACAGCAAACAGCCGGAACTGAAGTTCGGCTTTGCACTGCAGTTTATAGACCTAACCACTATTTCTTACTGATCCGGTACAAATTTCCGGCATCAGTTACAGCATAAAGCATTTCGTTATTATATGCTACATCACGAAACCGTTCTTTTTTATCTTCCAGTAATCTTTCTTCACCCACCACTTTATTATTTACAATTACCAGCCGGGCAATATGCATTCCACTTAGCCCGCCAATAAACAAGTTATTTTTCCATTCGGGAATTTTATTTCCTTTATAAAAAGCCATTCCACCCGGTGATAAAGTGGGATCCCAGTAATATACCGGTTGTTCCAATCCGGCTTTCTGTTGTATGGCATCGCCTATAGCTGGTCCACTATATTCAATTCCGTAGGTGATAACAGGCCAGCCATAATTTTTTCCGGGCTTTATAATATTGAGTTCATCACCACCACGGGGGCCAAATTCGGCTTCCCACAATTCCCCGGTCACAGGATGTAAATCCAGGCTTTGTGCATTGCGTATGCCGTATGCATATATTTCCGGCATAGCATCCTTCTGGTTGATGAAGGGATTGCCGGGAGCTGGTTTTCCTTCTTTTGTTATTTTAAAAATTTTTCCCAATCCTGAATGAAGCCATTGAGATTGTTCCCTGCCTTCAAGGATTGATCTTTCGCCGGTGCTTACAAAAAGGTTTCCGTCTTTATCAAAAATCAATCTTGAACCAAAATGCGCCGTACTATTTAAGGCAGGGGTGGCACGAAATATCACAACAGGGTTTTCAATTTTTGCGGCTGCTTCGTTCAGCTGTCCTTTGGCTACAGACATCAGGTTTCCTTTACCATATTTTTCAGAAAAAGACCAATAGATAATTTTGTTTTTTGTAAAAGCGGGATCCAGCGCTACATCGAGCAAGCCTCCTTGTCCCCTGTCATCCACTGCCGGGAATCCTGTTATTTTTTTTACAAGAATACCATTGGCATTATGAATTTGCATAAACCCGGATTTATCCGTGATGAGCAATCTTCCATCTGGCATAGAAACAACAGCCCAGGGCCTACCCAAATTCTCCGTAAGTTTTTCCACTTTATAGGCAGTGGTAGTTTTTACACCTGCAATTCTTGTTTGCCCGGTGAAGGCGGGTTTGTAACTGGCATTTGCTTTTTTTGTTTCCACCGGCGGAAGTTTAGTAGTATCCCCGTTATTACTGGCACATCCGGTGGTATAAATAAAAACAAGTATAGCTGATAAACAAACGAAATGTTTTGTTTGCATGAATTTTAATTTATTGGTAAAATGTAAAAATAAACATTGTAAAACTTATCTGCTTCCATTTTTCAAATTCAATTATCATTTTTTCTTCATCCCGAAGTTGGCCGGGTTAAATATGGTTTTTTTTCCGGTAAATAATCATTATATAATTAATACTTATTTTCGCTTTTCATATCTATTCTATGCCGTCAAATCAAAACAGACAGTTTCTTGACTTTGAAAAACCCATCAAAGATCTTATTGATACTATTGAAAAATACAAGCATGATTCTGAGAAAACCAAAGTGGATATGTCTGAGCCAATTCAGAAACTGGAAGAAAGCATCCTGGAAAAAAGAAAAGAGATAACAGCAAAGCTTTCCAGTTGGCAAAAAGTACAGCTCAGCAGGCATCCGGACAGACCTTATACCAACAAGTATATAAATAATATGACCAGCAACTTTGTAGAGTTTTTTGGTGATCGTAATGTAAAAGATGATAAAGCCATGATTGGTGGATTTGCCAGCCTTGAAGGAGAAACGGTTATGATCATCGGGCAGCAAAAAGGAATCAATACAAAGATGCGACAACTGAGAAATTTTGGTATGGCCAATCCTGAAGGTTACCGCAAAGCCTTACGGTTAATGAAGCTGGCAGAAAAATTTAATAAACCGGTGATTACTTTAATAGATACTCCCGGTGCATTTCCCGGACTGGAAGCAGAAGAAAGGGGACAAGGCGAAGCCATTGCCAGAAATATTTATGAAATGATAAGGTTGAAAGTGCCGGTGATCTGTGTAATTATTGGTGAAGGTGCCAGTGGCGGAGCATTAGGCATTGGTGTGGGTGACCGGGTATATATGATGGAAAATACCTGGTATACGGTGATCAGTCCGGAAAGTTGCTCTTCAATTCTCTGGCGTAGCTGGGATAAAAAAGAAGTAGCCGCCGAGCAGTTGCAACTGACAGCTGATAAAATGCTGGGATATGGATTGATAGATGCCATCATTCCCGAACCGGTGGGTGGCGCCCATTGGGATTACATGGAAGCTGCCCAGATCTTAAAAAAATTTCTGATACCGGTATTGAAGGAGTTAAAACAAATGACAGCAGATGAAAGAGTGAATCAACGGATCGTAAAGTTTGGGAAAATGGGATTCTGGGAAGAAGTGAGTTGATATTGTTAAGTGAGAGTTGTCAATTGAAAATTGACAATTAATAATTGAAAATACTAAATGTCTTTAAGAGAAAAATTTACCGGAACCGGCGTTGCCATTGTTACACCGTTTTTACAAGATGGAAAGATTGACTGGACAAGTTTTGAAAAAGTGATCAATCATATCATCAATGGCAAGTGTGAATATCTGGTTGTACTTGGCACAACCGGAGAAAGTGCTACTGTTCATGGTAAAGAAAAACAAGAAGTATTTTCTTTTGTAAATACAATTAATGCCGGAAGAGTTCCGATTGTTGCCGGCATCGGTGCTAACGATACAAATGAAGTTCTTGAGGGATTTAAATCTTTTGATCTGAAAGGTTATGATGCCATTCTTTCTGTTTCTCCTTTTTATAACAAACCCAACCAGGAAGGGCTCTTTCAACACTATAAGGCATTGGATGCGACTACACCTTTACCGATTATTATGTATAATGTGCCTTCACGTACCGGAATGAATGTAACAGGAGAGACACAAGTAAGGATTGCAAGTGAATGCAAAAATATTTTTGCCTCTAAAGAAGCCAGCGGTGATTTTGCACAGATCAATTATATAATTAAAAACAAGCCGGCTGATTTTATGGTCATCAGCGGCGATGATCCTATTACATTGCCTATGATTGCCTGCGGTGCTGAAGGATTGATCTCCGTTGTTGCCAATGCCTTTCCAAAAGATTATTCGGATATGGTGAGGCTTTGTCTTGCCGGTAAATTTAACGAAGCCCAAAAAGTGCATTTTAAATACACGGATATAATTGCCTCCATGTTTGCCGAAGGCAGCCCCAGTGGTGTGAAAGCCTATCTTTCTGAAATGGGATTATGCTGCAATTATTTTCGGCTGCCTGTATGGCCGGTGAGTGAAAAGCATTTGGTAAAGATCAGGGAGTTGATGAAAAGCTTACATTAAAATGCTTTATTCCCCGGTAATATCCCGAAAAAATTAAAAGGGGATAAGTTTACTTGTCTCATCTTTAGTTTCTGTTATTTCTGAAAAAAATCATTTAAATTGTAAGTCGGTTTATTCATTTCTCTAACTAACTCAGTATATGAAATACGCCCCTGTTCAGAACTATATCAACGGAAAATTTGTAGATGACACATCTGCCCGTTCATTGGATGTTATTTCTCCGCTGGATGGCAACCTGCTTTCCAAAGTACCTATGTCAACAGCTAAAGATTTAGATAATGCTGTGAAGGCGGCCAAAGCAGCATTTCCAGCATGGAGCAAAACCCCAATCAAAGAAAGAGTGCAGGTATTTTTTAAGTATAAATATTTATTGGAAAAACACCTGAAAGAACTTTCCGGATTAGTTAGTGAGGAAAACGGAAAAACAAACGGTGAAGCTACTGCAGAAGTTGAAAAAAGTATTGAACTCACTGAGTTTGCCTGTTCCCTTCCACAATTAGTAACCGGAGAAGTGCTGGAAGTAAGCAGGGGAGTGGAATGCAGAACAGAACATGTACCCCTGGGTGTGGTAGCATCAATTGTCCCGTTCAATTTTCCCAATATGGTACCCAACTGGACTATACCAAACGCAATTGCTTTGGGAAATTGCATGATAATTAAACCTTCGGAAAAAGTTCCTTTGAGTTCAGGAAGATTAGCTATGCTTTTAAAAGAAGCAGGTTTACCCGATGGCGTTTTCAATGTAGTACATGGCGACAGTGAAATTGTAAATGCCATTTGTGATCATCCTGGTATTGAAGCGGTTTCCTTTGTAGGTTCAACAAAAGTTGCTAAAATCGTTTATCAAAGAGGCACTAAGACTTTTAAAAGAGTATTGGCATTGGGTGGTGCAAAAAATCATTTAATGGTCTTACCCGATGCAAAGGCCGATATGACTGCCCAGAATGTAGCTGCAAGTATGAGCGGCTGTGCCGGTCAGCGGTGCATGGCAGCTTCTGCAATGATTGCTGTTGGAAATGTTGACAGCATCATTGAAAAAATTTGTGAGGAAGCAAGAAAAATTATTCCAGGTGAAAATTTGGGAGCAGTGATAAGTAAAGAAAGTAAAGAACGTATTGAAAAATATATTGGCGAAGCAGAGAGAGACGGGGCAAAGATTTTAGTGGATGGAAGGAATGCAAAAGTAAAAGGAAAAGGAAACGGAACTTATGTGGGACCTACGGTAATTGATTTTGTAAAACCGGAAATGAGTGTTGCCAAAGAAGAAATTTTCGGGCCGGTTATTTCTATAATGAGAACTAATACGGTGGAGGAGGCGCTGGCTATTGAAAATGCAAATCCTTACGGTAATGCAGCCAGTGTGTTTACACAAAATGGCGGGTTGGCAAGATATATTATTGACCATGCCAGCGCAGGCATGATCGGTGTTAATGTAGGCGTGCCGGTACCAAGAGAACCTTTTTCGTTTGGCGGATGGAATGAAAGCAAGTTTGGCGTAGGTGATATTACAGGAAAAAGTTCAATTGAATTCTGGACCAAGTTGAAGAAGTCAACGATAAAATGGAATCCTGAAGCTGGGGTGAATTGGATGAGTTGAAAGCCCACCCAAACCCCGTCCGACCAGGTCATCCGGGCGGGCCTCCCGAAGGGAGGGCTTCGCTGCGCACAAAACCTGAAAGCTGAAAAGATTTATTTGACTGGAATTGCAATAAAGTTGAAGTGGAAGATAAAAAATTTGGTTTTGTACTCAAGCGCCGCTCTCTCCCAATTGGGTAGGAAGGAACCTTGAATCACTATTTTCGTTGGTTGCTAAAATTTCAGTTATGCGAAAAAAAATATTATTCATTGTTCCAGTTTTTTGTTGCTTATTAAGTTTCAATATAACTGGTCAAACACCAATCGTTGTTTCAGAAAGTACAGTAAAAGTTGGCATCATGGCTGAAGAAATTTTTTATTTTGGCTTTGCCGAAGGCGATAAGATGATATTCAGCTTTGATGAAGAAAAAGGCAGGGACATGAAGGAAATTGAAATTGTAGAATTGCCTTCCAGTTCAAGATTTCTTGCTGGTAAGACCAGTAAGATCAATAATAAAGAGATTCAGGTTTTTAAAACAGGGATTTATAAATTCCGGTTTACAAACAATACCATTTTACCCAGGGTTTGTAAATATAAAATTCAACGCATCCCGGCTTCAGCAGCCACTCAGAATTTTAATCCGGTTGTTTACAATGAAATGGTAAATGATACTACTTATACTTTTGAATTGGAAGACTACCTGGAAAAAATAGATACCATATTTACAAATTTCCGGGAAAGGTTATTAAGAGTGGAGCCTTCCACCATAACCAGTGGAAATAAAGCGACATTTAATTTTTTACTGCCGCCGGCAACCATTGCATGGAGTTATTATATCAGTGCGGGAAAAGAAGGTTTGCAACTTTATGAAGAAGCAAACAAAAGTCTGCTTGCCGTTTCCAGCCAGGTCATCGCAAAATTTCCATATTATAATATATTGTGTGCAGTGGCATTGGGAAGGCCCGCTACCATTCCGAAAATAGAAAAAGGAACCATGATTAATTTCTGGATTATGGATGCAGATAATGCAGCTTTATTTAATTCCGGTTCACAGTTTTCATTTATTAAAAACGGAAAAGCGGTTAACGACTATTCCCGGATGGAACCGCCAAAAGGAAATCTGCATTTCGGATTTACTAATGACAACCCGGAAGCGGTTAATATGACGATAAAAATAACTTCTGTGCATGTAAATGAAATCTGGGCAACAAGACAAAATAAAAAAATGATCATTTCTTCCAGAAATAAAATGATTTTGAAAAATTAGTAACGGAAAAAAAATGTAAAATGTCACAGACCAAATCAGTATCGGAATCAAAGGAAATAATTAATGACAATCTGGATTACACTTTATTTTCCTGGAGCAGGCAAAAAGGAATTTCTCCAATTCCCATTAAATATGGTGAAGGAGTATATTTATATGACTACGACGGCAAACGCTGGCTCGATTTTTCTTCGGGACTGATGAATGTGAATATCGGTCATGGCAACCAGCGGGTAACAGAAGCAGTGACAAAGCAAATGCAGGAACTGAGTTATGTAACGCCAAGCTGTGCAACAAAAGTTCGCGGTGAATTAGGAAAAAAACTTGCATCCATTACTCCTGATGGTTTAAATAAAACATTGTTCACCGTTTGCGGGGCATCTGCTATAGACAATGCAATCAAACTGGCCAGGTTATATACGGGCCGGCATAAAATCATTGCGAAATATCGGGCCTTTCATGGTGCATCCTATGGCTCTATGACGGCGGGTGGTGACCCGAGAAAACTTGCTGCAGATGCTCAACAAATGCCGAATGTAGTACATGTGGAGGACCCCTATTGTTATCGTTGTCCGTTCGGGCAGGCCGGACCAGATTTCTGTCAGCGGGAATGTGTAAGTCATGTACAACGGGTGATTGAATTTGAAGGACCACAAAATATTGCTGCCATTTTAATGGAAGGAGAAAGCGGAAGCAGCGGTTGTATAAAATATCCACAGGAGTATTTAAAAAAAATAAGAGCACTCTGTGATCAGCATGGAATTTTATTAATTGCAGATGAAGTGATGAGTGGATTTGGAAGAACCGGCAAATGGTTTGGTGTAGATAATCACGGCGTAGTTCCCGATATGATTGCAACAGCAAAAGGAATTACTTCGGGTTACCTTCCTTTGGGGGCATTAATTGTGTCTGATAAAATTGCTGCACATTACGATGATCATGTATTGTGGCTGGGTCTCACTTATTCTGCTCACCCGGTAAGCCTTGCGGCAAGCCTGGAAGTTTTAAAAATATATGAAGATGATGGCTTGGTGGAAAATGCTGCAGCCATGGGAAAATACATGGATGAAAAAGCAGAAGAATTAAAAAAGAAACATCCCAGCGTTGGTGATTTCAGGAATACCGGGTTGCTTGGTTGTTTTGAGCTGGTAAAAAACAGGAAAACTAAAGAACCTATGGCTCCCTTCAATGCAACACCTGATGAGATGCTGATCATGAATAAAGTGGCTGCGAAGCTGAAAGAACTGGGGCTTTACACTTTTGTCCGCTGGAATTATATTTTTACCGCACCACCTTTGACCGTAACTAAAGAACAAATTGATGAAGGGCTGGCAATGATCAGTGAAGCGATTTCAATAGCCGATCAATTTTATATTGAATGATGAATATTAAATTTTAATTGTGTTTTATTTATCCGGCATTTAAAATTTATATTTCAAAATAATTTTAAAAATGAATTCTGAAATCACTGAACTAAACGAAGACGTATCACATTCCTCTTTATTTAATAAAGATCTGGCACCTGTGCCCGCCTCACAACGTACCTGGAACAAATGGCATATTGCTGCAATCTGGGTAGGCATGGCTGTTTGTATTCCTACTTATATGCTGGCCAGTAGTTTGATTGGGCAGGGGATGAACTGGTGGCAGGCTCTCCTCACCATCTTGCTTGGCAACCTGATCGTTTTGATTCCAATGACATTGAATGCACATGTGGGAACAAAATACGGCGTACCCCTTCCGGTTTTTTTAAGATTGAGTTTTGGAATTAAAGGAGCTGTTATTGCTTCCTTGCTTCGCGGGTTTGTTGCTTGCGGTTGGTTCGGTATTCAAACCTGGATCGGCGGTGCGGCTATTTACCAGTTGCTGTTAACGATGATGCCTGGATTGGCCAACTCTGCTTATTTAGGAAATTTTATCGGTTTAAATCTTGCACAGGCCGGATGCTTTATGTTCTTCTGGTTTATCAATATATGGATAGTTTATAAAGGAATTGATTCCATCAAACAATTGGAAACATGGGCCGCTCCTTTTTTATTATTAATTGGTTTGGGGTTATTGATCTGGGCCTGGCAACGGGTGGGTTCAATGAGCGAAATTCTACATGCTTCTTATACTTTATCAGGACAGGGAAATGTAGATTTCCGGAAAATATTTTTTCCTGGTTTGACAGCCATGGTTGGTTTTTGGGCAACCCTTTCATTGAACATTCCTGATTTTACAAGATATGCCCGGTCTCAGAAAGACCAGGTGCTTGGACAAGTGATCGGTCTTCCTGCTACTATGGTTTTTTATTCTTTTATCGGTATTGCTGTCACCAGTGCCACTGTTTTAATTTATGGTGAAGCTATATGGGATCCTGTAGCATTGATGGGAAAATTTGATTCACCCTTCATTATTGCCATCTCAATGTTTGGACTCACCATAGCCACTTTATCAACAAATATTGCAGCAAATGTGGTGGCACCTGCCAACAGCTTTGCAAACATGGCACCAACAAAGATCAGTTTTAAAATGGGTGGCTATATTACAGGCATCATTGGTATTTTAATTTTTCCATGGAAACTGATTGCTGATCCCGAAGGATATATTTTCCGATGGCTGATTGCTTACTCAGCTTTGCTTGGTTCGCTGGCAGGTATCATGATCTGTGATTACTACCTGGTAAGAAAAACAAAAATTCAACTGGCAGAATTATTTAAAGTGAATGGAATTTATAAAGGCTGGAACAGGCCCGCTTGGATTGCTTTTGCAGTAAGCATTATTCCGGTTATTCCCGGATTTTTAGTTGCCGTTGGAATCAACACGGCAGCCCAATTTCCTGCCTGGCTGGTTAATTTGTATTCTTATGCATGGTTTGTAACTTTCATTTTGTCATTTTTACTTTACCGGGTGATGATGAATCCTGAAAAAAGTAATTCATAATATTTTTTCAAAATTCTTAAATGCTAATATGTCAATACTGATTAAAAACGGACGGGTGATTACAGCGGATTCAGATTCCGTAGCTGATATTTTTATTGAAAATGAACTGGTAAAAACAATCGGTAAAAATCTTTCCGTAAAAGCCGATAAAGAAATTGATGCATCAGGAAAATTAGTTTTCCCCGGAGGTATTGATCCGCATGTACACCTTGAAATGCCTTTTATGGGAGCATTTTCTTCCGATAATTATGAAAACGGAACAAGAGCTGCCTTGTATGGCGGCACTACTATGGTCATTGATTTTATTTTACAAAAACAAGGCAACTTCTTACAGGCTGCTTTGGATGAATGGCGGGGAAGAAGCAATGGTAATTGTGTGGGGGATTACAGTTTTCATATGGCGGTAACAGATTTTAATGAACATACCAGAAAAGAAATCCAGGGGCTGATTGAAAAAGAAGGTATCACTTCTTTCAAAACTTTTATGGCTTATAAGGGTGTATTTATGATCGATGATCGCCAGATGGTAGGGCTGATGCAGGAAGTAAAAAAACACGGAGGCTTAATAAATGTTCATGCAACCAATGGCGATATGATTGATTTTTTAATTGCAAAGCACAGGGCCGAAGGAAAACTTTCTCCGCTATATCATTATCTCTCTCAGCCGGAAGTAACGGAGGCGGAAGCCAGCGGCCGCTTTGCAGACATGGCAAACTATACAGGTTGTCCTGGCTATATTGTTCACCTCACTTGCGAAGGTGCTTTGAATGCAGTGCGGAATGCGACCAAAAGAAATCAGAAAGTATTTGTGGAAACCTGTATTCAGTATTTAATTCTCAATGCATCTTTATACGAACAAAATTTCGAAGGAGCTAAATGGGTAATGAGTCCGCCGTTAAGAGAGAAGAAAGACCAGGAAACTTTATGGGCAGGCATCAACCAGGGATTAGTACAGGTGGTGGCAACTGACCATTGTCCTTTTAAATGGGAGCAAAAATTAATGGGCAAAGATGATTTTTCAAAAATACCTAACGGTCATCCTGCCATTGAAAACAGAATGGAGCTTTTATTCAGTGAAGGCGTTGCAAAAAATAAAATCACGTTGAATAAATATGTGGAAGTGGCCTGCACTAATCCGGCAAAAATATTTGGCATGTTTCCCCGTAAGGGAACCATTGCAGTTGGCAGCGATGCAGATATTGTAATTTTTGATGCAACAGAAAAACATACACTATCTTCAAAAACCCATCACATGAATGTAGATTACAGTGGTTATGAAGGATGGGAAGTAACGGGAAAAGTAAAAACAGTTTTATTGAGAGGACAAGTGGCGATTGAAAACAATGAATGCAAATTGCAAAAAGGATTTGGTAAATTTATTAAGCGAAATAAAGTAGAAGGGAAAATATAGAGGCCCCTTCCCGACCTTCCTTCCCCAACGGGGAAGGCCCTCAGCACACAAAGCCAGCTTTTCGAAAATGTTGACTTATGTGCAAACGATGATGTGGAAGACCTGTTGTTTGAATTTGTACAGAAGCACCGCTCTTTCCCTATTTGGGAAAGAGAAGGAGATAGGGACCAATAAACAGTAAACGATAAACTTTTTATATGTCAAGAATCATTAAATCCGGATTAATCCAAATGAGTCTTCCAAAAACAGAAGGCGAAGGAACTATTGAAGAGATTAAAGAAGCAATGGTACAAAAACATATTCCATTGATCGAAGAAGCAGGGAAAAAAGGTGTGCAGATACTATGCCTCCAGGAAATTTTCAATACGCCTTATTTCTGCCCGGGACTGGATGCTAAATGGTATGAGAGTGCCGAAACGGTTCCCGGTCCAACGGTGGAGCAGATGCAGGAATATGCAAAGAAGTACAGCATGGTCATTATAGTTCCGGTTTATGAAAAAGAACAGGCCGGCGTTTTATATAATACCGCTGCTGTGATTGATGCCGATGGCACTTATCTTGGTAAATATCGAAAGAATCACATCCCGCATACTTCCGGTTTCTGGGAAAAGTTTTTCTTTAAACCGGGCAACTTAGGTTATCCTGTGTTTCAAACGAAGTATGCGAAGGTTGGTGTCTATATCTGTTACGACCGTCACTTCCCCGATGGCGCAAGATGTTTGGGATTGAATGGAGCTGAGATCGTTTATAATCCTTCAGCAACCGTTGCCGGCCTTTCTCAATACTTATGGAAACTGGAACAACCGGCACATGCAGCAGCAAATGGTTATTTCATGGGATGCATCAATAGAGTAGGTACAGAAAAGCCATGGAACCTTGGTAAGTTTTATGGCAGCAGTTATTTCGTTGATCCCCGCGGACAAATTTTTGCACAGGCCAGTGAAGACAAAGATGAATTGCTGATCTCAGAATTTGATCTTGATATGATTGAAGAAGTAAGAAGTGTGTGGCAGTTCTTCCGTGATCGCCGGCCGGAGACATATGGGAAGTTGGTAGAGCTTTAAACCCCTGTCCCCCGTCCGACCGGGTTGTCCGGGCGGGCCTAAAGGGGAACTTAGGTTTGAAGAGTTCTTACAAACTTAGAAAGTAAAATTTGCACAGAGTAAACTTCCCCACCTGGGCGGGTCGAATTGAGGAAAACAAAATGCTTTAGTAAGTTGGGGTGGGTTTCTAAGGTAAATTAATAGAAATTCAGATTATGGCAATTCAAAATAACAGATTAACCAAGGAACAGTACGAACAAAACTTCACCGACATCCGTCCGCCGTTTGATAATAAAACTGCGGCAGTTGTTGAAGCCAATCGTTGTTTGTTTTGTTATGATGCTCCCTGTACCAAGAGTTGCCCGACAAGTATTGATGTTCCAAAATTCATCAAACAGATCTCAACTGATAATATAAAAGGCTCGGCACACACTATTCTTTCTTCAAATATTATGGGTGCAGGCTGTGCTAAAGTTTGTCCCGTAGAAAAATTATGCGAGGGTGCTTGTGTATTTAATTTATTGGAAGAAGAACCGATACAAATCGCAAGGTTACAGCAATACTCTACAGGCATTGCAATGGGAAAAAACTGGCAACTCTTCGAAAGAAAGAAACTCCCAAGCTCCCCTTCAGGCCCGCCCGGACAACCCGGTCGGACGGGGAATGGGGGCAGCGGGGGTAAAAAAGTAGCCATCATTGGCGCTGGTCCTGCAGGATTGAGTTGTGCTCATGTTTTATCAAGGGAAGGCATTGAAGTGACCATTTTTGAAAAAGAAGCGAAGGGTGGGGGATTGATGACCTATGGTATCGCTGCCTACAAAGTCACGCCACAGTTTTGCGAAGACGAAGTGAATTATATCTTATCACTTGGCGGCATTGAAATAAAATACAACCATGAACTGGGAAAAGACATTAAGCTGTCTCAGTTGAAAAAAGAATACGATGCAGTTTATCTTGGCATCGGCGTTGGTGTAGCAAGGCAATTAGATATTCCCGGTGAAAAACTGGAAGGTGTGGTGGATGCTATCAAATTTATTTATGACATACGGGATAAAGGTTACCTATCCGTTCCGGTTGGTGACAAAGTAGCTGTGATCGGAATGGGAATGACAGCTATTGATGCAGCCACACAGGCAAAAAGACTGGGCGCAAAAGAAGTCACCATGATCTATCGCCGCACACAGGAAGAAATGCCCTGCACTGAATTTGAATTAAATATTGCCAAACAGGATGGATGCCGGATTACCTGGCTGGCAGCACCGTTAAAAGTGAAAGGTTCCAAAGGAAAAGTAAAACAACTGGTCTGCAGCAAAATAAAATTAGGTGAACCCGATGCTTCGGGGCGACGGTCACCTGTAGATACCGGAGAAACTTTTACTCTTGACGTAGATATGGTGATCAAAGCAGCAGGACAAGTTCCTTTTGAAAAATTAATTAAGAAAAATAAACTTGATAATAAAAACGGGAAGCTGGTAATAGATAAAAATTGTTCAACAAATATCAAAGGAGTATTTGCGGGTGGAGATGCGGTGAATGGTGGAAAAGAAGTTGTTGATGCGGTGCAAGCGGGGAAAGATGGAGCAAAGGCGATTCTGAAATTCCTGAGCCCCCGAACCCCCTAAAGGGGTTTTGCCAACTCACAGCCCTTGCTTTTCGATAACTCTGAATATAATCAGAGTTATCGAAAGTGCTGAGTAAATAAATAGTGTTGATGTGGAAGAACCAAAAGTTAATTAAAGATATGCAGCACTGCTCCCTCCCTATTGGGGAGGGAGTTAGAGGGAGAGGCCTGATCAATAACGAACAGAAAGTACAAGAGTGCCCGCCCGGATGAACCGTTCGGACGGGCGACGCAACAAAAGCTAAAAAGTAGTACAACAGCCGGGCTCAAAAAAATAAAAACAATAAACTTTTTAAATGATTTTTAAAATACAGAACACGAATAACACAGATGAAACGGATTATTACAGATAAAAAATCCGTGTTGATCTATCAAATCCGAGTCATCCGTGTTCAAAAAAAATAATATGGCAGACATCTCTTTTGATTTTTTAAAAATAGAACACAGATAACACAGATGAAACGGATTACCACAGATAATATCCGTGAAAATCTATCAAATCCGTGTCATCCGTGTTCAAAAAAAATTTTATGGCAGACATCAGTTCAAATTTCCTCGGCATAAAATCCCCCAACCCCTACTGGCTCGCCAGTGCGCCGCCGACAGATAAAAAATATAATGTAAAGCGGGCACTCGATGCAGGCTGGGGCGGTATTGTGTGGAAGACACTGGGTTCGCAGATAAAAAATGTATCATCACGATACTCAGCTGTTGATTTCAACGGCACAAAAATGATGGGCTTTAATAATATTGAATTGATCTCTGATCGTCCATTGGATCTGAACCTGAAAGAAATTACTGAGATCGTAAAAGAATATCCTGACAGGGCGATGATCGTTTCACTGATGGCCGATAACAATAAAAAAAGCTGGCATGAACTCATCAAACAAACCGAAGATACCGGTGCACATGGAATAGAATTGAATTTTGGTTGCCCGCATGGAATGACGGAACGTGGCATGGGCGCCGCGGTGGGACAAGATCCTGAGATCGCCTGCATGGTGGTGGAGTGGGTGATGGAAGCAGCGACAATTCCTGTCATCACTAAACTTACTCCCAATGTACATTCAGTGGTGCCAACGGGACGTTCGGTGGTGAAAGCCGGTTCAAATGCTTTGTCGTTGATCAATACCATTCAATCGGTGACGGGTGTTGATCTCGATACACTCGTTCCCAATCCTTATGTGGCGGGTAAATCTGTGTTTGGTGGTTATTGCGGTCCGGCGGTAAAGCCGATCGCATTAAAATTTCTCACCACCATTGCGCAGGATGAGGTGACGAATAAAGTTCCCATCTCCGGTATCGGCGGTGTCAGTACTTGGAAAGATGCAGTGGAGTTTATGTTGCTGGGTGCAAGCAATGTGCAGGTGTGTACGGCCGTTATGAAATATGGTTTCCGGATTATTGATGATCTGTGTGAAGGTCTCAGTAACTGGATGGATGAAAAAGGTTTTAAAACGCTCAATGATTTTATCGGTAAGTCGGTGCCAACCATTACGCATTGGGAAGACCTCGATATCAATTATCATCATATTGCAAAGATCCACCAGGATAAATGTATTCATTGCGGGTTGTGTTATATTGCCTGTGAAGATGCCGCACATCAATCCATCAACCTTGCACAGGGCCATCCTTACAACACTTACACCGTGAAAGATGAAGAATGTGTTGGCTGCAATCTCTGCAAGCTTGTTTGCCCTGTTGATACTTGCATTACCATGGAAGAACATCGTGTAGCGCCGGAGTATTTGAATTGGATAGAGTTTCAGAAGAGGGGATTGCCGTTGAATGACCATTAAAGACACAATTAGATAAAGATGACATAGCAAGAATTGATAAAATTATGTCTAAGTTTAGTGCCACTCCTTGGGAAAATCTGACAAAAGGCTTGATTAAAATGATAGATAACTGGGCTAAAAAGTAGCTTCTTTTATATGCTCGATAGAATTACAGAACCTTGAAGAGTGCGACCAACAGACGATGATAGTAGTACTGAAGCTGATTAATAATTTTTTAAAATGTCAGATAAAGAATCATATCAACATCCGAATGAGCAGGGCTACTACGGAAAATTTGGCGGTGCCTACATCCCTGAAATGCTGCACCGCAATGTGGAAGAACTGCGTACAAAATACCTGGATATTATTTATGAAAAATTATTTCAAAAAGAATTTCATGAATTGCTGAGAGACTATGCAGGAAGACCTACTCCTTTATATTTTGCAAAACGATTGAGTGAAAAGTATAACAGCAACATTTATTTAAAGCGGGAAGACCTTTGTCATACCGGTGCACATAAAATTAATAACACGATTGGACAGATTTTACTGGCTGAAAAATTGGGTAAGAAAAGAATCATTGCAGAAACCGGAGCCGGTCAGCATGGTGTGGCTACTGCAACCGTGTGTGCACTGAAAGGAGTGGAGTGCATTGTGTATATGGGTGAAAAAGATATTGAACGGCAGGCGCCAAATGTTGCAAGAATGAAAATGCTGGGTGCAAGAGTGATACCTGCTCTTTCAGGAAGCAAAACTTTGAAAGATGCAACGAATGAGGCTATCCGTGACTGGATCAATAATCCGAATGATACACATTATATTATAGGTAGCGTGGTGGGGCCACATCCTTACCCGGATATGGTAGCCCGTTTTCAGAGTGTGATCAGCGAAGAAATGAGATGGCAGTTGAAAGAAAAAGTTGGCATTGAATTACCGACTCATGTGATTGCTTGTGTGGGTGGTGGCAGTAATGCAGCCGGTGCATTTTATCATTTCCTGGATGAGCCCTCTGTGAAACTGATTGCAGTGGAAGCCGCCGGAAAAGGAATTAATAGTGGCTTGAGTGCTGCAACAACTCAATTGGGTAAGCCGGGCATTTTGCATGGAAGTAAAAGTTTATTGATGCAAACTGAAGATGGACAGGTGGTGGAACCGTATAGTATTTCTGCCGGCCTTGATTATCCTGGTATTGGCCCCTTGCATGCACATTTGTATGAAAGCGGCCGTGCAGAATTTTTAAGCGCAACAGATGATGAAGCTCTGACTGCTGCTTTTGAACTGGCAAAACTGGAAGGTATTATTCCGGCTCTTGAAAGTGCTCATGCATTATATGCTTTGAAATTAAAAAAAATTGAAAAGAATGATAAGGTGATTATTTGTTTGAGCGGGAGAGGAGATAAGGATTTGGCTACCTATATGAGTAAAATGAAATGAACAACTGAGACGCAGTGATGCAGGGTGAACCCACTGCGCCTAAGCGTCTATACGGTTAAAATTATTTATGAGCAGAATAAAAGATTTATTTAAAAAAAAGAACAGGAATGTTTTAAATGTTTATTGTACCGCAGGTTATCCTCAATTAAATTCAACGCTTGAAGTGATGAAGGCATTGGAGGCAGACGGAGCAGACATGATAGAACTGGGTATGCCCTACAGCGATCCGCTGGCTGATGGCCCGGTTATTCAGCATAGCAGCCATATTGCGCTATCAAACGGGATGACGATAAAAACGCTATTTGAACAATTAAAGGATTTTCGCAATAGCACTCCTTTAGGGAATGGAGGCATTTCTTTACCAGTTGTCTTAATGGGTTACATGAACCCGGTTTTGCAGTATGGCTTTGAAAAGTTCTGTTCGGATGCGGCGGCGGTTGGAATTGATGGATTGATTCTTCCTGACTTACCGGAATATGAATTTGAACATGAATATGCAGCAATAATAAAAAAGCATGGGTTGGATTTTATTTTCCTGGTAACTCCTGAAACAAATGAAGAAAGATTAAAAAAACTGGACAGCTTAAGTACGGGATTTTTATATGCGGTTTCATCTTCCTCCACTACAGGAAGTGATAAAAATATAACCGGCATAAAAAGTTATTTACAAAAACTAAAGGCGTTAAAACTGAATAATCCGGTGCTGGTTGGGTTTGGTATAAAGGATAAAGAAACCTTTGAAGCGGCCTGTGCCCATGCAAACGGGGCTATTATCGGATCTGCTTTCATCAAAGCCCTGGAGGGGAAAGGTAATATTACTGACATTACCCAAAAATTTTTAGAGGGAATTAGGAATTAAAGACTGGCAGGGGTAAAAATAATTGCTATTTTTACAGGCAAATCAAGCCGGATCTTATTATGAAAATATTCTTGCCTTTCTTTCTCTCCATATTAGTATCAGCAAACCTGTTTGCAGATACTTTATCTGATACAAGTTTTACCATCACCGGGAATATTACCGGTATTGCTGAAGGTGCTGAAGTAAAAATTGAAGACGCCAATACGAATACAGTTTTTTCCACCGCCAAAGTTGTTAGAGGCAATTTTACCCTGAAAGGTAAAGTACCGGAACCAACACTATGCTGGTTAAAAATTACCGGGGAAGCGCCTCAGTATATTTATGTGGAGAATAGTTCTATTACTGTTTCCGGAAGCAAGCCCATTGCCATGAACTTCAGGATCAGCGGTTCGAAATCACAGACTGAATTTTCTGAATTTCAAAAAGTATTTAACCCGATTTTTATCCAATTGCAATCTGTTGTAAATACCATCAATTCTTCCTCCTATGGAAGCAATAGGGACAGCCTGATGGAAATTTATGAATCAGTGAAAGATTCCATGCAGGTAAATCTTGATGTTTTTGTAAAAAAGTTTCCTTCTTCATTTGTCACTCCTTTTATTCTTTATGCTACTGCTCAATATTATGAAGATCCTTTATTGCTGGAATCCAGGTTTGAAAAGATGGACTCAACTATCAGGGTTTCACAGATCGGATCCAGCCTCAGACAATATATTGTATATAATAAAGTAGGTGCGGTAGGTACCCATGCAATTGATTTTTCACAGCCCGATACTACTGGTAAACCGGTTGCACTTTCTTCTTTTAAAGGGAAATATGTGCTGGTGGATTTCTGGGCCAGCTGGTGCGGACCCTGCCGGATGGAGAATCCCAATGTAGTTGAGAACTACCATCAATTCAGCAAGAAGAATTTTACAGTATTCGGCGTGTCACTTGACCGGCCCGGGCAAAAAGAAAAATGGATGGAAGCGATCAAAAAAGACAGCCTCACCTGGACGCATGTCAGCGACCTGCAATTCTGGAATAATGCAGCAGCTCAATTATATCGGGTCAGCGGAATTCCTTTCAACCTGCTGGTAGATCCCGATGGAAAAATTCTTGCCCGTAATCTTCGTGGCCCGGAACTTAAAACCAAACTTTGCGAGTTACTGGGTTGTGACTGAATTGTTCTTTCACATCAACTGCCGTTTATATAATTGTATTGCATTTTCAAATCCTAAATACAATGCATCACAAATCAAAGCATGACCAATGCTGACTTCATCAAGCAAGGGGATATTTTGTTTCAAAAACTTAAGGTTGTGAAGATCGAGATCATGACCTGCATTTACACCTAAGCCAATTTCTTTTGCTTTTTTTGCCGCTGCTATAAAAGGCTTTACTCCTGATTCCTTATTCCCGATTCCAAATTCCTTTGCAAAGGATTCTGTATAGAGCTCAATTCTGTCTGTACCCGTGGCAGCAGCAGCTTCTACCATCTTTATATCGGGATCAACAAAAATAGAAACCCGGATACCCGCATTTTTGAAAACAGAAATTGTTTCTTTAAGATAGTCTTTATTTTTAATAGTATCCCAACCATGATCACTGGTAAGTTGACCAAGTGTATCAGGTACCAAAGTTACCTGGTCTGGTTTTGTTTCCAGAACAAGATCAATGAATTTTTGTTCGGTGCAGTTTCCTTCTATATTAAATTCAGTGATGATTATTTTTTTTATTTCCCTGACATCATCATAGCGTATATGTCTTTCGTCGGGGCGAGGGTGTACAGTAACACCATCAGCGCCAAACTGCTGGGCATCGATGGCTGCTTTTATTACATTGGGATTGTTTCCGCCTCTTGCATTGCGCAAAGTGGCAAACTTGTTGATGTTGACAGAAAGTTTGGTCATGCAGCAAATCTACAAATTCGCTTAGAAGTGATCAGTTTTATAAGGTATCACTAAAATTCTTTTTTGCTGTTTCTCAGCATCTCAGGAAACACCCATTTTTTTGAAAGCGCATTTACTGCCATGGCAATTCTCTTTGTTTTGGTAGGTTCTGTTTTGGCTGAGTC
>DATDPZ010000172.1:0-17870 GCA_035292525.1 Chitinophagaceae bacterium
AGGGTTACATCTTCAAATTTCATGTTGCCTTTATTCAGGTATAATTTATTTTCACCCTGGTTGGCCGAAAAAAATAAATCAATCATCCCGTCATTATTAAAATCTCCGGCACCTACCCCCGCTCCATTATAAAAATACATGTACTTAAACATGTTGAAGTCAGCCGTGGCTGTCAGCTTATTGGCAAAATCAATTCCTGTTTGTTTATTTTCCAGTACTTCGAACAATACAGCGTTGTTTTCTTTTCTGTCGTTACAGGCAAAAAGGTACAGGGTGAAGCCCAGTAATAGAAACATTTTTTTTATGTACCCGGCTCCGGTACTACTATTAAGCTTATGTTGCGTCGCACTTTTCATCGTTCAGTAATTCTATCGGGCTAAAAAATCAAAAGAGAAAATGAATTCTTCAAACTAACTCTTTCTCCCCTTTTCACTTTTATTCTCTTAGCTTATACATTATAGGAAAATCATTGTTCCGTAAAAACAAAACAAACCGTTTGTTTTTTCCCGGAATCAATTTTATATCTCTTACCATTCCACTTATCGTAATGCCGGATAAAGAAGATGGCAACTCGTCAAATACTCCATCACCTTTATTTAAATATACTAATCCATAATTTGCATCCAGCCTGCCAAACTGAGGCAGACAATTAAAAGTATTGCCGGCAAGTACCAGGTCTGTTTTACCATCATGATTTATATCCTCACACAAAATTGCATTAATGCTTGATAACTGTGCTGCCATTGGTAATTCCTTTACTCTGAAATTTCCATTTCCTTCATTATAAACGATACAACTTTTTGTGTAGTTAAATACAGATACCGCTGCGGTCCGGATAAGTTCCGGGGAAAACAACCTTTGTATGGTTTTATTGGCAAACTCATGATGCTTCAGGTTTTCTTTTTTTAAAGGAGGAAGGGCATCTGTAAATTCTTTTTTTAAAAAAACCGGTACGTCTTTCCCGTTTATAGTTCTTGAAAATATTTTATCGGGAATGCCATTCCGGTCAAAATCGTTGATCCAGAGTTTTACCGGGTTGCCGGCATCTGGTCTTAAATAAAAATTTTCGCCGAAATTTCCCAGCACAAAATCCTGGTCACCGTCGCCGTCCAGGTCTGCTACTGAAACGGATTGCCACCAGCCATACATATTTTCAAGGCCGGTTTTCAGCTCTTCCATTTTACCATTCCTCCAACTAAATATTCGCGGACTCATCCACTCTCCTGCAACAATCAATTCATTTTTCTTATCCCCGGTGAGATCTGCCCATGCTGCACCTGTTACCATGCCTATTTCTGAAATAGCCGGATTTAATTTTTCTGTTACCTCTGTAAATTTCCCATTTCCATTATTCTCATAAATATAACTTCGGGGAGTAAGTCCGTAACTATAAGACATGCTGCGGCCACCAACAAACAAATCCATGTTTCCGTCCCCGTTATAATCCATCGGAACAACTACGGAGATATTTGAAAAATTTACCGGAAAAGCTAAACTGTCTTTTTCAAAATCCCCCTTACCATTATTTTTATAAAGCCTGTGTTGGATATAGCGGTTTCTCGGCGGCTGATTATTTCCGCCGGCGCCAATAAACAAATCCTGATCACCATCGTTATCACAATCAAAAAACAACAGCGCCACATCTTCATACTCTTTGTCTGTCTCAAAAAGCCATTGTGGTTTCTTTACAAAACCATTTTTTGTTTGCAGATATAATTGTCCTGCCTGTCCTTTGGCTCCACCAATAAAAATATCATTCATCCCATCTTTATTCACATCCGCCACAGCAGCGTTTGGTCCTTCCCTGGAAAGCATGACCGGGATATTTCTTTCCTGGTAAAAATCAACAAAGTCATCTTCTGCATGTTTCTCAAACGGGTTGTCTTTATATTCAAATACGGTTGAAACTACATGCAAAGAATTTTCAGGAATAACAGACTCGTTGCCTGATTGCTCTATTAAATGATGTTTATTTATTTCCGGTTTTTCAATTCTGGTTTGTTTTTTATCGGGCCAGACTATGATAACAGAATCAGCTGATTTATTTCCAAGGCCGGCTATAATTTTATAATCGGTGCTGCTTTGAAAACCCCGGCTGGGTATCACTTCCCTTGTAATGATTTCACGGCCACTGAAAATTTTTATGACACTGCCAATAGCAAAGCTGTTGGGGATACGCCCTTTTAATTGAATGCTTATATAGTTATAAGAAGAAATCTGCCGGCTGTTATTTTCATAAACAAATGATGGCATATTCACATTGTTTATTACCATATCCAGATCGCCGTCGTTATCCAAATCACCATATGCAGCGCCATTGGAAAAGGAAGGATGTGTAAATCCCCAGCTCAGGCCTGCATCTGAAAACCGGAGATTGCCATTATTACGATATGCTTTATTTAAAACAGGAACAGAGGGCATGCTGTCTATAATACGTTGCACTTCTTCTTTTTCCCCCGTCATTACCATATTCTGGATTACGTTATTGGCAAAGAAATCAATAAAGTCCTGGTCTATTACATCCTTATAAATTCCATTACATACATACAAATCATTGAGACCGTCATTATCAGCATCAAATATCAGGGCGCCCCAGCTCCAGTCGGTACCTGCCACTCCACTGAAGTGAGCTGTCTCTTTAAACTTTCGATTGCCATTATTTACCTGTAAGGTATTTTGCTGGTACTGGTTATAAAACCCCTGTTTCAATTTTAGCTGAAAGATATCATAGCTTTCATAAGACGAAGTTGTCTTCAGCCTGTAATCATCGCCGGGCAGCATATCGGTTGTAAAAATATCAGGATAACCATCGTTATTAATATCTGCCAGGTCGGCTCCCATGGATGCAAGACTGGTATGTTCTATCCAATTTTCGAGGTCTTCTTTATAGGTTCCGTTTTTCTGGTTGATGTATAAATAATCTCTTTCGAAAAAATCATTGGAAATATAGAGGTCGGGGTAATGATCGCCATTTACATCACCCACCGTAACCCCGAGGCCGAAACCAATCAGGCTTCCGAAAATATTTGCTTCTTTACTTACATCTATAAACTTTCCATTATCGTTTCTCAATAATTTATCGCCACCTCCTTTTACAAAATCTTCCACCGGCCAGTCTGCTGCACGGAGTTCTCTTTTATTGGAATAATTCAATGTATTTACAGGAATAAAACTATTGTTCAGAATATAACAGTCCAGGTCGCCATCCAGGTCGTAATCAAAAAAAGCAGCATGGGTGCTGTATCCTTTTTCATCAAGCCCGTATGCTTTTGCACTTTCAGTAAAGGTTAAATTTTTATTATTGATGAATAAAGCATTCCCCTCCCCGTTTTTCCATTTATTAATGCCGGCATTGCAGATATAAATATCCAGCCAACCGTCGCTGTTGATATCTGCCATGACCACGCCGGTGTTCCATTTACCGGTTTCTTCTATCCCTGCTTTTGCAGATATATCTTCAAATTGAAACCCGCCTTTATTGAGAAAAAGTTTATTGGACCCGGTGTTGGAGGTCAGCAATACATCCGCTAAGCCATCATTATTAATATCTCCGATAGCCACGCCACCCCCATTATAAAAATTACGATAGCTGAAAATATTAAAGTCCTTACTGTTCTCCACTTTATTAAAAAATTCTATCCCTGAGTTTTTATTCAGTTCAAAAAGAGTGGGTGTCTTTTTTTGATTACAGGAAAAAAATATTACAAGGCTTAATAATGCAGAAATTTTTTTCATCAACCGATTCAAATTAATTTATTACTTGCAAGATAGGTTTTACCCAAAAAGAAAGGCCATTTTTTCAAATGACCTTTCCGCTTATGTTAACTGCCTAAAAATTTACTGATAGCCGGGGTTTTGTGTAAGGTTCGGGTTAATTGTCAACTGCTGGTTAGGAATCGGGAATAATAGTCTTTCGGAAGTGGTTGCACCTTTCAGTTGTCTTGCATTAAGGAATGTACCAAAACGAATCATGTCATTTCTTCTCCAGTTTTCCCAGTACAGTTCAAAACCTCTCTCTTTGTAAACCGCATTCAGATCTACAGTACCTAAAGCACTCAAACCTCTTGAAGGATGTGTGCGGATATTATTAACTATAGCTGCTGCAGTAGCTCCATAACCGCCGGGGCCTGCTGTAGCAGTACCTCCGCGGAGAATTGCCTCTGCTTTCATTAATAAGATATCTGCCAGACGAAACATAACCATATCATTATCGGCAGGGAATTGTTTTACCCTGTCCTGTACATATTTTACTACACGGATACCGGTTACTTCAAGGTTGTTACCTGATTCTTTTAAAGCAACTGCTTTGGTAAATGAAAGCGGATTCCCTTTTCTGTCCTGAAGGTTAGCACCTGCTCCATTTACCTGCTGACCAAATAACAATCCCACTCTCATACCCGTTACACCGGTAAATTGAGGTCCGCTGCCAGTGGTACCCGGATAATTGCCAAAATCTGTTGTGCCGGTTCTGCCACCCCTTCTTCTGTCATTAGGATCAAATGAATCATAGAAATCGCCCAGCGTTGTAAACCCGTTCCAGCCACTAGGGTCTTGATTATAATGGGTGCCGCAATGATAATGATACATAACGCCATTACCACCAGTGCCAGATGCATTATCATTTCTTAAAGTCCACACCAATTCTTTCCCGATTACATCATTATTGGGAGCAAAGTTGTCGAAGAAGTTTGCTGGAAATCCACCGGGGTAAGCAGGGAAATCTGCCAGGATCTGATCTGCCAGGGTGATGACCTGGTTCATATCTCCGGCAGCAAAAGTAGGTGTTGCACGGTTTGCATACACCCCTTTATTCAGGTACACTTTCATTAATAATGCTCTTGCAGCATTTTTAGATGCTCTTCCGATACCATTACCTGCAGGAAGACCCGGTATTGCAGCATTTAATTCATTAATGATAAAATCAGCAGCTTCTGTTCCTTTTTTAACTTCAGGAAGTGTTTTAGTTAAATCACCTGTTGAGGTAGCCCGGAAAGGAACCTGGTCCCAGCCATCCAGCACACACCACATAACAAAGGCCCTGATAAATTTAGCTTCAGCAGCTTGTTGAGCAGTTGGGCTATTATCCAGCACCGTAGTGGCAGCAAACTGAGCCTGTGCAAGATCACGATAAGTGTCTGTTAAAAATCCATGATCAGCTGTCCATTTATGATTATGATAAACACGCCATACGCCATTATCATCCCAGTCACCACCCCTTGTCGGGCCAACAGCTTCATCAGTTGTATGTTCAGCGGCTGCATACCATCGGGCCTGATCCTGGAACGGACTATTTAAAGACCTGTAAGCCCCCACCAGGAGAGCAGCTGCATTACCACCGCCACCACCACTACCACTACCACCTTGTGTGGTTTCACTGTTGAATTTTTCTTCCAGCTTGGTACAGGAGCCGAAAAAAACAACAGCAGCAGTTATTATAATTATTTTATTGTATTTCATATTGAACTAGTTTTATTTTTTTACAATGAGAAATTTATACTTAACTGGAACCTTCTTGAACTCGGGAATGGAATATATTCAATTCCCACAGAAGGAATACCGCCTATATTCTTATCGACATTTACCTCCGGATCGAAGCCTGTATAATCAGTTATTACAAATAAATTCTGAGCGGTAAGGGCTATACTTGCATTTTTGATGTATTTGGAGAGATTTCCGATAGAATACCCAATCCTTGCATTCTGGCATTTCAGGAAGTTTCCTTTCTCCAGAAACCTTGTTGACGAAGTAATCGGGTTTGATAAATCTTCTCTTACATCACTGTTAATAAATGGTTTGTAAACGTTCCTTGTGCCCAGGTTTGTAATAGGAATTACATTCATGGCTGTTTCGTTAAATATATAATGTCCAAATGCTCCATTGAAGTTCATAGTAAAGGACCATTTCTTATAATTTACTTCTGTACTAGCTCCTAATAAGAAATTAGGATTAGGATCTTCGCCATAGAAGGACACATCACCATCATCGGTATAATTAGCCTGCCCGGTAGTCTTATCAATTCCGTGATATTCTCTTAAATAGAATACATTCAGCGGATAACCGGAAGCTAATTTCTGAACATAAGCGCCGGAGCTTCCCTGTCCACTCAGGCCACCGGTATTATAAGTACCGCTCAGGCCTTCCAGTACATTTTTAAGCCATGCAGCATTTACACCAACATCCCAGGTGAGATCATTTTGTTTGATAACATTTGCGGTAACTGAAAGTTCTACACCCTTGTTATTAATTGTAGCAGGAAGATTCTTCCAGATTTTAGCAGAAGAAGCACCCGGCTGTGGGAAATCAAGTTCAAACAACACGTTTTCTGTTTCCCTGTTGAAATAATCAGCAGTTACATTGATCCGCCCATTCCATAAATTAAAATCAATCCCTCCGTTAAGCGTAATTGATTGTTCCCATTTTAAATCAGGATTACCCACATTTTGCTGACTAATTGACCCGGGGCCAGAAACACCAAATCTTGTTTGAGAAGCACCAGATGGGAATTCCTGGTTACCCGTTTCGCCATATCCAAATCGTATTTTTAAATTTTTCACTGCATTTACACTTTGCATAAAGTTTTCCTGGCTTACATTCCATGCTGCAGAGAAAGAAGGGAAAAATGCATATTTATTATTCTCACCAAATTTGGTTGAACCATCTCTTCTGATAGTAGCAGTTAATAAATATTTACCTTTTAAATTGACATTTGCTCTTGCAAACACGGATTGCAGTTCGTTCGTAGGAGATTCATAATGCCAGAGATTGCGGCTGGAGTTGGTAGTATATCCAAACATATTATAATAAGGAATACCAATGTCAGCAAAATCCTGTCCGGTAAGACCCGAGTTAGAATATTCAAAATTCAGGTATTCATAACCTGCAACAGCGTTCAGGTTAAAATCCTGATTTATTTGTTTGTTAAAGCTAAGAGTATGGGTAAATTGTTCTACCAGTAATTTTGATTCTGAAGAACTGGCCCAACCCCTGTTTCTAACATCGTTAATATTAAGAAGTTCACGCCCAACCATTGCAGTACGTCTGCCCTCACTTTGATTACGACCATACTGAAATTTATATTCCAGATCGTTTGTGATCTTATAATATGGAGCCAGGTAACCCCAGATTTGAGAAATGTTTACGTTGTCATCATACATCTGTAGCATCCATAAAGGATTTACTGATGACGCGCCAAACTGAGGTTCTATCCAGTATTTTCCATCAGTTTTTTTGAATGGATGAGTCGGGTTCCATTGTAATGCCTGGCCAATTAAACTGCCCTGGAAACCTGCGTTATTGGTGATTGGAACTACTTCTTCTGTAAGTTGGGCTGTGTTAATATTAACATCAAATCCCAATCTTTTATTTTCCAGAAATTTGAAGTTGCCGGTATAACCAACTGTATATTTTTTTAACTGAGATTCTTCCACAATACCTTTTTCATTCAGAAAGCTCACTGATACCCGCTGACGGGCACTTTCATTTCCACCACTCATAGCCAGGTTAATATTTTGAGTGACGCCTGTGCGTAGGATGGCATCCATTGCATCTACACTTGAGCCATAGTCACCACTGGTCAAACTGTACTTGGTTAAAGCGCTACGATATTCGTCTCCACTAAGTAATTCTATTTGTTTTGCAATTTTGGAAAGCCCTACAGAGTATCCCACTTCAATGCTTGTTGCACCAATTTTACCTTTTTTAGTGGTGATAAGAATAACCCCATTTGCACCTCTTGAACCGTAGATGGCAGCTGCTGATGCATCTTTTAATACATCGATACTCTCAATATCATTGGGGTTGATATAGTTTAGCGGGTTTGAACCAGGCGTACCTCCTAAACCAGGAGCACCCAGACCCGGACGACCCGATCCGCCTTCCAAAGGAACTCCATCAACAACTATCAAAGGGTTGTTTCCGGAACGAACTGAACTGGTACCGCGAATACGGATAGTAGCACCAGCACCCGGCTGACCATTGTTGCTGGTGATTTGTAAGCCGGCAACTTTACCCTGAATCAATTGATCGGGTGAAGTATTAACACCTTTATTAAAATCTTTTGCTCTTACTGTGGCAATAGAACCGGTAAGGTCTTTTTTACGTGAAGTACCATAACCGGTACTTACGATTACCTCTCCCAGGTTTTCTGTACTGGCAACAAGACTGGCATCAGCTGTTGTTTTTCCGCCGGAAATATCAACTTCCAAACGGCCAAAACCAACCGATGTAATAATGAGTGTGTTTACATTAGGCCCAACCGTAATTCTGAAAGTACCGTCGGCACCGGTTGATGTGCCCCTGTTTGTACCTTTTGGTACAACGGATGCACCGGCTACCGATGATCCGTCTTTTGAGTCTGTTACCCTCCCGGATACAACTCTTTCCTGTGCCATTGTTATCTGCGAAATAAGAAGCAGTAAAATAGCAGCAATTGATTTAGTAAGATTTTTGCTGGACATAAGCAGTAGTAGTTATGATTGAATAATAAATTACAAGTGTGTAATGGCTACACAATGTTATTCTTTTTTTTCTATTCTAAAAAAAATTTTGTTTAATAATTATATATCTCATAAAATAAAAAATTTAATAACACTCGTTAGCTTTTAAAAAATAATACTTTTCAGCCATTGGCTTAGGGAAGAATTATATTGTTAATAAGAAGATTTTAATCATACTTTCAATTAAGAATAATGGTACAAGCACAACAATTCTTATTACAATAAACCTCAAGAAATAAACAACTAAAGGCAACGATTAGGTTTCTGTTCTGCTTCATGAACTTGTTTAAAAACAGCCGGGGTTCATTTTAAATGATGCTTACTCTTCAGAGGAAAGCTGTGCTGTAATGGATATTGGAATTCTAAAGCAGAGGCAGATCAGCATTGAGCTTAATATGTGGCTTTCAATCTTCCTAAAGGTATCTTGTCAAAGCGACTCTCCCGGATTTATATAATGTGGTAACACTCTTTTTTTTATATACACTGCTCTGGCGGAGGAAACCTGATATTGCTTTTCATTACCGGAATTATTGCAATTCAGTAAAACGGCAGAAATATTTAAAAAAATAAACGGTTCTGTAATCCAAAAAATTTCAGCTTTATAATTTCTCCATCTTTTTTACTTTATATAATCTGCCCGGACGGTGTGGCACATCGTTTTCCATTTCATCCAGATCCTCTAACCAGCTTTTCAAAGAGATCTTTTTTCTGAAATTTCTCCGGTCCAGTTTTGTCCTTAAAATAGATTGGTATAAATCCTGCAATTCCCTTAATGAAAATTTTTCAGGCAGTAAGTTAAAGACAACTGGTTCTTCCATAATCTGCCCTTGCAGTCTTTTTAAGCAGGTATTCATTATTTTTCTATGGTCAAAGGCTAACTCTTTAATATCATCTACAGCATGCCAATGAACTTCATTGTCGGATATTTTTAAATGATGATTACGGATATTTATCAAAGAATAATAAGCTGTTGTGATTACTCTGCCGGATGGATGCCGGTTCACGTTTCCAAAACTTCCCACTTGCTGAAGAAAAACATTATCAAGCCCCGTACGTTGTTTTAAAACCCGGTAGGGAGCCGTATCCAGATCTTCATGGGGATCTATCAGGTCGCCTAGTAAAGACCACTTTCCCGAAAACTCTTCCAGGTCAGATTTTATCAGTAATACTTTCAATTCTTTATTTTCAAATCCAAATATGACACAGTCTACTGATACTCCAATATTGAAAAATTCCAGGTGTGAGGCTTTTTCAGCTTCTGCAGTTTTTAAATGATTCAAAGTTTCAGCACACATAATTAATATTTTTAAAAGCGGTCAAAGTAAAATAATTTTTTGCGTTTGAACCTGGTTTTTTATTTGAACCCTTAAAAGATAAGTTCCGGGAGCCATTTTCTTATGCCTGGAACCAGCTATTTGAATTTTATGTACTCCCTTCTCTAACGTACCTAAGGATTCCTCTTTTACCTTTTGCCCGGCTTCATTATACCACTGAATGCTTGCTAATCCCGCTTCCTTGTTTTCGATCTGCAGAACTGCTGCACCTGCTAAAGGGTTGGGGTATACAGATACTTTAAAAGAATTCGCCGGGTTATTAATATTACTCACCGGGGTTGTAATTACATTGGTGATATTCCTATTTAGAAATAAACGAAATTCTCCCGGCAGTAAGGTTATACTTTGTGAGCCACCTGTTGCTGTAAACGTATTGCCATTCAGATAATCATACCAGGTGCCTGCACTCTGGAATGTTACCTGACCGGAAGTTTGAATAACGTCAAAATTTCCAATGAGACATAAATTTGAAGTATCTGTGGTAACCTGCAGCCATTTGAAACCCCCGGAAAGACTATGTGTAACACGATTCGTAATAAAAGCACTGTTATAGGCAGGATGGAACCGAAGTTTCAATAATGCACTGTATGTATCATATAATCGCTTCCGGCCGGCCTCCTGAAGATAATCCCATTGAATAGGCTTGGGATCTGTACGGCAGTTGCTGTTTATTGATCCATTCTGACAATAATTAATACTGTAATCATACCCTGTTTCTCCAAACTGCCAAATCATTTTAGGCCCAGGTATCATGGTGAGAAATGCAGCGCTTATTTCCATTCTTTTTAAAGCAGTGGAAAGATTTCTTGTATTATATGCGCCGGAAGAGTTTCCGAAATTCAGGTTTTTATACATTATTCTTTCTTCATCATGGCTTTCCATATAAGTAATCAAGTGTGGCTGCGTCCAGTTTCTTACTTTAAATATCCCGTATTCAAAATTTGATGTGGGTACAAAGCCCATAGCTGCTTCCGAGAAGCTGTGATTACTGTTTCCCCATAATAACATTCCATAATTTGATAATTCAATTTCTTCACTGTTATCAGCAAAATGTTCCAGTATCACATAACTGCCCGGTGATTTTAATTGTAATGTATCATAATATCTTTTCCAGATCGCCACACGGCTTGGGTCATATTGTCCCCAAGCTCCAACATTAGTCCCGTAATTGACTTGTGTAAATCCTTTTGAAAGATCGAAACGGAATCCATCAAGTTTATACTCTGTAAGCCAGTGTTCAACCACCCTGCTAAAATAATAACGGGTTGCAAGGCTTTCATGGTTCATATCATAGCCAACATTGAAAGGATGTTTAGCTTCCGGATTGAACCAGGGATTATTTGCTGCCGGCCGGTTATTGGCAGCATCCCAGTAAAGTTGTACATAAGGCGCTAAACCAAAAGAATGATTCAGTGCAATATCCATGATAACTGCAATCCCTTTTTTATGACAACTATCAATAAATTCTTTTAAAGAGTTTTTTGTTCCGTAATATTTATCCGGAGCAAAATAAAAATCCGGGTTGTATCCCCAGCTGTTATTACCTTCAAACTCATTGAAAGGAAGAAGCTCAATTGCATTCACTCCCATGTTTTTTAAATAATTCAATGTATCCCGTAATGTTTTCCAGTCATGAGCAGCTACAAAATCTCTCAGCAGGAGTTCATAAATAATCAGCCCTCTTTTATCCGGACGGGAAAAATTATTAACATGCCAGGTATAAGATGGCTGTGCTGTTTGTAATACACTTACTATGCCTGTGGTTTGTGTTGGATAGGGCATTAAACCCGGATAAGTAGTTGGGGAAATGAATCCATCGTTCCATGGGTCAAGGATCTTCTCCGCATAAGGGTCTGCAATTTTCAATTGCCCGTCAACCAGATACTGGTATGCATATTCTGTTCCAGGTGTCAATCCTGTTATTCTGATCCACCAATAATTAGTATCCGCAGTTTTGTTCATTTGATAAGCAGTTTGCTCAGTCCAGTTACTACCGGCAAAAGAACCAATAACAGAAACACGGTTTTTACCGGGAGCATTTAAAACCAAAACAACAGATGTGTTTCCTGCTTCATAATTAATTCCATCCCGAACAGCAGCTGGTAAAGGAGCAATGGTTGGGTCACCGGAAATAAAAAAGTTGATTGTTTCTGTTTTAGTTGTGGCTCCAACTGTGGCTTCAGCAACTATTGTTTGATTACCTGCTACAGTTAAGGTTGGATTAGCATTGATCCTAGTTACATTATTTGCAGACTGAACTACAGTGCCATTCAATAATATTCTCATGTTGGAACTGGCACTTGCCAACGCAGTTATATTTATACTTTCTCCCAGGTTCTTATTAATTGGTTCTGGAATTGGTATATAATTAGGTTGAAGGAAAGGATCGCTGAAACGAACAGCAAGATTATTGTCATATACCGGCACATACATATCACTGCCATCTGTATTTCGTTGAACAATGCAATCATTATTACAATTACCAGAACGAAAAAGAATGGAGATCTTTTGAATGAATTCACCTCCGGGCACATTAAAAAATGTACGGATACTATTAATGGTATAAGTCCATTTATTGGTGCCTGCTGCTGTTGCCTGGGCGGCAGCTTCAGTTGAACCCCATGTAAACTTTACATACTTCCAATTTGCAGGACCTGAACTGAGATTTGTAATTACTCCCACATGGACATATACATTTCCTGAAAAACCCTCCAACGCTTTGTTTCCTTTTGTGGCATCAACCGTTATTGTAATATTGTCATTGTCCTTTGGAAAATCAGTCGACCAGGATAACAGCTGAGCATGAAGATTTTTAATTGTAAAAAATATGAAAAATATCAGGGCTAGTCTTTTCATTATGGCAATTTTGGGATGTTAAAGTTAATCTTTGTGTACTTATTACACGTTGATATTTTTTCATTTTTTAAAACATTCATTGTAATACTTCAGAAGTTTATTTTTACAATCCTAATTTTCAAAAATGTATTCTAAAGAAGAAATAAAAAAAATACAATCTGATACTGCTGGCTTTCTTAAAAAAGATAAATCAGACCTAAAGGAGATAGAAACCCTGCGTGATATACTTCGCTTTCATGAATACCGCTATTATGTAATGAATGACCCGCTTATCTCAGATTATGAATACGACAAACTTTATAAGTTCCTTGAAAAAATTGAAGCTGACAATCCGAAGCAAGTAACCGCTGATTCGCCAACACAAAGAGTAGCAAAAGGATTAACAAAAGACTTTCCAACAATACAACATCTTGTTCCGATGCTTTCCCTGGACAACTCATATAATAGTGATGACCTTATTGATTTTGACAGGAAAGCAAAAGAATTAACCGGCATTGAAAAAATTGAATACTGTGTGGAACCAAAATTCGACGGCGCCAGTATTTCTCTTATTTACGAAAATGATTTACTGCTGCGGGGAGCCACCAGGGGAGATGGTGTGGAAGGTGATGAAATAACCAGGAACATTAAACAGATCCGGAGTGTACCCCTTTCAGCAAAATTTTCTGACTTTGGCATTCAGCAGGCAGAGATTCGTGGCGAAGTACTGATCAATAAAACCAATTTTAAAAAATATAATGAAAAATTAGCAGCCCAGGGTGATACCCCGTTGGCAAATCCCAGGAATGCTGCAGCAGGTTCTCTCCGGATCAAAGATCCTGAAGAAGTTGCCAAAAGAAATCTTGAAGCATTTGTCTATCATATCAGTTATTTCTCTGCATTGCCCGGAAAAAAAATTTCAGATAAAATATTACTCCATTCCACCTCTCTTGAAATGCTCTGGGAACTGGGTTTTAGAAGCCCTGAAAAAGAAAAAAAAGTTTTGAAAGGTATTGATAATGTAATAAAATACTGTAATGAATTTGAAGTATTACGGGATAACCTGCCTTATGAAATAGATGGCATGGTCATAAAAGTGAATGAAGTGACCTTACAGGATAAATTGGGAATGACTTCCCATCATCCCCGATGGGCCATTGCTTTTAAATTTAAAGCCAGGCAAGGTACCAGCAAACTGATTGCAGTAGAATACCAGGTTGGAAGAACCGGCGCCGTTACCCCGGTAGCCAAACTGGAACCGGTTACAGTTGGCGGAGTTTCTATTAGCAGTATATCTGTACACAACGAAGATTACATAAAAGAAAAAGATCTTCGGATTGGCGACAGCATTTTAATTGAAAGAGCAGGAGATGTAATACCCCAGATTGTAAAATCTATAACAGAACTTAGAACCGGGAAAGAAAAAAAGATTCATTTTCCGGATAAATGCCCTGTTTGTAACAGCCCCCTGTTTAAAGAAATGGATGAAGCCGTATGGAGATGTATAAATATTGAATGCCCGGCACAAGTGGTAGAGAGAATTATTCACTTTGTAAGTAAGGATGCCATGGACATCCGTGGATTTGGTGAAGCCAATGTGAGAAAATTTTATGAACTGGGATTGTTGAATGATATTCCGGGTATTTACCAGCTTGATTTTAATAAACTAAGTGAATTGGAAGGTTTTGGTGAAAAATCCATTGCCAATCTGGAAGCTTCCATTGTCAAATCAAAAGCACAGCCCCTGCATCGCCTGATCTATGCTTTAGGTATCCGCTTTGTTGGAGAAACCACTGCTAAAACTTTAGCACAAACTGTCAGTCATTTACTTGACTTCCAAAATTTTTCTCTTGAAGATTTTCAAAACCTGGAAGATGTAGGTCCAAAAGTGGGCGGTAGCATTTACCAGTTTTTCCGGAACAAAGACAATATTGAAATGCTTCAAACTTTAGAAAAACTGGGCTTAAAATTAAAAAACGAAAAAAAGAAAGTTGTTCAACGTAGTAGTATCGCCGGTCAGACTTTTTTATTTACCGGCACATTACCAACACTTAAGCGAAGCCAGGCAGAGGAAATGGTTGAAAAAATCGGAGGCCAGCTATTAAACGGGGTAAGTAGTAAATTAAATTACCTGGTGGTGGGTGAAGATGCAGGCAGCAAACTTGAAAAAGCTAAAAAAATTAATACCGTTAAGATCATCTCTGAAGAAGAATTTTTAAAATTAATCGGGGATAAATAGCAACGCCATGTAAAACTTCTTTAACTTAGGTGTCATTCTTTTCTTGCTTGAATAACTTACCTGCGTACCTGCGTTATTAGCTGCATCCGCATCCTGTTCATTAAAATTGATGCGCCATGATAAAAAAAATTCCCAATGAAGTTTGGAAGCCATTGACTTTCTCCGGATGGAAACAACTTCGCTATCGCTATGCCGTGTCCAGCCTTGGACGTATTGCCAGTTATAAAAAAGAAATTAAAGAAGGAAAACTCCTGAATGGTTCTTTAACTACCGGCTACCGGACATTGAATCTTCACCGACCCGGAAATAAAGGCACCTTGTATATTCATCGTGAAATGGCAAAGATTTTTTTGAAGAAACCTTCGCAGAAACACAAATATGTTATTCATATTAATCACCATAAACTGGACAACCATATAAAAAATCTCCGATGGGCAACACTGGAGCAAATGATTGCACACCAGCAAAAAAGTCCGGCAAAGATTGCCTATAAAAAAGTACAGGCAAACCGTACGGTTGGTTTAAAACTGAATGCAGGCCAGGTGAAAAAAATTAAAGAAATTCTGAAAGACCGGAACAGGTCCATTACGATCAAGCGGCTGGCCAAAAAATATAACGTAAGCGAAATGACCGTTTACCGTATTAAGAGCGGAGAGAACTGGGCCAGGATAAAATAGTACCGTGATTGAAAAGATTTTAAGTGCTGTTGAAGAAAGCTTTACTACATTTATTTACAAACAGCATCCTTTAAATAATTCTAACCGGGCGACTATGCTACAAACCTCCACTATCAGGTTTTTAAAAGATTTAAAAAAGAATAACAACAAACCCTGGTTTGATAAAAATCGTAAACGTTATGAAGAAGCAAAAGCTGATTTCCTGCAATTCATACAGGCAGTTATAGATGCTTATAGCAAAAAGGACAAAACGCTGATTGGAATAAAAGCAAAAGACTGCATATTCCGGATCAACCGGGATGTCCGGTTCAGCAAAGACAAATCTCCATACAAAACCAATTTCGGCGCCAGCATAAATAAAGACGGAAGAAAAGCTTTTTCCTCGGCCGGTTATTACTTTCATATGGAACCGGGTCAGGTATTTCTTGGTGGTGGCATTTACCAACCCCCGCCTGCCGAATTAAGTAAAGTAAGACAGGAAGTGGATTATTGTTATGATGAATTCAAAAAAATTATTGCAGCAAAAAAATTTAAAGCGGTGTTTGGAGACCTGGATAAAAGCAAAGAATTTTTGCTGAGCCGTGTACCCAAAGGATATGCAACTGATAACCCGGCAGCGGCATACCTGAAACTGAAAAGTTATCTGGCCATCACTGAACTTAATGATCAGGATCTGGTTTCAAAAAATCTTTTGAAAAAAACAACCGCTGTATTTGAAGCCCTGAAACCCCTGATTGATTTTATCAACCGTGCATTGGCTTAATTTGCAGATCCTGTTAAGTTCAGAAAATATTTATTTTAAAAAACCAGACGAACTACCATGAAAAAATTTACCGTGCTGCTCCAGTTTATTTTTTTGTTTATATCGGGCTTTACCCAAAATTTTTCTATCCTGTTGCCTGACTCTCTTTCCAAAAAACCACTTGATGGAAGATTATTATTGCTATTATCAAAAAAAGGGGCCTCCGAACCAAGATTCCAGATTGCTGATGGACCCAACACGCAACAGGTATTTGGAACAGATGTTGAAAACTGGAAGCCCGGCACATCAAAAATTATTTCAGCCGCAGCATTTGGCTACCCGGTAGAAAGTTTAAATAAAATTATTGCCGGCGAATTTCATGTACAGGCATTGCTTCATATTTATGAAACATTTCACCGCAAAGACGGCCATGTGGTAAAACTCCCGATGGACAGGGGAGAAGGACAACACTGGAACCTGGCGCCGGGAAATTTATATTCCGTTCCGTTGAAATTAAAATTTAATCCCAATGAAAAAGTTCAGCACAAAATAGTACTAAGCAAAATCATTCCTGCCATTAAAGAACCGGAAGATTCCAGATACATTAAGCATATAAAAATTCAAAGTAAGTTGCTTACAGAATTCTGGGGGCGACCCATGTTTCTTGGCGCACATATTTTATTGCCTGAAGGATGGGATACCCATACAAGTGTAAAATATCCGTTGGCTATCTTTCATGGTCATTTTCCTGCCGACTTTGGCGGATGGAGAACTATTCCTCCGGATGAAAATCTGAAACCGGATACCATTGCAAGGTTTAATCTCATCGGGTATAATAAAATAATTCAGCAGGAAGCCTATGATTTTTATAAACTATGGACTGGCCCGGATTTTCCAAGAGTGATTGCTATAGAAATACAACATGCCAATCCTTTTTATGATGATTCTTATGCTGTGAATTCTGCAAACATCGGACCTTATGGCGATGCCATCACTTATGAGTTAATACCGGAAATAGAAAAACGCTTTCGTGGCATCGGCGAAGGCTGGGCAAGATTCATGTATGGCGGCAGTACAGGAGGATGGGAAGTGCTGGCCGCCCAGGTCTTTTATCCAGATGAATACAATGGCTGTTATGCTGCCTGTCCCGACCCAATTGATTTTAATCATTACATGACCGTAAATATTTACAAAGACAAAAATGCTTATTACCAGGAAGGGCCATTTAAAAAAACATTGAGACCGGGGCATCGAAATTATTTAGGTCATGTAAGCGTTATGGTAAAAGACATGAATCACCGGGAACTTGCATTAGGAACCAAAAGCAGGAGCGGCGATCAGTGGGATATCTGGGAAGCTGTTTATTCTCCCGTAGGAAAAGATGGTTATCCGGAAAGAATTTTTGATAAATACAGTGGAGAGATCAATAAAAAAGTAGCGGAACACTGGAAAGAAAATTACGACCTTGTACATATTATTAAAAGAGACTGGCCAAAAATTGGTGAAAAACTAAAAGGCAAGATCCATCTGTATGTTGGTGACATGGAT